>NZ_CP034086.1:2615110-2957646 GCF_003855495.1 Methylocystis rosea | reverse complement strand
TCGCGGCGAAAAGCGACGAGAAGTGCACCTATCCCGAGATTAAACTCGCGGCGCAGTAGGCGTCGCTCACGAATGCAAAAAAGCGCCGGCCCCCCGTGGCCGGCGCTTTGTTCTTTGTGAGGATGCGGCGCGGTAGCTGCGCAAGACGATGGCCGCAAATCTTTCGGTTCAGGATTTTTCTGTAGCCAAAAGATTCGCGTCTCTGGCAAGCCGCCATTTTCCGTCGGCTTCCTTACGCAGAATCGTCAGCGTATGTCCGCTCCGACGCACCGGCGCGCCGCCCAGAGGCGTCGCCGTCATCTCCATGTAACTGCGCATATAGGCCCAGTCGCCAAAAATGCAGAGCTCCTGGATGTCGCTGCGCGCCTCGATCGCGACGTTCTTCATATTTTCCGAAGCGGCGGCGAAGGCTTCCTTTCCGAATGGCTTTCCACCCGGCGTCATAAAAATCACGTCATCCGTCATCAGATCGAGCACGGCTGAAAGGTCGCCCGCTTTGCTGCAGGCCATCCAGGCTTCGACCAATGCGCGAATGGCTTTTTCGTCGTCCGTCACGCCACAATCCTTCGCGTAAGCCCTCTCACGTCCGTCCGACGCTCACATAGGTGAAGCCGCGTTTGCGCACGTCGCCGGGGCGATAGACATTGCGCAGATCGACGATGATCGGCTGCTTCAAGAGGCTCCTGACCCGATCGAGATCGAGCGCGCGAAACGCGTCCCATTCGGTGACGATGGCGAGCGCGTCGGCCCCTTCAAGCGCCGAATAGGCGTTGTCGTGGAAAGTGACTTCCGGCATCAGCGGACGCGCCTGCGCCATGCTCTCGGGGTCATAAGCGTGCACCTGCGCGCCGTCGCCCGCGAGAGAGGCGACGATGGCGAGCGAGGGCGCGTCGCGCATATCGTCGGTGTTGGGCTTGAAGGCCAATCCCAAGAGCGCGATCTTCTTGCCGCGCACCGAGCCGCCGAGCGCATGGATGACCTTGCGCGCCATCGCCCGCTTGCGCGCGTCATTGACGGCGACCACCGTTTCGACGATGCGCAGCGCCGCGCCTTCGTCCTGCCCGGTCTTGATCAGCGCCAGCGTATCTTTCGGAAAGCAGGAGCCGCCATAGCCGGGGCCGGCGTGCAGGAATTTCGCGCCGATGCGCTTGTCGAGTCCGATGCCGCGCGCGACCTCCTGTACGTCGGCGCCGACCTTCTCGCACAGATCGGCGATTTCGTTGATGAAGGTGATCTTCGTCGCGAGAAATGCGTTGGCCGCGTATTTCGTGAGCTCCGACGTGCGGCGCCCAACGAAGACCAGCGGCGGCGCGTTCAGCGACAGGGGCCGGTAGATTTCCTCCATCACTTCGCGCGCGCGCGGATCTTCGATGCCGATGACGACGCGGTCGGGGCGTTTGAAATCTTCGATCGCCGCGCCTTCGCGCAAGAATTCAGGATTGGAAACGACGGTGAAATCGGCGTTGGGATTGACTTCGCGAATGATGCGCTCGACTTCGTCGCCGGTGCCGACGGGGACGGTCGATTTGTTGACGACGACCGTGAACCCTTCGAGCGCTTTGGCGATGGACTGTGCGACGGCGTAGACGAAGGACAGATCCGCATGGCCGTCGCCGCGCCGCGACGGCGTGCCGACAGCGATGAAAACCGCGTCCGCGCCCCTTACCGAGGACTCGAGTTCGGTGGTGAAGGAGAGCCGGTTCTGTTCGACATTATTGGCGACGAGCTCGTCGAGGCCCGGTTCAAAGATCGGAATCTCGCCCGCCTTCAGGCGCTCGATCTTGTTCGCGTCCGCGTCCACGCAAATGACGTTATGACCGAAGTCGGCGAAACAGGCGCCCGAGACCAGACCCACATAACCAGAGCCAATCATCGTAATGTTCATCAGTGTCAGTCTCTCGCTTCATGTGCGATTACCTCCCCCAGGGGGAGGTCGCGCGGCGGAAGCCGCGCGGGTGGGGTGAGGTGCGGGACGCGCGATTCAGCCCGCCCCGCGCCTACGGCGCGACTCTACCCATCAAGGGGAGGGTGGCTCATCCGCCGACGCCGAAGGCGGCGAGCGCCGCCATATTGACGATCTCCGTGTCCGTCGCGCCGAGTTGGACGATTTGAATCGGTTTGTCGAGTCCGACGATCAGCGGACCGAGAACGGTCGCGCCGCCAAGTTCCTGTAACATTTTTGTCGAAATAGCCGCCGAATGAAACGCTGGCATGACAAGAACGTTCGCCGTCTCGGTGAGTCGCGAAAACGGATAGGCGCTCATCAAATCCTTGTTGAGCGCAATGTCCGCGCCCATCTCGCCCTCATATTCGAAATCGACGCGCCGCTGGTCGAGAACGTTGACCGCCTGGTGCACCCGCGCGGTGCGCTCGCCGGGCGGATAGCCGAATGTCGAAAAGGCCAGCATGGCGACCCGCGGCACGAGTCCGATGCGGCGCGCAACGCCGGCCGCCTCGATGGCGATTTCGGCAAGTTCGTGGGCGTCGGGCATTTCGGTGATCGCGGTATCGGCGACGACGACGACGCGGCCGTTTGCGAGAATGATCGACGCGCCGATGACGCGGTGGCCGGGCTTGTGGTCGATGACGCGGCGCACGTCTTCGAGCGCGTGGGAGAAATTGCGCGTGACGCCCGTCACCATGGCGTCGGCGTCGCCCTGCGCCACCATCGCCGCGGCGAAATGATTGCGGTCCTGATTGATCAGCCGCTGGCAGTCGCGCATCAGATAGCCCTTGCGCTGCAGGCGCTCGAACAGGAACTGCGCATAGACCGAGTTGCGGCTCGAGAGTTTGGCGTTGTGGATTTCGATCTCTGCGGGAAGCTCAAGGCCGGCGTTCGCCGCCGCTTCCATGACGCGATCCTCCCGGCCGACAAGCACGGCGCGTCCGAAACCCTGATGGACGAAGGAAAGCGCGGCCCGGATGACCTGCTCCTCTTCGCCCTCGGCGAACACGACGCGCTTGGGATCACGCCGCACGCGTTCGTGAATCGTCTGCATCAGCCCGGCGATCGGATCGCGCCGCGCCGATAGCTCAGCGCGATAGGCTTTCATGTCGACGATGGGGCGTCGCGCGACGCCGCTGTCCATCGCCGCCAGCGCCACGGCGGGCGGAATGATGGAGATGAGGCGCGGGTCGAAAGGCGCCGGAATAATATAGTCGCGGCCGAAACGCGGCCGGGCGCCGCGGTAAGCGTTGGCGACCTCGTCCGGCACGTCCTCGCGCGCGAGATCGGCGAGCGCCTTCGTCGCAGCGATCTTCATTTCCATGTTGATCGTCTTGGCGCGCACGTCGAGCGCGCCCCGGAAAATATACGGAAAGCCCAGGACGTTATTGATCTGGTTGGGATAGTCGGACCGGCCTGTGGCGATGATCACGTCGGCGCGCGTGGCGCGCGCTTCTTCCGGCGTGATCTCCGGGTCGGGATTGGCCATGGCGAAGACGATCGGATTGTCCGCCATGCTGCGAAGCATGGCGGGCGTCAGGGCCCCCTTGACGGAAAGGCCGTAGAAGATGTCGGCGCCTTCCAGCGCCTCAGCGAGCGTTCGCGCCGTGGTGTCGACGGCGTGCGCGCTCTTCCACTGGTTCATCCCCTCCTGGCGACCGCGATAGACGACGCCCTTGGTGTCGCACAGGATGACGTTGCGCGGATCGAAACCCATCGCTTTGGCGAGATCGAGACAGGCGATGCCGGCGGCGCCGGCGCCGTTGCAGACGAGTTTCGCTTCACGGATGTCGCGGCCCGTCAGCAGCAGCGCGTTGAGCATGCCGGCGGCGGAGATGATCGCTGTGCCGTGCTGATCGTCATGGAAGACCGGAATGTCCATGAGATCGCGTAGCCGCTCCTCGATGACGAAACACTCCGGCGCCTTGATGTCTTCGAGATTGATGCCGCCGAACGAGGGGCCGAGATAACGCACGGCGTTGACGAATGCATCCACGTCCTTCGTATCGATCTCGAGATCGATGGAATCGATGTCCGCGAACCGCTTGAACAGCGCGGCCTTGCCTTCCATCACCGGCTTCGCCGCAAGCGCGCCGAGATCGCCAAGCCCGAGGATCGCCGTGCCGTTGGTGATCACGGCGACCATGTTGCCGCGGGTCGTGTAATCGAACGCCGCTGAAGGATCCTTGGCGATGGCGAGCACCGGCGCGGCGACGCCCGGCGAATAGGCGAGCGACAGGTCGCGCTGAGTCGCCATCGGCTTCGAGGCGATGACGGCGAGCTTGCCGGGCCGGCCGCGCGAATGAAACAGCAGCGCCTCCTTGTCCGATATCGTCGCGCGCTGCTCTCCTTCCGCCCGATTTTCCGCCATGTCGTCGGCCATCTCCGCCCCTTTGCTTGTTGCGACGCAACACGAGCGACCATACCCGGAGCGTGGCTGCGTCCACAAGCGCTATGCCCAAGGCGGCCGCGCCAAGCGTCACGAAACCAAGCGTCACGGAACAATGACGCCGCGCCAGAGTTTTAGGGCATGCGCGGCTGTCCACGCTGCGGCTTAGGTCGTGATTCCGGGCAGCACAGCGGTCGAAGCGGAGGTTTCAATGAGTGGCATCATTTATCTCGTCGGACTGATCGTCGTCGTTCTGGCGATTTTATCATTTCTTGGCCTGCGCTGAGGAGATGGCAGAATGACTGATTTCGTGCAAACGGGACTCGGCGTCGGGCCGTCGCGCGGCGCCGCCGCCGCGGCGGCGGCAGCCCAAGACATGTCCGGCCGGTCGACCAATACCGATTGGGCCGCCATCATCGCCGGCGCAACGATCGCCGGCGCAATTTCCTTCATCATGGGGGCCTTCGGTTCGGCGATCGGCCTGTCGATGACATCGCCTTATGGCGGCGCGTCGTTGGTTGTTCATCTGATCGCGTTGACGCTCTGGGTGCTTTGGATCACCGTTTCGAGCTTTGCGGTCGGCGGCTATGTCACGGGAAGGCTGCGCCGGCGCTCCGGAGATGTTTCGCAAGAAGAGGTGGAAGTCCGCGACGGGGTCCACGGCCTCGTGCTCTGGGCCGCGGCGATCGTGGTGTTCGCGCTGATCGCAGGCGCTTCTATCTTCCAGCTCGCAAAGACGGGCGTTTCCGCGGCGGCGTCTTCGGAAGGCGCCAGAACCGAGACGTCAGCGCTTGCGCCCACGGTGACTCCGGTCGAGGAGCGGGTCGATTTTCTGTTGCGCGGCGATGGCGACGTGAACGCACGGGGCGTGACGATGCCGGCAGAATATCCGCGCGCGATCGTGAAGCGCATCGTCGAGCGCGGCTTGGCGACAGGCGAAATCTCCGGAGAAGATCACGCCTATCTTGTCAATGTTCTCGCGTCGCGCTCCGGCCTCGCCCCGCAGGAAGCCGAACGGCGCGTGGATCTGAGCGCCGAACGCCTGCGTGAAGATCAGGCGAAGGCGAAGGAGACGGCCGAGACGGCGCGCAAGACTGGCATCCTGCTCGCCTTCCTTTCCGCGGCGACCATGCTCATCGGCGCGGTGGCGGCTTGGTATGGCGCAACGCTCGGCGGGCGCCATCGCGATGAAAACGTCGGCGTCGCGGCGTTCTCTCGCTTCTAAATGGAGGTATGAAATGTTCCGGTCTGTCTTGCTGTGGATGCTCGGGATTCCAATACCCATCATCATCCTTCTGGCGTTCTGGCGCTAACACGAGATGCGATAAAGCCCCGGAAGAACGCTCTTCCGGGGCTTTTCTTATGGCTTGCGGGGAATGTTGAAGACCAGCGGCGCGCCGTCGTCGCCTCCGTCCGAGAGCACGAGCAAGCGATAGCGTTTTGGGTCCAGCTCAAGCACGGCGATGGCCTCCGGCTTGATGAGGCTGCCTTTCTTCCCTAGCGGAGCATTCTGCAGGTCGATCGTTGCGAGTTCTTTAGGCTGCACAGCTACGCCGGTCGTCAGTCCGCGCAATTCGACGATCGAATAGTCGGCTGGCGATAGAGCGTCGCTCGGTCCAACAAGAGCGAGCGCCACGCCGTCCGCGATGGCGAGATCTCGAAAGCCCTTATTGGCGCCCAACCGAACCGTTGCAAGAGAGGGCTTAAGATCGCCTCCCTCAAAAAGAGCCTTTGCATCGACGCTGACGACGTAACCGTTTCCTTCCACATTGGGCGCGCGCAAGGCGAAAAACAGCCGCCCATTCGCCGCCCCCATGCCCTCGATGTCGATGCGGTTGCGACCCGGAGCCCTGTCGCAGCGGCAGTCGCCGGGAACGGCATAGGGCGCAAGTTCGGGAAGGCTGCGCATCGCGTCCCATAAGCGCTCGCTGTGCGTCATCGTTCCGATATGGCCGCTCTCGTCGGCCGTGAGCCGGTAGACTCGTCGGCTGTCAGAATTGTCGCAGCATGTTTCGCGCTTTGCGGCGTGTGATCCGGCCACGTAAAAATAGCCGCCGTCGACGGCCGCAGCTTCCGCGTCGAGCTCCTTCTCCACGCCGCTGAATTCGAAGGGCTCGCCCACATATACGAGCCGCTGGCCGTTGATGCGCATGAAGGCGCCCTGTCGGCCCTCATCGACGGCGAGCACACACATGCCGCTCGTTCCGCAGGCAAAGCCGCTGAACGCTTCATTCGCCTTTTTCGCCGCAAAGCGGTGCTTGTCGACCTGCCAAGGGGTTGGCGATTCCGGCGCGACACGCTCAATGGCGAACGCGGCCGAAGAAAGCCAAGCGGCGGTCAAAGCAAACGCGAGAATACGATTGATAAGGAAAATCATCGATGTCTCCAATAAAAGCCAGGCAAATCGACACGCCAATCTAAGCCCGGGCGGACGCGTCGTCCACATGCAAGCGGATGCCCCGCGTGGCGCTTGCGCGGCGAGGCCGTTACACTGGCTGCCATGAAACACGCAGCGCCCGTACCTGCTCAAAATCTCAACCAGGCGCCGACGCGCGTGACCCCGATGATCGCGCAATATATCGAGATCAAGGCGGCGAACGCCGATTGCCTGCTCTTCTATCGCATGGGCGATTTCTACGAGCTGTTTTTTGAAGATGCGCAGACGGCGTCGCGGGCGCTCGGCATCATGCTGACGAAGCGCGGCAAGCATCTAGGCGAAGACATTCCGATGTGCGGCGTGCCGGTCGAGCGCGCCAACGACTATCTGCAAAAACTCATTGCGCTCGGACATCGCGTCGCCGTCTGCGAGCAGATCGAAGACCCGGCCGAAGCCAAAAAACGCGGGGCGAAATCGGTGGTGCGGCGCGACGTCGTGCGGCTGGTCACGCCCGGCACGATCACCGAAGACGCGCTGCTCGATCCCGCCAGGCACAACGCCTTTTTGGCGATCGCCCGCTTGCGCGGGGAGGACGGCCGCTGGCGATACGGTTTGGCGAGCGTCGATATTTCGACGGGCGCGTTTACGGTCTGTGAGCGCGAAGAGAATGCGCTCGGCGCCGAGATCGCGCGCCTGGAGCCGCGCGAAATCATCGCCGTCGACGCGCTGTGCAGAGACCCCTCGCTAGCGGCGCTCTTCGAGGGCGCCGGCGCGCCCATCGCGCCGATCGGTCGCGACATCGGCGACGGCGCTGACGCGGCAAGACGCCTCATGGCGTTCTACGCTGTGGCGACGCTCCACGGTTTTGGCGCCTTCAGCGACTGCGAACTCGCCGCCGCCGCGACGGCGATCCTCTATGTCGAGCGCACGCAAAAGGGACAGCGCCCGGCGCTGTCGCGTCCGACAAGTCTGCGCGCGCTGACAACGCTTGAAATCGACGCGGCGACGCGCGCCAATCTCGAACTGACGCGCACGCTGTCCGGCGCGCGCGAGGGCTCGCTGCTTTCGGTCGTCGACCTCACCGTCACGCCTGGCGGCGCGAGGCTCTTGGCCGAGCGGATCGCGGCGCCCTTGACGGACGCGCGATTGATCGCAGCGCGTCTCGACGCCGTCGCCTTCTTTTTCGAAAAGCCAGATCTGCGCGCCGCGCTTCGCGCGAAGCTCGCGCGCGCGCCGGATCTTTCTCGCGCCTTGTCGCGTCTTTCGTTGGAGCGCGGCGGCCCGCGCGATCTCGCAAGCGTCGGCGTCGCGCTGGACGCAGCGCGCGACGTCGCGGGTCTTTTCGCGCAGCTCGATCCTCCATCGGACATCGCGGCGGAGGCTCAATCGCTTTCTCGAGCGGACCTCGTGCTGGCCGGCGAAATCGCCGCAGCCTTGAAAGACAGCCTGCCGCTCGACAAGCGTAACGGCGATTTTGTTCGCGAGGGGCGCGACTCCGAGTTGGACGAAGCGAGACGCCTACGCGACGCAAGCCGCAAGGTGATCGCCGAGCTGCAAGGACGCTACGCCGAGTTCACTGAGACGAAGCTCAGGATCAAGCACAATAATTTTCTGGGGTTTTTTCTCGAAGTCTCGCTGGCGAACGGCGAAAAGCTGCTGCGGCCGCCGTTCGACGCGACCTTCACGCATCGCCAGACCATGGCCGACGCGATGCGTTTCTCGACGCGCGAACTCGTCGAGCTCGAAGCGAAGATCGCTTCGGCGGCCGATCGCGCCCTGGCGCGGGAACTCGCGATCTTCGACGCGCTGGTTGCAGACGTTTGCGCGCGCGCCGAGGACTTGCGGCGTCTCGCCGAGGCGTTCGCGCGGCTCGATCTTTACGGCGCGCTCGCCGAAGTCGCAGAGAAGCGCAGCTGGACGCGGCCAATGATCGACGCCTCGCTCGATTTCGAGATTGTCAGCGGGCGCCATCCTGTCGTCGAAGCTTCGCTACAGTCGCAAGGCAAGGCTTTCGCCGCCAACGATTGTGATCTTTGCGGAACGGAGGGCGGCCGAATCGCCGTCGTCACCGGGCCGAACATGGCCGGCAAGTCTACCTATCTGCGTCAGAACGCGCTCATCGCGCTCCTGGCGCAGACGGGCTCCTACGTTCCTGCGCAGTCCGCCCGCATTGGCGTCATCGACAGGCTGTTCTCGCGTGTCGGCGCCTCTGACGATCTCGCCCGTGGTCGCTCGACCTTCATGGTCGAGATGGTCGAAACCGCGGCGATCTTGAACTGCGCGAGCCCGCGTTCGCTCGTCATTCTCGATGAAATCGGTCGTGGCACGGCGACATTCGACGGACTTTCGATCGCCTGGGCGACGATCGAACATCTGCACGAAGTGAATCGCTCGCGCGCGATCTTCGCCACGCATTTCCACGAATTGACGCAGCTTGCGAAGCGGCTGCCGCGCCTCGTCAATCTGACGATGAAGGTGACCGATCACGCCGGCGATGTGGTGTTTCTGCATGAGGTGATCAAAGGCGCGGCCGACCGCTCCTATGGCGTGCATGTCGCGCAGCTCGCGGGACTGCCGGCGAGCGTCGTCGCGCGTGCGCATGCGATCCTCGCAGAGTTGGAAGCGGCCGACCGACGCGCGCCGGTCGAGACCTTGATCGACGATCTGCCGCTCTTCGCACGCCTCGCTGAGCCGTCGGCGCCGAAGGATTCGTTGCGCGACGCGCTGCACGAGATTGATCCGGACCAGATGACGCCGCGCGAAGCGCTCGCCGCGCTCTACGAATTGAAGAAAAAACTCTGAAAGCGTTTTTGCGGTTTGAAGCCAAGACTCCAGCTCGTGACTAAGTCGCAGACCGCGGCGCGTTTGGCGCACACACTCAAATCCATCGAGCCCCGTTGCGTTCGTCCGATGCCAAGACGTGTCGAACGAAGTCGCAAGGATCGGGGCTGTACGCCGGCGCCGCCTGCGGCCTTCGCTGCGCATGCCCGTCTCTCATTCGACGGCGGCGCCAAACTACTCTGACATCGGAGAACGGGTCATGATTCTCGTGTTGATTTTCGTCGGCGTCGCTTTGGCGACAGGCAGCGTGCTCTCATTGATCGACGGACAGTTTAAGGTCAGCAAGGTGACGGCTGTCATGGCCTTCGTCGGAGGAATGATCATGGTCGTTGGCGCTGAAGCAGGATTGATCGGCTCCAGTTCGTCCTTTTTCAAAGCGCAGCAGATTAAAACGTCGGCCTGCGAATTGGACGGCGAGTCCGCATATCCTGAAAATCGCCGCTTGGATCCAGATCACCTGATCCGCAAATATATTTTGGGTTGCATGGCGCAGTCAGGCTATGCGTGGACTAACGATCACGAGCACTGCAAAGAAGCGCCGCTCGCCACAAATCCTTTGTGCTATCTGCCGACCGGCCTTTTCGATCGCGCGGTGACGAAAGTCCAAGTCGCCTTTGAGTGATACAAAATCCGTTTGAACGGAACGGCTGTCATTCCCGACGCGCGACGCGCATGATCGGGAATCCAGCGCACGACCAGCGTTCTTGGATTGGCTCTGGATTCCCGGTCAGGCCTTCGGCCTGCCGGGAATGACAAGGTCCAAGCGACGGATCAGGCCAATTCCAACTGAGAGTGTGACGCCTCCTTTGAACGCTAACGGATATAGCGCGCGAAGACGAATTGCGTGTCGCCATAGCGGCGTTCGTCTTCGCGCAGCAAATTCGGCGGCAGGTTGATTTGCGCCTTGGCGCTTTCTTCGACGACGACGATGGCGTCCGGCGCAAGCCAGTCGCCATCGACAAGCGCGAAAAGCGCTTGTGTCGCGAGATCCTTTCCATAGGGCGGATCAAGGAAGGCGAGCGAAAATGTTTCGCCCGCCGGCGCGGCGCCGAGCTTGGTGGCGTCCCGGCGAAAGATGCGCGTGACGCCGCCAAGTCCCAGCGCTTCGATATTGGCGCGCAGCAGCGCGCGCGCCTCCGCGCCGTCGTCGACGAAAAGCGCCCGCGCCGCGCCGCGGGACACGGCCTCGAGTCCGAGCGCGCCGGCGCCGGCGAAGAGATCGACGACATTCGCGCCCGCAACCGGATCGCCGAAGCGATGCGCGAGAATGTCAAAAACGGATTCGCGCAGCCGTTCGGACGTTGGTCGAATGGCCTGCGAACGTGGTCCCGAAAGCGCCCGACCCCGCAGGGCGCCGCCGACGATGCGCATGGTCTATGCGCCGCGCGGCTTGCGTGGTCCCTTCGGCGGCCCTTTGCGCGGTCCCTTGAAGGGTCCTTTGGGCGGTCCTTTGCGCGGCGCGCCTCGACCGCCCGCGGGACCTTTGCCCGGTCCGCTGCGGGGACCTTTGTGCGGGCCTCGAGACGGTCCGCCGCTGCGCGAGGGCCGCGCGTCTCCGCCCGAGCGGGGCTGATCGAATTTGCGCTCGCGAGGCGCGCGGTCGCCAGCCGAAAAGTCGCGCTCGCCGCTGCGCGCCGGGCGTTTGTCGAATGTCCGCGGCCGCTCCTGGCGCGTCGCGCTGGCGCCGCGCGTATCGCGTCGGGCCTCGTCGCCGTCGCGACGCGGCGGACGCTTGTCGAACCGCGTGTCATCGCGATTGGCCGTGCGATAATTTCTCTGACCGCTCGCGCGGTCGTCTGGCCGCTTCTCGAATCTCTGCGTGTTGCGCGTGCGTTCGTCGCGCCCCTCGTCGCTCCGCTCGCGCGGCGCTCGCGTCGGGGGACGCGCCCCGCGCTGTTCGTCGAAGCGCGGCGCACGGCGCTGCTCGGGCGCGGCCCGCTCGTCGCGACGGCGTCCGTCCTCGCGCGGGAAACGCTCGCCGCGCGGCTTGCTATCGCGCGATGGGCGTTCCGATCGCGCCTTCGGCTGGTGCGGCGCGCCATCGGCGCGCATCGCCTCGAAACGCCGGGCGTTGCGCGACGGCGGCGCCGCCGTCTCGTCGCGCCGCCTCGTCGGAGTCCTCGTCGGAGTCACACGCTCGACGGCGACGGCGCGGCCCTTGCGGTCGGCGACCGCGCCGCGCGTCACGCGCGCCCGCGGTCCGGCGTCGCGTCGCTCGTCCTGCTCTTTGCGCAACGTGGAGACATGTTTGCGCGGACCCTTCTCGGCGCGCTGACGAATCTCCTGCTGCTCCGCCGGCTCCTTCTCGCGCAGCGGCGCGGCGAAATCGACGCCGGCGAGTTCGGCGAGCGATTTGCCCAATTGCTCGCGCAGCATTTTCAATCGCACTTCTTCGACAGCGCCTTCCGCGAGATCGCCAAGCTGGAAGGGCCCGTATGAGATGCGAATGAGCCGCGTTACGTCGAGCCCGAGATGCGCCATGACGCGCTTGATCTCGCGGTTCTTGCCTTCCGTGAGGTTCATCGCGATCCAGACGTTCGCGCCTTGCTCGCGTTCGAGCCGCGCCTCGATCGGCGCATAGTGGATGCCGTCGATCGTCACGCCGTCGCCCAACGAATCGAGCTGCGCCTGATTGATCGCGCCATGCGCCCGCACGCGATAGCGCCGCGTCCAACCCGTCGCGGGCAGTTCGAGCGTGCGCGCGAGGCCGCCGTCATTGGTGAGCAGCAGCAGCCCTTCGGTATTGATGTCGAGCCGGCCGACGCTGACGAGCCGCGGCAAGTCCGGATGGCGTTCCTCAAGATAAGAGAACACCGTGGCGCGGCCTTCTTCGTCGCGCGCGGTGGTGACATAGCCGGAGGGCTTGTGGAACAGAAAGAGTCGCGTGCGCTCGCGCGCCTGCATTGGCGCCCCGTCGACCGTGATCTTGTCGCTGTCGCTCACATTGAAGGCGGGACTCGTTTGCACGCGGCCGTTGACGGCGACGCGGCCTTCCGTGATCCAACGCTCCGCGTCACGGCGCGAACAGACCCCGGCGCGCGCCATAACCTTGGCGATGCGATCGCCTTCAAAGGCGCCTTCGCGGGGCGCCGGCGCCGGCGCGCCGACGCGCTGCTTGGCGGGCGACTTTGCGGGGGGCTTGGCAGGCGGCTTACCGGGGCGCTTGCCGCGCGCGCTGTCGGCGTCGCGCGCGGCGGGCTTGTCCAAGCGAGGTTTGTCGAAGCGAGGTTTGTCCGAGCGCAGTTTGTCGAAGCCGGGCTTCGTTGGCCTTGCGTCTTGGCGTGCGGCGGCGTGCGGCGCGGCGGTCTTCTTGGCGGGCCGGCGCAAGGGCCGATCGCCGCCGGGGGAGCCGGCGCGGGTATTTCGGTTCTTTTCGGTCATGGGTTCTGATAGCAGGCGGCAAGCGCGCTTTGAAGCGCGATCGCTGAAGAGACGCAAATGAATGGCAATGACCCTTTCAGCGCCGCTTTCGAGCAGGCGCGCGCGGCGGCGGCGGCAGGCGAAGTCCCGGTCGGCGCGGCGCTTGCGCGCAATGGCGAAATCATCGCTGCCGCCGGCAACCGCACGCTGCGCGATCGTGATCCGACGGCGCACGCCGAGATGCTCGTCATTCGGCAAGCCTGCGCCGCGCTCGGCTCGGAGCGCCTTGTCGACTGCGATCTCTATGTGACGCTCGAGCCCTGCGCCATGTGCGCGGCTGCCATTTCCTTCGCGCGCATTCGGCGGCTCTATTATGCGGCAAGCGATCCGAAGGGGGGCGCCGTGGAGCACGGGCCGCGATTTTTCGCGCAGCCGACCTGCCATCATCGTCCTGAAGTCTATGGCGGCATTCGCGAAAGCGAGGCGGCGCTGCTCCTTCGCGACTTCTTTCAGGCGCGGCGGTGAGCCTCTAACCGCAGCGCCGCCTGCGCCAGTCCCTGGCGCAGCGTGTCGCGGCAGGCGTCGCCGGCGGCGAAAATGCGCGAGGCCTTAAAGAGGTCCAGCGCGAGATATTGATGCACTTCCGGTCGGATGAGCACGTCGGGCGGCCGCTCGGCGATCATGCGCGAGCTGATCGCGTTCATCATGATCTGGCTCGCGACGATCATCGTCTCGAAGGCGGACGGCGGCCCCTTGCCGGTCTCGACGCCGAAATTGCCGGAGACGTCGACGGCGATGACGATGTCGGCAAGACCCCAGAGATGGTCATAAGGAAGGGGATTGACCAATCCGCCATCGACGAAATAGCCGTGATCGCTCGTGGCGGCGCGCACGATGCCTGGAATAGCCATCGACCCAGCCACGGCGGGACGCAATGGTCCCGTGGCGAAAACCGCTTCGATGCGGCGGCGAAAATCAGTCGCGACGACCTGCAGCGGAATGCTTAGATCTTCGAAGCGTTCCGGCATGCCTTCGGGCCAGAAGGCGTGAAGAAAGCGCTCGCCGTCGAATAGCAGCGGATGCGCGACGCGGGAAAGAAGCCGCTTTCGCCCCCGCGCCCGCGCATGAAGCAGCCGGCGCGCGAGTCCGATGCGGTTCTTGAGAATGGCCTGAGTGTGGGCGCGCAGCTCCGCGCCCGAGAAGCCCGCAGCATAAGCGGCGCCGACGATGGCGCCGATTGAGGCGCCGGCGATGGCCACCGGACGCACGCCCAGTTCGTCGAGCGCCTCGAGCACGCAGATATGCGCAAGCCCGCGCGCGCCGCCGCCGCCAAGGGCGAGCGCGACGGTCTTGCCGCGATAGAGGCTCACAGGAATTTCTCCAGGGCGGCAAGCGTCTCCGCCGGCGCCTCCTCCATTGGATAAAGGCCGGAGTCGACGCGCGCCTCGGCGACATCATCGCCCCATTCGCCCCAGGCGGCGACGAGCGAGGGGCCGTTCGCGGGAAAGGTCGCCGCGCCGGCGACGATGAGCGTCGGCATGACGAGCTTCTTGCCCTCCGCCTTGTCCTCTGCAAGGCGCTCGCGATCGATGGTCGCGCCGGCGCGGAAGTCCTCGCAGAAGGCGTGAATGCGCGCCGGATCGTTGAAGGCTTGGCGATAGGCCGCGAGCGCCTCCGCGCCGAACGGCTCCAGCGACTTCGCCTTGGTTGCATTCATCAGCGCATCGTCGAGAAAGCCGATCGGATCGAGGCTGAGCAGCTCTTCCGGCTTGGGCGCGTCAGCCGCCAGGAAGCGCGCGCGTCCGACTCGCTGCAAATCCGCGTCGCCAAACTCATCGTTGATCGGCGCGATATTGATGAGCGCAATCTTATCGAGCCGACCGGGCTGATCGAGCGCAAGCCGCTGGCCGACGCGCGCGCCCCTGTCGTGACCGATAAGCGCGAAGCGCACATGGCCGAGCGACTCCATGACCGCCACGACATCGGCGGCCATTTCCCGTTTGCTATAGTTCTCGCCCTTCTCGCTCGCCGGAACCGCCGACCAGCCATAGCCGCGCAGATCCATCGCAACGACCGTGAAGCGTTTTGAGAGCGCCGGCGCAATATTACGCCACGCGACATGCGTCTCGCCGAACCCATGCAACAGAACCAGAGGCCGGCCCTCGCCGTGGACGCGGGCGAATATCTTTCCAGCCGGCGCATCGATCCAATGCGAAGCGAAACCAGGAAAAAACTCTGCGGAATCGGACATTCGCTACAACATCTCCCTTAGACCTGCGCGTCTGCGCGAACGTTATACAGTATCAGCGCCGACGCTCCCGAAATATATATCGCTGATCGTCAAGCGACTATGTCACGAAGATCGAGCGTCTTGTCTGCTTGAAAAGGAAGCTGAAGCGCTTCAATGTTGAGGAAGGTCAAAAAAGCTTTTGCAAAAGCAACACGGCAACACGGGAGAGAGACATGGCAAGCCAGATCGTCAACGAGGTCGTGACCGCGAACAATGCTTACGCCGCCAATTTCGGAAGCAAGAGCGAATTGGCGCTGCCGCCGGCGCGGGGTTTCGCGATCCTGACCTGCATGGATGCGCGTCTCGATCCCGCGAAATACGCGGGCCTGTCGGAAGGCGACGCGCATGTGATCCGCAACGCCGGCGGCCGCGCATCAGATGACGCGATTCGTTCGCTCGTCATTTCTCATAAGCTGCTCGGCACCAAGGAGTGGTTTGTCATTCACCACACCAATTGCGGCATGGAGCTCTTTTGCGACGAGATCATGAGCGACTTGCTGGACGACAGCCTGGCGACGGCGAGTTTCGACGGCGAGAACTGGTCGAACCCGCAACATGGCGGCGGCTGCGCGGCCGGCCACTTCATCAAGTGGCACACGATCGAGAATCAGGAGGAAAGCGTCGCGCAGGACGTCGCGCGCATCCGTTCGCATCCGCTGGTGCCGAAAAACATCCCGATCTACGGCTACATCTATGATGTGAAGACCGGCAAGATCAACGAGGTCTCGGAAGCGACCAAACTCGGCAAGGCGGCGTAACCCGCATTGGCGTAGCTCGCAACGCTTCGCTCGGCGAAGCGATCGCGACGACGTGATATCTGGATCCCCGATCGCGCTATGCGCGTCGGGGACGACAGATCGCGATGTCTACCTGAGTGGTTTTCTATTCCACCGCGCCGCCGCTCGCGCGCCAGCCGCCGGTGCCGGGCGCATAGTGGCGAAGATCCTTTCGTCCGGCGCCCTGCGCCTGGGCCAGCGCCTTGGCCGAACGTCCGCCCGCCTGGCAAATGAGGACGACGTCGCCCTTCGGAAGCTTTGTCGGATCGAAGCTCGAGAGCGGCATGTTCTTGGCCCCCGGCACATGCCCGGCGCCATATTCATGCGGCTCGCGCACATCGACGATGGCGCAGGATTTATCCGCGACGACGCGGCAGAAATCATCATGCTCGATCGTCGGCGCCGCGCCGCCGCCCGCGAGTTTCGATAAGAGAGAGCCCAGAGCCATTGTTCGTTCCTTTCGTCTCAGGCCTGCTTTTCGGCGTCGAACTGGGTGAACGCCGCGAGCGCGTGGCTCGCATACATCACCGACGGTCCGGCGCCCATGTAGATGCTCATGGCGAGCGTCTCCATCACCTCCTCGCGCGTCGCGCCGCGCTGTGACGCGGCTTTGGCGTGGAAAGCGATGCAATCGTCGCAGCGCACCGCAACGCTGACCGCAAGCGCGATCAGTTCCTTTGTCTTGGGGTCGAGCGCGCCTTGCGCGCCCGCCGATATCGCCATCGCCGAAAAGGCCTTCATCACCTCAGGCGAGCCGACCCGCAATTCTCTGATGTCGGCCGAGAGCTTCTTGGCGAGCGCCGCCCAGTCTTCGATCATGACGCACTCCTTGGGATTTCGTCGTCGCGCAGGACGACATAGATCGCGGGGATGACAAGCAAGGTCAGCGCCGTCGACGAGGCGAGGCCAAAGACCAGCGAAATGGCGAGGCCCTGAAAGATCGGATCGGTAAGGATAAAGGCCGCGCCGATGATCGCCGCGGCGGCGGTGAGAAAGATCGGCTTGAAGCGGACGGCGCCCGCCTCGATCAGCGCCGCGCGCAAGCTCATGCCGCCGGCGCGCAAATGCCGGATGAAATCGACGAGCAGGATCGAATTGCGCACGACGATCCCGGCGAGCGCGATGAAGCCGATCATTGATGTTGCGGTGAAGGCGGCGTTGAACAGGATATGGCCGATGACGATGCCGACGAGCGTCAACGGCACCGGCGCGAGGATGACCAGCGGCAGTTTGAACGAGCCGAACTGCGCGACGACGAGAAGATAGATGCCGAGCAGCGCCACCATGAAGGCGGCGCCCATGTCGCGGAAGGTGACATAGGTCACCTCCCACTCGCCGTCCCAGAGCAGCGTGGGTTTGGAATCATCGAGCGGCTGGCCGTGATATTTGATCGTCGGCGGGCCCGAGGCTCCCCAATCGATCTTGTCGATCGCGTCTTCGACCGCGAGCATCCCATAGATCGGCGCTTCGAAACGTCCGGCGACCTCGGCGCTGACCATTTCGGCGAAGCGGCCGTTATGGCGGAAAATCGGGTAGGAGCCGAGTTCGCGCGTCGCCTTGACGACGTCGCCGAGCTCGACATTGGCGCCCTGACGCGCCGTGCCGCCGGCAGGGAGCGGCGTCGACAGGATGCGCTCGCTGGGCGTCATGGCTCCGCGCGGCAACGCCACGGAAATATCGATGGGCTTGGCGCCGCCGCCCTTTTGCGAAAAGCCGATTTTCACGCCGCCGACCAGAGCGCCGATCGTGTCGTAGACGGCGCGCTCTTCGACGCCGTGATATTCGAGCGCCTCCTGGTCGATCTCGAAGCGCAGGCGCTCGGCGCGCTGGCCGAAGCTGTCGTCCGTATCGACGACGAAATCGACCGCGTCAAAAGCCTTGCGCACTTTCGCCGCGAGATCGCGCCGCGACTGCGCGTCCGAACCATAGACTTCGGCGAGCAGCGTCGACAGCACGGGCGGACCCGGCGGCACTTCGACGACCTTGATCGCGGTATGCTCCGGCGCGGGCAGGGCTTCGAGCCGCTTGCGAATGTCGAGCGCGATCGCATGGCTCGCGCGGCGGCGCTCGGATTTCGGCTGCAGATTGATCGCCAGATCGCCCATCTCCGGCGCCTTGCGCATATAATAATGCCGCACGAGACCGTTGAAGTTGAACGGCGCGGCGGCGCCCGCATAGGATTGAACCGAGGTCAGCTCCGGAATGTCTTTCAGCCGCTCGGCCGCCGCCGTCAGCACCCGATCGGTTTCTTCGAGCGAAGCGCCACGCGGCAGATCGACCACGACCGCAATCTCCGACTTGTTGTCGAACGGCAGCAGCTTTACGCGCACGGTCTTCGTTGCGAAGAGCGCCATGGAGAGAAGCGTCGCGAGGCCGACGGCCGCAAGAAACCATTGCGAGCGCTTTCGGCCCTGCAGCAAGGGCGTCGCCACGCGCACATAGAAATTGCCCATGGGGCCGCGTTCATGCGCATGATCGACGCCGTCGCCGCGCTCCTGCGCGAAACGCTTGCCGGCGACTTTGAGCAGAAGCCAGGGTGTGATGGTCATGGCGACAAAAAAGGAAAAGATCATCGCGAGCGAAGCGTTCGCGGGAATAGGGCTCATATAGGGCCCCATCAGACCCGAGACGAACATCATCGGCAGCAGCGCGGCGACGATGGTCAGCGTCGCGACGATGGTCGGATTGCCGACTTCCGCCACGGCTTCCACAGCCGTGTCGATCAGGCTCCGGGAGCCGCGCATTTGCCAGTGGCGCACGATGTTTTCGACGACGACGATGGCGTCGTCGACCAGAATGCCGATCGAGAAGATGAGCGCGAAAAGACTGACGCGATTGATCGTGTAGCCCATCAGCCATGAGGCGAAGAGCGTGAGCAGAATGGTCGTCGGGATGATGACGAAGACGACGACGCCCTCGCGCCAGCCGACCATCACCACGATGAGCGCGACGATCGAGACGGTCGCCAGCGCGAGATGGAAGAGCAGCTCGTTGGCCTTTTCGGTGGCCGTCTCGCCATAGTCGCGCGTCACCGCGATCTCAATATCGTCGGGAACGATGCGGCCCTTGACGGCCTCCAGCCGATGCATGACCTCGTCGGCGACGATCACGGCGTTGGCGCCCTTGCGCTTGGCGATGGCGATGCTGACGGCGGGACGCTTATCGAGACCGCCGGCGGCGTTGCGGGTCATGGTCCAGCTGAGCCGGTCGGGCTCGGCGGCGCCGACGCGCACATCGGCGACGTCTTTTACATAGACCGGCCGTCCGTCTCTCGTGGTGAGCAGCAGCAGACCGACATCGGGAACGCCCTGCAAGGTCTGGCCGGCGACGACCGGCACGGCGCGATTGGCCTCGCGAAACGCGCCGACGAGAAAGGAGCGGTTGGCGTTGGTCAGCTTGTCGATGAGCTGATTGAGCGTCACCCCAGATTGCGACAGGCGCTCTGGATCGGGTTCGACGCGGATCTGATTGGGGCTGCCGCCGACGATGTAGCTCAGGCCGACGTCATTGACCTTGGTGAGGTCGTGCTGCAATTCCTCGGCGACCTGATAGAGGCCATTGTCGGTCCATCGGTCGGCGCGTTCCGGCTTCGCCGACAGCGTCAGCACGACGATCGCCACGTCATCAATGCCGCGGCCGATGATCAGCGGCTCGGGAATCCCTTTCGGCAATTCGCCGATATTGGCGCGAATCTTGTCGTGAATGCGCAGCACGGCGTTGTCCTGCGGCGTGCCGACATAAAAGCGCGCCGTGACGACCACATTGTCGTCGCGCGTCTGCGAATAGACATGCTCGACGCCATTGACGCCCTTGATGATGTCCTCAAGCGGGCGCGTGATGAGTTCGATCGCGTCCTCAGCCTTATAGCCGTTGGCTGACACCATAATGTCGACCATCGGCACGGAGATCTGCGGCTCCTCCTCGCGCGGCAGCGAGCGCAGCGCGATCAGTCCGACGAGAATCGAGGCGATCAGCAGCAGCGGCGTCAGCGGCGAATTGATGAAGGTGCGGGTCAGCGTTCCCGAAATGCCGGGGCGAAACTCTGCGCTCATGGCGTAGACACCACGTCGCCGTCATGGAGCCCGGACAGGATTTCGACGCCGTCGCCGTGCGCTTCGCCAAGCTGAATGACGACCTCTTCGCCGGAGGCGAGTCGGACGAAATCCACGCCGGCCCGTCGGTAGACCGCGCTGCGCGGTATGATGATCGTGTCGCGCTTGCCCGTCGTGACGTAAACACGCGCGCGTTCGCCGACGAAATAGTCGCCCAGCCCTACGACGTCGACGTCGGCGATGACGCGGCCGCCCTGAATTTCGGGATAGACGATGCGCACCCGACCCTGCTTGCGCCCGCCGCCCGCCTCTTCATGCAGGCCGCGCGCGCCAATTTCGACCTTGTCGCCGGCGCGCATGAAACGCGCGTGGCGCTCGGGCAATTGCAGACGCAGGATATATTTGTCTTCGGCCATCGTCGCGATGGTTTCGCCGGGCATGACGACGCGGCCGATGGAAACCGGAATGGTGAGGATGCGCCCTGGTCCCGGCGCGCGCACCGAGCCTTCCGCCGCCTGCTGTTCGATCACGCTGCGATCGGAGCGCAGCGCCGAGAGGTTGCGGTCGGCGACGTCGAGCGCCGTCTTCGCCTGATCAAACAGCGCCTTGGTATAGACGCCGCGCCGAAACAGTTCCTGCGCGCGATCGAAATCGCCCTGCGCCTTCTCGCGCTGCGCCTGCTGCGAGCGGATGCGCTGATCGAGCGCCTGCATCTGGAGAAAAAGCTTCTGATCGACGACTGAAGCGATTTCGGCGCCGCCGGCGACGTCATCGCCCTCTTTGATCTTGAGCGCGCTCACGGTGCCGCCGATGCGCGCCCGCGCCGTCAATTGATGCGCAGGCTCGACGGACGCCACCACGGCTTTAAGGTCCTCGACCGGGGCGACTCGGATCGTGACCTCTTCGGCCTTGACGCCCGAGGACAGGGCAAGCGCGGCGAGGAGCGCCGTCGGCGCAAAATGGTAGCGGCACATTGGTCTCATGCAGCCCAGTTATATGCGTAAAACTTAAATTAGCAATAGCGAATTTAAGTTCGGGGAAAAGAGGGCGGCGCGCGGCCGCCGAATTCCCGCGGTCCGCGTCAGCCCCAAAGATTGCACCAGCCTCGTGCGCTGACGGGCCCGCTCACGACGCCGCAGCCCGATGGGGCGTTGAACCAGGAGCAGTTGGCGCAACTTTGCCGGCCGTTCGGCGCGCCGCGGTAGGCGGCCGCCGATTTGCTCGACTTTGCTTGCGCGCTCGTTGCGCTCAGCCCAGCGGCGGCCGCGCCCAACAGCAACATCAAGGAGCGGCGCGTGGGCGCGAGACATTCAGCCATTTCACTCTCCCTTCGCAATTCGTCCGTTCTCGGACGATTCCATTAAATTAGAATTGCGTAATATACTGGATTCTTGTTGGCTTGAATGCGACATAAGCGCTCTTCGGAGGAGCCTCTGGCGCGCTTGACAATTATATTCGATAATCGTAATTTAGATATCATGAATGTAAATCTGCTTGCGCTCGCGCCGAAAGCTGCGGAGGCCGAGAGCTTTCTCAAGGCGCTCGCCAATCGCCATCGGTTGATGGTGCTCTGCCAACTGCATGGGGGCGAGCTCTCCGTGACGAAGCTGCAGGAGGCGATCGGGCTCAGCCAATCGTCGCTCTCGCAGCATCTTGCGCGGCTGCGCGAGGACAAGCTCGTCAAGACCCGCCGCGAATCGCAGACGATTTACTATTCCTTGTCCGATGGAAACGTCTCGCGGATCATCGGACTGCTCTATGAAATGTTCTGCGCCGAGCAGTGCGGCAAGCCGGCCAAACCGCGCGCGCGCGCCAAATCGAAGGAACTCACCCGATGAGCATTGATCGCATCATCATGGCCTTCGCCGGGACCATGATCCTCCTGAGCCTGCTTTTGGCGCAGTTGTTCAGCCCGTGGTGGCTCTTGCTCACCGCTTTCGTCGGCGTCAACCTGTTGCAGGCGGCCTTCACGGGCCTCTGCCCATTAGCGATGGCGCTGAAGCGGTACGGCGCCAAATCGGGCGCCGCCTTCTAGACGTCATCGACGATCAGCATGGGTGCGTTATTCGCAGCGCGCCTGAGTGAAGACTTTGGATCGTGAGCGACGAAGGGCAGACGATGCCGTCTGATTGGATCGACGAAACGCCCTCCTTGCGCAGCCTCGACGCGGCGACCAAGACGCTTCTGCGGGACTCCGCCATGCGTAAGCAAATTCCGCGCGGCGCCGTGCTGTTTCGACCCGGCGATTATTGCGCGCACTTTCCGCTGATTGTTTCGGGCTCGGTGCGGGTGCAGCGGGTGACCGAATCGGGGCGGGAAATCGTGCTTTACCGGGTCGGCGCGAACGAAACCTGCATTCTGACGACAGCCTCGCTGCTCTCGGACGACGCCTACGCCGCCGAGGGGGTCGCCGAAACCGACGTCACCGCCTATGTCGTGCCCGCCGATCGGTTCAACGCGCTGATGAACGCGTCGGAAAGTTTCCGTGCGCTGGTGTTCGACGGCTACGGCAAGCGTCTTGCCTCGCTGATGTCGCGTATCGAGGAGATTGTCTGCACGCGCATCAATGTTCGCTTGGCCGAACGTCTTCTCGCGCTGCGCGGCGCCGGCGACAAGATCGCGGCGACGCAACAGGCGCTGGCCGCGGATCTCGGCACCGCGCGTGAAGTCGTCGGCCGTACGCTGAAAACGTTCGAGCGTTCTGGCTGGGTGAAATTGTCGCGCGGCGGCGCCGAGATCGTCAATCTCGCGGCGTTGCGTTCGCTCTGCGACGCTCAACGTGACTAAGTCGCGGACATGCGCGCGATAAGCGCGCATGTCGTCGCCAATGAGCGCAACCGTCAGCGCAAAACTTAATGCGCGCAAAGCGCAAAGGGGGACTGAAATGGCTCATATCGTCGTCATGGGCGCGGGGATCGGCGGCGTCGCCGCCGCGATCGAACTCCGCGAGGGACTTGAAAAACAACATCAGGTCACGGTCGTTTCGGAACTCGAGAATTTCCAGTTCACGCCGTCCAACCCGTGGCTCGCCGTGCAATGGCGCAAGCCGGAAGAACTCAAGGTGCCGCTCGCGCCGGTCTTCAAGAAGAAGAAGATCAATTTCATTCCGGTCGGCGCGAAGCGCGTTCTGCCTGACGAAAACCGTCTCGAACTGCAGAATGGCGAGAGCGTCGCCTACGATTATCTCGTTATTGCGACCGGTCCCAAGCTCGCTTTCGAGGAAGTGCCGGGCCTTGGACCGCATGGCGGACATACGCATTCGGTCTGCACGTTGCAGCATGCCGAGACGGCGTCGAAGGCCTATGAGGAGTTCTGCAAAAATCCCGGTCCCATCATCGTCGGCGCCGCGCCCGGCGTCTCCTGTTTTGGTCCGGCGTATGAATACGCCATGATCCTTTCCACCGATTTGCGTCGGCGCGGCATCCGCGACAAGGTGCCGATGACGTACATCACGTCCGAGCCCTATGTCGGCCATCTGGGTTTGGGGGGCGTCGGCGATACGAAAGGGATGCTCGAGTCGGCGTTCCGCGATCGCGACATCAAATGGATCGTCAACGCCAAGACGACCGCCATTGAACCGGGACTTCTCAAATGCGCCGAGCTTGACGATCAGGGGCAGATCAAGAAAGAGCACGAAGTGCCGTTCAAATTCGCCATGGTGATGCCGGCCTTCAAAGGCGTCGACGCGCTGATGGGCGTCGAGGGACTGGTCAATCCGCGCGGCTTCGTCATCATCGACAAGAATCAGCGCAATCCGAAATATCGAAATGTCTTTGGCGTCGGCGTCTGCGTTGCGATCCCCCCCGTCGAGGCGACTCCGGTGCCGACGGGCACGCCGAAGACCGGCTACATGATCGAGTCGATGGTGACGGCGACGGCGCATAATATCGCCGCGCTGATCGCTGGGCGCGAAGCAAAGGAAGAAGGCACGTGGAATGCGGTTTGCTTAGCGGATTTTGGCGACAAGGGCGTCGCCTTCGTCGCAAAGCCGCAGATTCCGCCGCGTAACGTCAATTGGTCGAGCGAGGGGCGGTGGGTGCATCTCGCGAAGATCGCCTATGAGAAATACTTCCTGCGCAAGGTACGCAAGGGACAGAGCGAGCCTGTCTATGAGCGGTACATCATGAAACTGCTTGGCATCGAACGGCTGCGCCGCGCCTTGTCATAAGGCGGCGCCGCAGCCATGCAACGCTAGGGGATGGGTCGATGCGCACAAGACCATTAGGACGCGAGATCGCCATCGCGCTTGGGTTCAAGCTGCTGGCGCTCATTGCGCTTTACATCGCGTTCTTCGGTCCCGCGCATCGCATCAAGGTGACGCCGGCGCAGATGGCGGAAGCGCTGTCCGCCACCGCGCCGCGCTGACATCGATCAGGAGCTCAGAATGTTCGAATTCGACGTCGTCACGCTCTCGCGCCTGCAATTTGCGCTGACGGCGATGTATCATTTCCTTTTTGTGCCGCTGACGCTGGGCCTCGCGCTGCTGCTCGCCATCATGGAGAGCGTCTATGTGATGACCGGGCGAAAAGTCTGGAAAGAGGCGACGCAATTCTGGGGCACGCTGTTTGGCATCAACTTCGCCATGGGCGTCGCCACCGGCGTCACGATGGAATTTCAGTTTGGCACCAACTGGGCCTATTACTCGCATTATGTCGGCGACATTTTTGGCGCGCCGCTCGCGATCGAAGGCCTGATGGCCTTCTTCCTTGAGGCGACCTTCGTCGGCCTGTTCTTCTTCGGCTGGAATCGCTTGAGCAAGGTGCAGCATCTCGTCGTCACCTGGCTCGTGGCGCTCGGCGCCAATTTTTCGGCGCTGTGGATCCTTGTCGCCAACGCCTGGATGCAGAATCCGGTCGGCGCCGCGTTCAATCCGCAGACGATGCGCATGGAGCTCACGTCCTTCTCCGAGGTGTTGTTCAATCCGGTGGCGCAATCGAAATTCGTGCACACGGTCAGCGCCGGCTATGTGACGGGCGCGATGTTTGTCATGTCGATCGCCGCCTATTACATATTGAACCGTCGTCATGTCGATATCGCTCGCCGCTCGCTGACGGTCGCGGCGAGCTTCGGCCTCGCCTCCGCGCTTTCGGTCGTCGTGCTCGGCGATGAGAGCGGCTATACGGCGGGCGAGAACCAGAAGATGAAGATCGCCGCGATCGAGGCGATGTGGGAGACGGAGCCGCCGCCGGCGTCCTTTACGGTCTTCGGCTTTCCCGATCTCAAGAGCGAAACGACGAAAGACGAAATTCGCATACCCTATCTCCTGGGTCTGATTGCGACGCGCTCGCTCGATAAGCCGGTCGAAGGCGTGAAAGCGCTGGTCGAGCGCGCGGAGACGCGCATCCGCAACGGCATGGCCGGCTATCAGTGGCTTGCGAAAGAAGGCGGTCATCCCAACGCCGTCGTTCCGCCGGAACTCGAAGCCTCTATGCGCGACGTCGGCCATTCGCTGCTCGTCAAGCGCATCAGGCCCGATATCGAGAATGCGACCGACGCGCAGATCCATGAGGCGGCGATGTCGACGATCCCCGACGTGCCGGTGCTGTTCTGGTCGTTCCGCATCATGGTGGCGCTCGGTTTCTATTTCATCGCGCTCTTCGCCGTCGCCTTTTACCTCTCGAGCCGACGACGCTTCGGGAAACCCTGGTTCCTGCGCATGACCATGTATAGTTTGCCCTTGCCATGGGTCGCCGCCGAACTCGGCTGGATCGTCGCCGAATATGGCCGGCAGCCGTGGATCATCGACGGCACGATGCCGACGTTCCTCGGCGTCTCCAACATCCCCGCGTCGAATGTCGCGGCGAGCCTCGCGGCCTTCGTGCTGTTCTACAGCGCGCTCGCTATCATCGATGTCGCGCTGATCGTCAAATATGTCCGCATCGGCCCACAGTCGGATGAGTCTCATCCCTCCGGCGCGCCCGTGTTTCCCGCGCCGGCGCCGGCACAAAACCAATAGGAAAGGCGAAAGCGATGTTCGACTATATGACGCTTCGTCTCATCTGGTGGGCGCTGCTTGGCGTCCTGCTCGCGGGCTTCGCCGTCATGGACGGCTTCGACATTGGCGTCGCCATGCTGCATCCCTTCATCGCCCGCAACGATGCGCAGCGGCGCGTGACGCTGAACACGATCGGACCCGTCTGGGAGGGCAATCAGGTCTGGTTCATTCTCGGAGGCGGCGCCGTTTTCGCCGCTTGGCCGCCGCTCTATGCGGTGTCCTTCTCAGGGTTTTATCTGGCGATGCTGCTCGTCCTCATCGGCTTCATCCTGCGGCCGGTCGCCATCGTATTTCGCGGCAAGAGGGAAGAGAGCGGCTGGCGTGAGACCTGGGACTGGCTGTTCTTCGTTTCGGGATTTGTCCCCGCGCTGATTTTCGGCGTCGCCTTCGGCAATCTTCTGCAGGGCGTTCCCTTTCATTTTGATCAGACGCTGCGCGCGACCTATGAGGGCGGCCTTCTCGGCCTCCTCAATCCCTTCGCTTTGCTCTGCGGACTCGTCAGCGTGACGATGCTTGCCATGCAGGGCGCCGGCTGGCTCAGCGTCAAGAGCGAGGGCGATGTCGCCGTCCGCGCCCGCCGATATGGCGCGCTCGCCGCGATCCTGCTTGTTCTGCTCATTTCGGCCGCTGGATTGTGGACGATGCTTGGCGTCGAAGGTTATCGGATCGTCGGCGTCATCGACCACGCAGGGCCATCCAATCCATTGTCGAAGACGGTGACGCGGGAGACCGGCGCCTGGCTCGACAATTACCGCGCCTATCCCTGGATGATCGCTGCGCCCGCGCTGGCTTACACGGGCGCGCTTGTCGCCGCGCTCGCCTTCGCCTTGTCGGTGAAAAGACTAGCGCTTATCGCGAGCAGCCTGTCGGTTGCCGGCGTCGCGGCGATGGCGGGCTTCAGCATGTTCCCTTTCCTTCTGCCGTCATCGACGCATCCGAGCCAAAGCCTGACGGTCTGGGACGCGTCGTCGAGCAAAGTGACGCTCTCGCTCATGCTCGTCGCGGTGATCGTCTTTCTGCCGATCGTCCTAGCCTACACCAGTTGGGTCTACTACGTGCTGCGCGGCGCAGTGAGCGAGGCGGCGATCCGTCGCGGCGACGATTACTACTATTGAGCGGGAGAAAACGCGGCATGTGGTATTTTTCCTGGATATTGGGGCTTGGGCTTGCCTGCGCCTTCGCCATTCTCAACGCCATGTGGCTCGAGCTCGACGACGACGACAGGCAGAAATAGCAGTCGCGCCTCAAGCGAGACTTAGTCGCTGTGCGATCTCATGCGAGGCGATAGCCTGACATTACGATCGCCGCGAGAGAAGGGAGATTAGTCATGGTAGCCAATATCGGAAGGACCGATCGGATCATCCGCATCGTCGCCGGACTCCTCTTGCTCAGCCTCGTCTTCATCGGTCCGCAGTCGCTATGGGGACTGGTCGGGCTCATTCCGCTGACCACGGCCTTCGTCAACTTCTGCCCTGCTTATAAGCTTCTGGGCATGGATACGCTCGGCAAGTAACTCGGCAAGTAACTCAGAAAATAACTCTGTTCCTCTCGCACAGGCCACGGCGCGAAGATGGAATGAGCAGCGCGGCCGACGCCGGAGCGTCGGTCGTGGTCCGACGCTGCGCGGCGAGGCGTTAACCTAGATGAATGAAACGGCGATCACTTTTCACGCACGCGGCATGCATTGCCACGGCTGCGAACATGTCATCGAGGCTGCGGTTAGAAAGCTCGCCGGCGTGCGCAGCGTCTCCGCCAGCTATCCCACCGAGACGGTCGTCGTCGACTATGACGCTGATGCGACCAATTTCAGCGCCATTCGCAACAGCGTCGAGCAGAACGGCTATCGCGTCGTTCTAACGGAAGAGGCGCAGCGTCGGCGTTCGCCTTTCATCAGATTGGCGATCATCGTCGCCGCGCTTGCCGGACTCGCCGGATTGATTCTGTTCGATACGCGCTGGATCAGCGCAGAGGGCGAACCTGACATCGCCCAGCATATGAGTCTCGGCCTCCTGTTTCTGTTGGGGCTCCTGACAGGCTTCCACTGCGTGGGCATGTGCGGCGCTTTTGTCGTGAGTTATGCGGCGGCCGACGCGCGGGCGGGACGCTCGTCCTTCGTCTCGCACCTCTCCTATGGCGCCGGAAAGACGCTGTCCTACACGGCGATCGGCGCGGCATTCGGCTGGCTGGGCGCCTTCATCGCCTTTACGCCAATGCTGCGCGGCGTCGCCGGAGTCGCGGCGGGCGCGTTCCTGCTCATCTTCGGCCTCAACATGCTGGGGCTCTTCGCGCCGCTGCGCCGCTTCCGGCTCGGACTGCCTGGCCCGCTGCAGAACTGGGTGAACCGCGAGGCCGGCGGCGCGCGCCATCGACCGTTCGTGATCGGTCTTCTCAACGGTCTGATGATCGCCTGCGGACCGTTGCAGGCGATGTATGTCATGGCGGCCGGGACCGGCAGCCCCGTTGAAGGCGCGAAGACGCTCTTCGTCTTCGGCCTTGGAACCTTGCCAGTGATGCTCGCCTTCGGCGCGCTGACGACAGTGCTCTCGGGGGCGGTGACGCATCGTCTGCTGACCGCGTCGGGCGTGATCGTCGTCGCGCTTGGCGCGGTGATGATCAATCGCGGACTGATCCTCACAGGCTCGGGCGCCGATCTCGCGTCGCTGATGACGGACTGGCGAAACCCGGCGCCCGTTGAGTTCGACCAATCACCGCAGGATTCTGCCACGCCGAAGACTCAAACCATCGAGATGGAGGCCAATGGCCTCGGCTTTGCGCCCAGCCGCTTCACGCTGCTGCGCGGCGTGCCGGTCAAATGGGTGATCAATGCGACGCAAGTGACGACCTGCAATAATCGTATCCTGGTTCCATCCTTGAACCTCGAATTCGACGTCAAGCCGGGACGGCAGACGATCGAATTCACGCCGGAAAAGACAGGCGTCATTCCCTGGAGCTGCTGGATGGGCATGTTGCGCGGGGAGTTCGTCGTCGTCGATGCAAAGCCGGCCGCGCCATCTCAGCCATCCGCCCCTGTCGCCTCGGCGGTTCAGGGCGCGCCTCAAGCGACGCAAAGCGCTCCAGCCTCGGCCGCCGTGCCGAAGACCTATACGGTGCGACGCGGCGACACGCTGCGCGCGATCGCCAAACGGCTCTATGGCGACGAAAAACGCTGGCGCGACATCGCCGCCGCCAATCCGGCGCTCAATCATAAAAAGTTGCGCCAGGGCCAAATCATTACTTTGCCCGCTGGCGCGCCGCCGTGACGATTCGTCCCGCGCGCGGCGGCGCCTGGCGCGCTACGCTCGCCGTTGTCACATAAAGGGGGAGGCCAGAATGAGAAGACTTTTCTTCGCTGCGGCATGCGGGCTCTCGTTGTTCGGCGCCGCCGCTATCGCGGGCGACGACACAGACGATCACGGCGCGCATATGAAGCAGATGAATATGGAGCACATGAAAATGTCGCCGAAGATGCGCGACACGCGCCAGGAGGTCGACCTTCCGGCGCCGATGCGCGCGCACATGCTCGCCAATATGCGCGGGCATGCCGAGTCGGTCGCCGAGATCCTGGCGGCCTTGGGCAAGGGCGACGGCGCGGGCGCGGCGAAAATCGCCGACACGCGCCTCGGCATGGCGTCATCCGGCGCCGCGGCGTGCAAGCCGAACGCCAAGAGCGGCGAACTCGGCGATATGCCGGCGATGATGGCGCATCACATGCCCGACGAGATGCGCGCGCTTGGTCTAACGATGCATGAGCAGGCGAGCAAATTCGCGCAGGAGGCGGCCAAGATCGGGCCCGGCGGCGACATGCGTCCCGCGCTTGCCGAACTGTCGCAAGTCGTGCAAGCCTGCAACGCCTGCCACGCCACATATCGTCTCGATTGACGCGCGCGGCGTTGGGAGCCGACGGTGCGCATCGCGACTTGGAACGTCAATTCTGTCAGGCAGCGTCTCGCGCCGCTTCTTGCCTTTCTGCGCGAGGCCGCGCCGGACGCGCTCTGCCTGCAGGAAACGAAGTGCGAGGATCACGTTTTTCCGCGGCTCGAAATCGAAGACGCCGGATATAACGTCGCTGTCCACGGGCAGAAGGGATTCAACGGCGTCGCGATCCTCTCCAAATCGCCGCTTCAGGACGTCACTCTCGGTCTGCCGGGCTTCGACGGCGAGGCGCAGTCGCGCTACATTGAAGCGGTCATCGCCGACGGCGCCGGCGGCGTCATGCGCGTCGCCTCGATCTATGCGCCAAACGGCAATCCGCCGAACACGCAGAAATATCTCTACAAGCTCGCCTTCATGGAGACGCTGACGCGCCATGCGGAGGCGCTGCTTCGCCTCGAAGAGCCGACGGTGCTTGCCGGCGACTACAATGTCATCCCGGAGCCGCGCGACGTCTATGAGGCGTCCGCGTGGCTCGGCGACGCATTATTCCTGCCGCAGACCCGCGCCGCCTATCAGCGCCTGGTCAATCTCGGCTATGCCGACGCGCTTCGAGCGACGTCGGATGAAGGCGGGCTCTATACGTTCTGGGATTATCAGGCCGGCGCCTGGCAGAAGAACAAGGGGCTTCGCATCGATCATCTTCTGCTCTCGCCGCAAGCAGCTGATCGGCTGGCGCGGGTGGAGATCGTCAAATCGATGCGGGCCGGCGAGAAACCTTCCGATCACGTCGCGATCTACGCCGATTTCGCCGCGTGATCGAGTAGACCGAGCGCACCGCCGCTGCGCCAGAGAACATAAAGCGCCACCGCGAAGATGACCGTCGCGAACACGGCGCTCAGCGCCCCGCGCATCTTCGACAGATGTCGCGCCGCCGCAGCCCCGATCAATCCGCCAAATGCGCCGCCGAGCACGAGCGTCCCGGCAAGCTCCCAGTCCACGAGGTCTGAAGCAGCGTAGTTGGCCGCAGTTGTCACCGCGAAGGCGGCGACGGCGACGAGCGACGAGCCGATGGCGTTCAAGATCGGCATGTCGGAAGCAAACATCAGCCCCGGCACGATCAGGAAGCCGCCGCCGATGCCAAAGAAGCCCGAAAGCGCGCCGGCCATGGCGCCAGCGCCGACGAGCCGGGGGAAATTCTCGCGATTGAGCCTGACCGCTGGATAGCCCAGCGCGCCCCGGCGGCGCAGCATCAGATAGGATACGACGACCATCAGCAGCGCGAACAGCGCGAGAAGCTTCTCGCCGTCAATGATCTTGCCGAGCGTCGATCCGCCGAATGCGCCAGCAACCCCGAAAACTGCGAAGACAGAGGCGCAGCGCCACTTGATGGTCCGTGCGCGCGCATGATTGGCGAGACTCATCAGGGCGTTGACGGCGACGGCCGCGGCGCTTGAGCCGATCGCGATATGGGGATTGGGCACGCCGACAAGATAGACGAGAAGCGGCACCGCCAGCACCGAGCCGCCGCCGCCGACGAGCGCCAGCGTAAAACCGACGAGTCCGCCGGAAATCAGACCAAGCACGGCGTCCAGAGGAAGAGCCGTCAGCATGTCGCTCCTTCGCGCGTATAATATTAGCTATTGCTTATTTAGCTATAGCGCATATATCTGACGACGCAAGCAGGAAAAGGCGAAAGCACGAACGAAGAGAAGCGCTTGAGCGCTGCAATGAAGGAGAGATCGATGCCGCAGGCGCCGTCCGTCAGGGCCTTCTTTGACGAGCCCACCAACACGATCACCTATATCGTCAGCGACCCCGCAACGAAGCGCGCGGCGATCGTCGATCCCGTGCTCGATTATGATCCGGCGAGCGGCGTCGCCGATTCGCATTCAATCGACGCGATCCTCGCCGAGGCGGCGCGGGAACGATTAAAAATCGATTGGGTTCTCGAAACTCATGCGCACGCCGACCACCTTTCCGCCGCTCAGATTGTCAAAACGGCGACGGGCGCGAAGATCGGCATCGGCGAACACATCGACAAGGTCCAGGCGATCTTCAAGCCGGTGTTCGGGGCTGAGGACGTAACGGCCGACGGCGGCTGCTTCGACCATCTCTTCAAGGACGGGGAGCGATTCAAGATCGGCGAGCTCGAGGGCGAAACGATCTACACGCCCGGCCACACGCCGGCCGACGTCGCCTATAAGATCGGCGATGCGGTGTTTGTCGGCGACACGCTGTTCATGCCCGACTATGGGACGGCGCGCGCGGATTTCCCCGGCGGCGACGCGCATGCGCTTTACCGATCGATCCGCCGCATTCTTTCGCTGCCCCCGCAGACGCGGCTCTTCATGTGTCATGACTACAAGGCGCCGGGACGAGACGTCTACGCTTGGGAAACAACCGTCGCCGAGCAGCGCGCCAAGAATGTGCAGATCAAGGACGGCGTCAGCGAGGAGGACTTCGTGGCCCGGCGACAGAAGCGCGATCGGGAGCTTGCCGCGCCGCGGCTGCTGCTCCCCTCAATTCAGGTGAACATTCGCGCCGGCAAGTTTCCGCCGCCGCGCGGCGATGGCGCGCGCTTCTTGAGTATTCCGGTGAAGTTCAAGGGCGCTGCGGCCCAAGCCGGTTGAAATCTGAACGTCAGTTGCGTTCGCGCAAATAGCCTTCGAGCATGGTGACGGCCGCGCTACGGTCGGCGTCGCTGGCGGAATTCAGCGCTTCGGCGTGCAAATCCGTGATCCATTGGTCGCGAGTGGCGCCGCCCGCAGCGTCGCGCGCCAGGGTCAGATACATGAGTCCGCGCGCACGCTCCGGCTCGCCGCTCGCCTCGCCGGTGAACATCATCCGGCCGAGCATCGCCTGCGCCTGCGGGTGGCCCTTGCGCGCCGCGAGCTCCAGCCAATTCACGCCCTGGCGGACGTTCTTCTTCACGCCGGCTCCCTCGAGATACATGCGCGCCAGATTGTATTGCGCGTCGGCGTTGCGGAAATAGGTCGCGGCGTAACGGAACAGATCGAATGCGCGATCGAGATCGGGCTTGATCTTTGCGGTTGAAACGCCGTCACGCAGATAGACGCCCACGGCGACAAAGGCGCTCGCCGCCATCGACCGCTCGCGCGGATCCGGCTCGTCGTCGGCGTAGTGATCGACGATTTGGGCAAAATATTCATAAGCCTTGGCGTCGTCGCGAATGACGCCGTCGCCTTCGGCGTACATCCTGCCAAGCTTCCACTTCGCCAGCGGCTCGCCGCCTTCTGCGGCATAGCGTAGCGCCGTCACCGATGTCGCGGCGTCGCCGGCATGGTAGCTTTCGACTCCGGCGCGCAGCGCCTCGCGCGGATCCTTGAATATCGGCAGAGGTTGCGACTCGGCTCTCGCGGCCGTTCGAGGCGCGTCAAGGGCCGGCGCCGGCGCGACAAAAGCCGTCACCAGCATGCCCAGGCTCGTCGCGAAAAGGCAGATCGGCAATGCCGCGCGCTTCTTGCGCCTGAAGGCTGAAATCACGCCCGTATGAACGCTTCCGACCATAATGTTCCGACTTCCTTCAACCCTGAAGACGCCCGACGTCTTTGAGGCCCATACGCCAGCCGTCACCGCCGATCAGCGAGAGGGAAAGAAGGAACCTGCGGCCGAAAGGGAAATCTTTCGGCGCCTGTCTCCGCATCTCGAATGAGCTTGTGACCCGATCACCTTAGCTCAGCTTTTGTGTCTGAAAAGGGGCTGCAGCAGCGACAATCGTGGGCAAGATGTTAATCCGCCGTACTGTTGCAATCAGAACACATGTCTGTTGCAAAAATGCAGCAGCGCCCGCGGACACGCGTCGTCCTGACGCAAGCTTGCAGAAGAGGCGCCGATACCCAGCGAGCCGCGCTTGTGCTTTCATGCGAAGCGAATCGACGGCTCCCGCTTAAGGAAAACCACATGCAGCTTCGACGTCTTACGCTCGCTATGGCCCTCGTCGGCGGGAGCGCCGCTTTCGCAAATTTGGCGATCGCGGCGGGCGACGCCCAGCGCGGCGCGATCGTCGCGAAGCGATGGTGCGCGTCCTGCCATGTGGTGACGTCGGATCAAACCAGCGCCTCGGCCGACGCGCCGTCCTTCTTCGATATCGCCCAGCGCCGAACCGACAAGAAGAAGCTTGGCCATTTCCTGATGGACCCGCATCCGCCGATGCCCGACATGCATCTGTCGCGCAAGGAGATCGAGGATATCGTCTCCTATATCCGCAGCCTCGACCCGCGCCCGCAGCCCGCGCCCGAACCTGACGGCAAGGACAAGGAGCTTCCCAAGAACGGGTAAGAGGCGGCCTCGCTTTACGCCGCGCGGCGTCCGCGCTAGAGCGCGCTGCGAAAAAGTGGATGCCGTTTCGCGTCAAGCGCGCTCTAGAACTTTGAGATCGATCACGTTACTGCATTTGGGCGATTTCGCCCAAATGCAGCGTGATCTAGAGCGAACAATGGCCTACATCGTCAAGGAAGCCTTCAAAACGCTGCAGGGCGAGGGCGTCAACGCGGGCCGCGCCGCGGTCTTTTGCCGCTTTGCCGGCTGCAATCTTTGGAGCGGGCGCGAGGAGGATCGCGCCGCCGCGCAGTGCCAGTTCTGCGACACGGATTTCGTCGGCTTCGCGGGCGAGGGCGGGGGAAAGTTCGCCGACGCCTCGGCGCTTGCCGACCATTTGGCGAGGCTGTGGGGCGAAGGCCGCGAACGACGCTTCGCGGTGCTGACCGGCGGCGAGCCGATGCTGCAGATCGACGAGGCCTTGGTCGCGGCGCTGCATGGGCAGGGCTTTGAGATCGCCATCGAGACGAACGGCACGCTGCCCGTCATCTTTGGGATCGACTGGATCTGCGTGTCGCCCAAGGGCGGCGCGCCGCTGGCCCAGACGCGCGGCGCGGAGTTGAAGCTCGTCTACCCCCAGCAGGGCGTCGACCCCGCCGCTTATGAGCGGCTCGACTTCGCGCATTTTCTACTGCAGCCCATGGACGGGCCGGATGTTTCGCGCAATACGGATGCCGCGGTCAGCTACTGTCTGGCGCATCCGCGCTGGCGTCTGTCTGTGCAAACCCACAAGGCGATCGGGGTGAAGTGACGGTGTCGAGTTTCGAGGTCTTTCGGGAGTTTTACTTTGAGGCGGCGCACGCGCTCTATGATCCCGAGGCTCCAGAGGGCGGCAAATACCGCAATCTGCATGGCCATTCCTTTCGCGTGCGCGTGACCCTGCGCGGCGCGCCCACCCTCGAAGAGCAATGGGTGATGGACCTCGGCAAGCTTGGCCGTAGGCTCGCGGAACTGCGCGAAAGCCTCGATCACTCGTTTCTCAACGACCTCGAAGGCCTCGGGAAGCCGACGCTCGAAAATCTCTGCGCCTACATCTGGCGCGACCTCTCGCCGACATTGCCGGGTCTTGCCGAAGTTGGGGTCTTTCGCGACAGCTGTTTCGAGGGCTGCGTCTACCGAGGCGACTAGAACAGGTTCCGAAAAGGTTGACAGACTTTTTCGATGAGAACCTGCTCCAATACTTAGATCTTGAGCGGTTCCTTATCGATCACATGATTTCATGTGATCGGTAAGCGCTCTAAGGGCCAATCTCCCGCGCATTGGCGAGCTTGCCGCCGAACTGCGGCGCATCGCCGCTATTGCGCAAGAGCGGCCCGGTCTCTACGGTTGAGCGCTCATTTTGTGCAAAACGCCCACCAGAGCGGCGACGTCAACAGTCCGCAACCAATAAAGAGTGGGGAGCGAGGGAACCCTGAGGACATGGCGAACAACAAAGTCATTACCGCCGACGAGGCGATTGCGCTCATTCGCGACAATGACGTCGTAACCACCACCGGCTTCGTCCAGAGCTGCATTCCCGAGGCCTTGCACGCCGCTTTGGAAAAGCGCTTCGTCGAGAGCCAGCATCCGCGCGACCTCACGCTGATCATGACCGCGGGCGCCGGCGACTCCAAGGGCCTAGGCACGGGGCGCTTTCATCACGAAGGATTGCTGCGCCGGGTCATCGCCGCCAATTTCGGCCGCATGCCGAAGGTCGCCCAGGCGGCGCAGGAGAACAAGATCTGCGGCTACAATCTCCCGCAGGGCGTCATCTCGCAGCTCTACCGCGCCTGCGCCTCCGGCCAGCCTGGACTCTTCTCCAAAGTCGGTCTTTATACCTATGTCGATCCGCGCTTTGGCGGCGGCAAGGTGAATGACCGCACCAAGGAGGACATGGTCAAATACCATAACATCATGGGCGAGGAGTGGCTCTTCTATATCGCCACCAAGATCGACGTCGCCTTCATTCGCGGCACCTCAGCCGATCCTTCCGGCAATATTTCGATGGAGCGCGAGGCGCTCGTCCTCGACAATCTCGCTCAGGCCATGGCCGCGCATAACAATGGCGGTCTCGTCATCGCGCAGGTCGAGCGCATCGTCGAACAGGGCTCGATCAAGCCGAAAGACGTGCATATACCGGGCATTCTCGTCTCGGCCGTCGTCGTCGCCGATCCGCCGGAAATGCACCGCATGAATTATGGTGTGATCCACAATCCGGCGCTTTCGGGCGAAGTCCGGGTGCCGGTCGAAAAGTTCGCCAAGATGCCGCTCGACGAACGCAAGGTCATCGCGCGCCGCGCGAGTTTCGAGCTGCCGCCGAACGGCGTCGTCAATCTTGGCGTCGGCGCGCCGGAAGGCATCGCCGCCGTCGCCAACGAAGAAAAGATGACGCCCTACATCACGCTGACGACGGAAGCCGGCGCGATCGGCGGCGTGCTCGCTTCGGGTTCGAGCTTCGGCGCCGCGACCAACGCCGACGCGATCATCCAGCAGAATCAGCAGTTCGATTTCTATGACGGCGGCGGTCTCGACATGACCTGTCTCGGCATGGCCGAGTGCGATCTGCAGGGCAACGTCAACACCTCGAAATTCGGCGGCCGCCTCAACGGCTGCGGCGGCTTCATCAACATCAGCCAGAACGCGCGCCTCGTCGTTTACGCCGGCACCTTCACCAATGGCGGACTGCGCGTCGAAATCGCCGACGGCAAGGTGAACATTCTGCAGGAAGGCCGGAACAAGAAGTTCCTCAACGCCGTCGAGCAGATCACCTTCTCCGGCAAGTTCGCGCAAAAGCGCAAGCAGCCGGTCTATTACGTGACTGAGCGCTGCGTGTTCAAACTCGTCGACAAGGGGCTTGAACTGATCGAAGTCGCGCCGGGGATCGATATCGACAAGGACATCCTGGCGCATATGGACTTCAAGCCCATCATCGAACACGCCGAACTGATGGATAAGCGCATCTTCATCGACGAGCCGATGGGGCTGCTCGCCGACCTGATCAATCTCAACATGTCCGATCGCGTCACCTACGACGCGGACCGCAACATCCTTTTCGTCAATCTCGAAGGCTGGCACGCGCGAACCAAGAAGGACATCGACGATCTGCGCAAGACGCTGATCGAGGCGTCGGACAAGGTCGGCAAGCGCGTCAACTCGGTCGTCAATCACGACGGCTGGAAGATCAATGAGGCGCTCTACGACGATTACGCCGAAATGATCGACTATATGAGCCAGCGCTACTATCTGACGACGACCCGCTATGCGACGAGCGCCTTCGCGCGGCTCAAAATGAAAGAGGCGCTCTCCAAGCGCGGTCTGCAGCCGCATGTCTTCGAGCGGCGCGAGGCGGCGGAGACCTTCCTGGAGGTCGTCAGCAAGGAAGAAGAGAAGGCGCCGGCATAGTCGGCCCAGCGCCTGGTTCCGAGCCTCGCCTTGAAAGGCGAAGGGCCGACCGTTGTGTTAGGCTTTCGCCCGGAACCCATTTTTAGCTGATGGAAAATAAAACAGGCCCCGTGGCGTAAGCTCACGGGGCCATTTGCTTCTCTTGGAAGCTAGTCTGGATTGTCCAGTCTGTGAACGGGCGCCCGACGCTTGGCCTTTGCTTTCGGCCGCCCGGAAGATTGTCGATTGTCTCGGAGGATGGACGGATCAGGCAGCTGCTCCTGCCCGCCCAGTGACCGGAACCAAACGCCGGTCAAATGGTCTGACCCGGTGGCGTCATGCTCCTCTCGCAACACTGCTGCTCGGTTCGGCCCATCAACAGGGGGTGTCTGAGCCTATCCTGAATCGCATTCGCGTCGAGGTCCCGCCCGAGCGAACCTGCCGATCATGCTGTCGGATCGACAGGTGCGATGTAACGAAAAGATGAACCCGGTTTGGGATTCGGTCAAGACCATTCCGCCGTCAAAAAACGGCGACCATGGTTGCGCTCAACCAATTTGACGTATATAGATATCTTTATGTCTCACGGAGCGCTCATGAAGTCCGTCGCCAAATTGGCCCTCGACCCGACGCTCGCGGCGCTGAACGCCGCCGGAGAGGAGACGCGCCTGCGTCTTCTGGCGTTGCTCGCCCAGTCGGAGCTGACGGTCAGCGAGGTCGTGGCGATCCTGGGCCAGTCTCAGCCGCGCGTCTCGCGCCATCTCAAGCTCCTCGTCGAGGCCGGCCTTATCGAACGCCGGCGTGAAGGGGCCTGGGCGTTCTTCCGGCTGTCGCCGGCCGGGCCGGCAGGCGCCCTCGCGCGCGCCATCGTGGGCTGGCTCGAGGCCGACGACGCCCTTCTCGCCGGCGATCGCGCCAGGCTCGCCCAAGTGCGTCACGCGCGCGCCGAGAACGCCGCCCGCTATTTCGCCGCGCATGCCGAGGAGTGGGATCGCATCCGCGCGTTGCACGTTTCCGAGGAGCGCGTCGAAGAAGCGATGCGTCAGGTCGTCGGCGACAGACCGGTGCGCAACCTGCTCGATCTTGGGGCCGGCGCCGGCCGAATGCTTGAGCTGTTCGCGCCCCAGGCGGAACGCGCCGTCGGCGTCGATCTTTCCTCCGCCATGCTCGGCGTCGCGCGCGGCCGCCTCGAAGAGACCGGCTTCGACAATGTGCAACTGCGCCAGGGCGACATCTATGCGCTGCCGACCGAGCGCAACTCCATCGACCTCGCGATCATGCATCAGGTTCTGCATTTTCTCGACGATCCGGGCCGCGCCTTGCGCGAGGCGGCGCGGGTGCTCGCCCCCGGCGGCCGTCTGCTTGTCGTCGACTTTGCCCCGCATCAGGAAGAGGCGCTCCGCGACAAGCACGCGCACCGCCGTCTTGGCTTTTCCGACGCCGAAATCACCGGGCTGCTGGCGCAGGCGGGGCTTGACGTCGTTCAGCGCCGCGAATTGGCGCCCGACGCAAACGAGGGGGCTAAGCTCACCGTATCCTTGTGGCTGGCGCGCGATCCGCGCGTCATCGCCGATCCCATTCCCACTGCATCTTATGAGACAGCCTGATGTTTAACGCTCTTCATCCCACGGCCTCGCCCAATCAGTTTGCGATCTCCTATGAATTCTTCCCGCCCAAAACGCCGGAGATGGAGACGCAGCTCTGGCAGACGATCAATCGACTTGCGGCGCTGAGGCCGCATTTCGTTTCCGTGACCTATGGCGCCGGCGGCACCACCCGCGAGCGCACCCATTCGATCGTCGCGCGCATCGTGCGCGAGACCGAAATGAAGCCTGCCGCGCATCTCACCTGCGTTTCCGCCGCGCGCGAAGACATCGACGCGATCCTGCGCGACTATTGGGACGCCGGCGTTCGCCATATCGTGGCGCTGCGCGGCGATCCGCCGACCGGCGTCGGCTCGCGATTTGAGGCGCATCCGAAGGGCTACGCCCATTCGACTGATCTCGTGAGAGGCATTCGCCGGATTGGCGATTTTGAGATTTCGGTCTCGACCTATCCTGAAGGCCATCCTGAAAGCGCCTCGATCGAACAGGATCTCGACGCGCTTCAGGCGAAGGTCGACGCTGGCGCGACGCGCGCCATTACGCAGTTTTTCTTCGACAATGACGTCTACTTCAAATTCCTCGACAAAGCGCGCGGGCGGGGGATCACCATTCCGATCGTGCCGGGCATCATGCCGATCCGCAATTTCAAACAGGTTGCGGGTTTTGCGCAAAAGGCCGGGGCGAGCGTGCCGCGCTGGCTCGCCGAGCGCTTCGACGGACTCGACGAAGACCCGGAGACGCGCGCGCTCATCGCCGCGACGACCGCCGTCGAACAGGTGATGAGCCTGGCGCGCGCCGGCGTGAATGAATTCCACTTCTACACAAATAATCGCGCCGACCTCGTCTTCGCCATTTGCCACTTGCTCGGCGTTCGTCCTCTTCGCGAAAAGGCTCTTGCATGACCTTCGAGACATCTCACGGCCCGAATATTTTGAAAGCTCTTGACGAGGCGGCGTCGCGCCGGATCCTCATTCTCGACGGCGCGATGGGCACGATGATCCAGCGCCACAAATTCGAGGAGGGCGATTTTCGCGGCGCGCGCTTCACAGATCACGCCAAGGATCTGCGTGGCAACAATGACCTGCTGACGCTGACGCAGCCCGACGCGATCAAGGCGATCCATGTCGCCTATCTCGAAGCCGGCGCCGACATCATCGAGACCAACACGTTTTCGTCGACGACAATTGCTCAGGCCGACTACGGGCTTGAGCATCTCGCGTTCGAACTCAATTGCGAGGGCGCGCGGCTGGCGCGGGCGGCGGCCGACGAAGTCGCGGCGAAGACCGGCGTGCGCCGCTTCGTCGCCGGTTCGCTTGGCCCAACCAATCGCACCGCGTCGATCTCGCCCGACGTGTCGAATCCGGGCTTCCGCGCCGTCACCTTCGACGAGCTGCGCGCCGCCTATAAGGAAGCGGCGCTCGGCCTCCTCGAAGGCGGCGCCGACATTCTGCTCGTCGAAACCGTTTTCGACACGCTGAACGCCAAGGCGGCGCTCTATGCGCTCGAGGACGCGTTCGACGAGGTCGGAACCCGTTTTCCGATCATGATCTCCGGCACCATCACCGATCTCTCGGGCAGGACCCTGTCCGGTCAGACCGCGGTCGCCTTCTGGAATTCGCTCGCCCACGCCAGGCCTTTTTCGATCGGCTTCAACTGCGCGCTCGGCGCCCGCGAGATGCGTCAGCATATCGCCGAGATCGGCCGCATCGCCGATACGCGCGTCTGCGCCTTCCCCAACGCCGGCCTCCCCAATGAATTCGGGCTTTATGACGAAAGCCCCGAATATATGGCGGAGCTCGTCGGCGAATTCGCAACCGCCGGTCTTGTCAATGTGCTTGGCGGCTGCTGCGGCACGACGCCGGACCATATCGCCGCGATCGCCGGCGCCGTGAAAGGCGTCGCTCCGCGCGTGATCCCGATCATCGAGCCGATGCTGCGTCTTTCTGGATTGGAGCCCTTCACGCTCACCAAGGACATTCCCTTCGTCAATGTCGGCGAGCGCACCAATGTCACCGGTTCGGCGAAGTTCCGCAAGCTCATCACCAACGGCGACTATGCCGCGGCGCTCGATGTCGCGCGCGATCAGGTGGCGAACGGCGCGCAGGTCATCGACGTCAATATGGACGAAGGCCTGCTCGATTCCGAACGCGCCATGGTGGAATTCCTCAACCTCGTCGCCGCCGAACCCGACATCGCCCGCGTGCCGGTGATGGTCGATTCATCCAAATTCGCGGTGATTGAAGCCGGCCTCAAATGTCTGCAGGGCAAGGGCGTCGTCAATTCGATCTCGATGAAGGAAGGCGAAGAGAAATTTATCGCCGACGCGCAGAAAGTGCGCCGCTATGGCGCCGCCGTCGTGGTCATGGCCTTCGATGAAAAGGGCCAGGCCGACACCTTCGCCCGCAAGACCGAGATTTGCACGCGGGCCTATAAAATCTTGACCGAGATCGTCGGCTTTCCGCCCCAGGACATCATCTTCGATCCCAATATTTTCGCCGTCGCGACGGGCATCGAGGAGCATGAGAATTACGGCGTCGATTTCATCGAAGCGACGCGCGTCATCAAGCGCGACCTGCCGCATGTGCATGTGTCGGGCGGCGTGTCGAACCTGTCCTTCTCATTCCGCGGCAATGAGCCCGTGCGCGAGGCGATGCATTCGGTGTTCCTCTATCACGCCATTCAGGCGGGGATGGATATGGGCATCGTCAACGCCGGCCAGCTTGCGGTCTATGGCGAGATTGATCCCGAGCTGCGCGAGCTTTGCGAAGACGTGGTCTTGAACCGCCGTAAGGATTCGACCGAGCGCCTCGTCGAAATTGCTGAAAAATTTAAGGGCGCCGCCGGCAAAACCCAGGAAAAGGACGCCGCCTGGCGCGAGAACACCGTCGAGAAGCGTCTCGAATATGCGCTCGTGAACGGCGTCACCGATTATGTCGAAGCGGATGTGGAAGAGGCGCGTCAGCGCTCCACGCGCCCGCTTGACGTGATCGAAGGCCCGCTGATGACCGGCATGAATGTCGTCGGCGATCTCTTTGGCTCGGGCAAAATGTTCCTGCCGCAGGTCGTCAAGTCGGCGCGCGTGATGAAACAGGCGGTCGCCTATCTCATGCCCTTCATGGAGGCCGACAAGAGCGAGCGCTCCACTGCCGGCAAAATCCTGCTGGCGACGGTGAAGGGCGACGTTCACGACATCGGCAAGAATATCGTCGGCGTCGTGCTCGGCTGCAACAACTTCGAGGTGATCGACCTTGGCGTGATGACGCCTTGCGCAAAAATTCTCGAAGTCGCCAAGAAGGAAAAGGTCGATCTCATCGGTCTTTCCGGCCTCATCACGCCATCGCTTGACGAGATGTGCTTCGTCGCCTCTGAGCTTGAGCGCGAAGGTCTCGACACGCCGCTTCTCATCGGCGGCGCGACGACGAGCCGCGTGCATACGGCGGTGAAGATCAGTCCCAATTATCGACGCGGCCAGGCGGTCTATGTCACCGACGCGAGCCGCGCCGTTGGCGTCGCGCAGGCGCTCGTCTCCGACAAGACGCGCCCCGATTATGTCGCGCAGACCCGACTTGAGTATGAGCGCCTCGCGGAGGCGCATGCCCGCGCGCAGGCCGACAAGCTGCGGGTGCCGCTCACGCAGGCGCGCGCCAACGCTTATAAAATTGACTGGGCCGCCTATGAGCCGCCGAAGCCCTCCTTTAGCGGCGCGCGCGCCTTTGCGAGCTATGACGTTGGCGAACTCGTTCCCTACATCGACTGGACGCCGTTCTTCCAGACCTGGGAATTCAAGGGGCGCTATCCGTCGCTGCTCGACGATCCCGAGCGCGGCGAGGCGGCGCGCACGCTGTACGACGACGCCCGCGCCATGCTGAAGCGGATTGTCGAGGAGCGCTGGTTCACGCCCAAAGCCGTCATCGGCTTCTGGCCAGCGAATTCGGTCGGCGACGACATCGCGCTCTACAATGGCGAGTCGCGCAATGAGCGGATCGCGACGCTGCACACGCTGCGCCAGCAATTGCCCAAGCGCGACGGGAAGGCCAATCTCGCGCTCGCCGATTTCGTCGCGCCCGAGGAGAGCGGCAAGGCCGATTACGTCGGCGCCTTCGTCGTCACCGCCGGCGCGGAAGAAGAAAAGATCTCCGCGCGCTACGCCCGCGCCAATGACGACTATGGCTCGATCATGGTCAAGGCGCTCGCCGATCGTATCGCCGAGGCCTTCGCCGAGCGCATGCATGAGCGCGTGCGCAAAGAGTTTTGGGGCTATGCGCGTGAAGAGAATTTCGCGCCCGAAGCGCTGACCACCGAACCCTACGCCGGCATTCGTCCGGCGCCCGGCTATCCGGCGCAGCCCGATCACACCGAAAAGGCGACGATCTTCGATCTGCTCAGCGTCGAAAAACGCACCGGCGTGAAGCTGACCGAAAGTTACGCCATGACGCCGGCCGCTTCCGTCAGCGGGCTCTATGTGGCGCATCCGAGCGCGCATTATTTCGGCGTCGCCAAGATCGAACGCGATCAGGTCGAAGATTACGCCCGCCGTAAGGGCATGGAGGCGCGCGAGGTCGAACGCTGGCTCGCGCCCATTCTCAACTACACGCCTTTAGCGGCTGAAGCGGCGGAGTGACGCGGAGTACTTTGTCATTCCCGGCGGACCGAGGTCCGACCGGGAATCCAGAGCCAATTCAAGAATGTTAGTCTTGCTCTGTATTCCCGATCGCGCGCGTGGCGCGCGTCGGGAATCACATCGGCGTTGATCAAAGGATTTGGTCATGACCGGCGCCTCGGACGATCCTTACAACCTCGCCCGCTTCGTCGTGGCGCAGGATCCGATCTATGCGGCCGCGACGGCGGAACTCGCCGCCGGCCGCAAGCGCAGCCACTGGATGTGGTTCGTTTTTCCGCAGCTCGAAGGCCTGGGCGCAAGCGCCATGGCGCAGCGCTACGCCATCCGCTCGCTGACCGAGGCGCACGCCTATCTCGCGCATCCCCTATTGGGCGCCCGGCTCAAAGAATGCGTCGGACTCGTCAACAAAGTCGGGGGCCGCAGCGCGCATGAAATCTTCGGCTCTCCCGATGATTTGAAGTTTCATTCGTCGATGACGTTGTTTGCGGCGGCGGCGCCGCAAGAGCCGCTTTTCGGCGAGGCTCTGCACAAATATTTCGCCGGCCGCCGCGATCCCTTGACCCTCGCAAAATTATAAGTTTCGTTGAACTCGATGCGCCGAGAGTGCGCGCTAATCGGGGTCCTAATGTCGATCATCAACATCGCCGACAGCCGTCAGACGTTGAAGCTGTTTCCCTGGGCGCTTGTGTTCGCCCTCGTGCTGTTCTCGCTTTACACGCTCGCGGTCTCACGCGGCGAGAACGTCAACGCCATGTGGCTCGTCACGGCGGCGATCGGAACCTACGCCATCGGCTATCGCTTCTATTCGCGCTTCATCGCCGAGCGGGTGCTGGGGCTCGATGCGCGCCGCCGCACCCCCGCGCATCGGCGCAACGACGGGCTCGATTATGTGCCGACCGACAAATGGGTGTTGTTTGGCCACCATTTCGCGGCCATCGCCGGCGCCGGCCCCCTAGTGGGGCCGGTGCTCGCGGCGCAAATGGGCTATCTGCCCGGAACCTTGTGGCTTTTGACCGGCGTCATTTTCGCCGGCGCCGTGCAGGATTTTCTCGTCCTGTTCATCTCGACGCGCCGCGACGGGCGCTCGCTCGGCGATCTCATCAAGACCGAGATGGGCCGCGTGCCGGGCGTCATCGCCATGATCGGCATTCTCACCATCATGATCATCCTGCTGGCGGTGCTGGCGCTCGTCGTGGTCAAGGCGCTCGCGGATAGTCCCTGGGGCGCGTTCACCGTTCTGGCGACGCTGCCGATCGCCGTTTTCATGGGCGTCTACGGCCGCTATCTGCGGCCCGGGCGCATCGGGGAAATGTCGGCGATCGGCTTCGTTCTGCTGCTCCTGAGCATCGCGCTCGGCCGCACCGTGTCGGAGAGCGCGTTGCTCGCGCCGCTCTTCTCCTTCAAGGCCGAGACCCTCGCCTTCATGCTCATCGGCTATGGCTTCGTCGCCTCCGTCTTGCCGGTGTGGCTGTTGCTCGCGCCGCGCGACTATCTGTCGACCTTTCTGAAGATCGGCACGATCCTGTCGCTCGCGATCGGCATTTTCATCGTCTGGCCCGACCTCCAGATGCCGGCGGTCAGCCGCTTCATCGACGGCACCGGCCCGGTCTTCGCCGGCAGCGTCTTCCCGTTTCTGTTCATCACCATCGCTTGCGGCGCCGTGTCGGGCTTTCATGCGCTTGTGTCCTCCGGCACGACGCCTAAGATGATCGGCGACGAAACGCAGACCCGCTTCATCGGCTATGGCGCAATGCTGATGGAGTCCTTCGTCGCGGTCATGGCGCTGATCGCCGCAAGCGTGCTGGAGCCCGGCGTCTATTTCGCTATGAACAGCGCGCCGGCGCTGATCGGCGCGACGCCGGACTCCGCCGCGGCGGCGATCTCTTCATGGGGCTTCGCGGTCACCCCGGAGACGCTGTCGGGCGTCGCCGCCGAAGTCGGCGAGAAGACGATTCTGTCGCGCACCGGCGGCGCGCCGACGCTCGCCGTCGGCATGGCGCATATTCTCTCTTCCGCCGTCGGCGGCTCGGCGGCGAAAGCCTTCTGGTATCATTTCGCGATTCTTTTCGAGGCGCTGTTCATCCTGACCACGATCGACGCCGGCACGCGCGTCGCGCGCTTCATGATCCAGGATCTCTTCGGCGCCTTTTTTCCCGCCTTCGGGAATACGCGCGCCTGGGCCCCGAACCTCGCCGCCACCGCCATCGCCGTGAGCGGCTGGGGCTATTTCCTCTATCAGGGGGTGATCGATCCGCTCGGCGGGATCAACACGCTGTGGCCGTTGTTCGGCATCGCCAATCAGATGCTCGCGGCGATCGCGCTGACGCTGTGCGTCGTCGTGCTCTATCGGATGAAGCGCGAGCGCTACGCCTTTGTCGCTATCGCGCCGACGGCGTGGCTCTATATCTGCACGCTGACGGCGGCCTTCGAGAAAATCTTCCATGAGGATCCGCGCATCGGCTTTCTGGCGCATGCGAGAAAATTCGCCGCCGCCGCCAATAAGGATCAGCTGCTGGCGCCGGCGAAGACTCTCGCCGAGATGCAGCGCGTCATCTTCAACGACTATGTCGACGCGACGCTTTGCGCGATCTATGTCGCGCTGGTTCTGGCGATGCTCGGCTTCGCCATCAGAGCCATCCGCGCCGCGCGCGCCGCTGAGCATGTCACCACGCGGGAGACCGAGGATGAATTGCACGATCTGCAGCCTGCCGGGGCTTGATCTCAATCGTCTCGCGCGCAAGCTGCGCGACGGCGCGAAGCTGATGGTCGGGCAGGGCGATTACGACGCCTATGTCGCGCATGTCCGCGCGCTCCACGACGGCGAGGCGATCATGACGCGCGACGAATTTTTCCGGGCGCGCGAGAATGCGCGTTTCGGCGCCGGCGGCGAGCGCGCGTTTCGCTGCTGTTGAGGCTGCTGAAACGAGGCCATGACGGCTTTCGCAGCCTGCGGTAATGTCGCTCATGGCTCCATCTTCCACGCCTGAAACCCGCGCCGCGCTCCGGGCGCTTCTCGACTGGTATGTCGAGAGCGGCGTCGATCTTGGGCTCGACGAGACGCCGCACGACCGCTACGCCGATAGCGCGCGGGCTGCCGTGGCGCAGCGCCCCCAGGCGTTGGACACAAGAGCGCCGCCGATCCCGTTACAGCCACAGGGCGCCGACCCCCCGCGCCGCGCCGCGGCGCCGATCGCCGCGCCGGATGAGGCCGTTCGCGCCGCGGAGCAGGAGGCGTCCAGCGCGCGCGATCTTGACGAACTCGCCGCGCGTCTCGCCGATTTTCCGCACGCGCCCTTTCGCGACATGGCGCAGCATTTTCTGTTCGGCGCCGGCGCGCCGGCAGCGCGACTCATGGCGTTCGACGCCGCGCCGGGCGTGACGGAAGAAACAAGCGGCGAGGCGTTCAGCGGGCTTTCGGCGAAACTCCTCGACAATATGCTGGCGGCGATTGGCTTCGATCGCTCAAGCGCTGCTCTCGCCTATGTCTCGCCCTGGCGCCCGCCCGGCGATCGCGCGCTCAGCCCGCACGAAGCGGCGATCTTCGCGCCATTCGCGCGACGCCGGGTCGAATTGGCGCGGCCTGACGTTCTGCTGATTTTTGGCGAAGCGCCGGCGCGGATCATGCTGACGACCAACGAGCCGGTGGGAAAGCTGCGCGGCAAGGCGTTTGAAGCGCGCTGCGGCGCGCATGTCGCGCGCGCCTTCGTTTTTTCCAGTCTTGAGGCGATGCTGAAGAGCGCGGCGTTGAAGCCCGCCGCCTGGCGCGATCTGCGACGGGTCGCGGCGGCGCTGCAAGAGCATTGCTAGCGCCCCCTCCCTGTCCCTCCCCCGCTTGGCATACCGGGTGTTCCCGGTTTGCGCATCGACGCCGAAGTCGGCAACAGCCGACTTCGGACGGGAGAGGGGACGCAAACGATCAGCATTACGCGAACTGGATCGCGCAGCCTTTTGCGAAATCGGGATGATGGCGCAGTCTGCTCCCTCTCCCGCGAAGCGGGGGAGGGCTGGGGTGGGCGCCTACTCCGCCGCTTCGCCCTTCGCGCCGCCGCCAAAGCGGCGCACGATGTAATCGTCGACGATGCGGGTGAATTCCTCGGCGATGCCCTCGCCGCGCAAGGTCATCGCCTTCTTGCCGTCGATGAAGACGGGCGCGGCCGGAGTCTCCCCGGTGCCGGGCAGCGAAATGCCGATGTCGGCGTGTTTCGACTCGCCGGGACCGTTCACGATGCAGCCCATCACCGCCACATTGAGCGTCTCGACGCCTGGATATTGCGCGCGCCAGGCCGCCATCCGCTCGCGGATATGCGCCTGGATGTCGCGCGCGAGTTCCTGAAAGACGGTCGAGGTGGTGCGCCCGCACCCGGGGCAGGCCGCGACGAGCGGCACGAAGGTGCGAAAGCCCATGGTCTGCAGAATTTCCTGGGCGACGCGCACTTCGAGCGCGCGGTCGCCGCCGGGTTCGGGCGTCAGCGACACGCGGATCGTATCGCCGATGCCGTCCTGCAGCAGCACGCCGAGCGCGGCCGAGGACGCGACGACGCCCTTCGAGCCCATGCCGGCTTCGGTGAGGCCAAGATGCAGCGCATAGTCGCTGCGCGCCGCCAGCATGCGATAGACGGCGATGAGGTCCTGCACGGCCGAGACCTTCGCCGAAATGACGATGCGGTTTTTCGGCAGGCCGATTTCTTCGGCGCGCCGCGCCGACATCAGCGCCGAGCGGACCAGCGCCTCGCGGGTCACGGCCCGAGCGTCGAGCGGCCGGTCCGAGGCGTGGTTCAAATCCATGAGATAGGTTAGTAGCTCCTGGTCCAGCGAGCCCCAATTGGCGCCGATCCGCACCGCCTTGCCGTGCTTGGCGGCAAGTTCGACGATCGAGGCGAACTGCTTGTCCTTCTTTTCCTTGAAGCCGACATTGCCGGGATTGATGCGGTATTTGGCGAGCGCCTCGCCGCAGGCGGGATGATCGGCGAGAAGCTTGTGGCCGATGTAATGGAAATCGCCGACCAGCGGGACGTGGCATCCCTTCTGCGCGAGCTTCTCGAAAATATGCGGCACGGCCGCCGCCGCCTCGTCGCGATCGACGGTGATGCGCACCAGCTCCGAGCCCTGCTGCGCCAGCGCCAGAACCTGCGTCACGGTCGATTCGACATCCGCGGTGTCGGTGTTGGTCATGGACTGGACGACGACCGGCGCGCCGCCGCCGACGATCACCGCGCCGGGGCCCGCGCCAATAGCCACCGCGCATGTGCGCCGGCGGGGCGCCGGTTCGGCGACGACGGGGTCGGGCAGACGGGTCTCTGATGCGGCTTCGTTCATGGCGGTCGTTTCGGCGGTCGTTGCGGACGCCGATAGGTCGCCCGTAACGGCCGCAAGGTCAAGCGCTCCGGAAATAGACGACGGCGGCGATGACGACGCTTTCTGATCTTCGCGCCGCGAGCATGCCCTAGACGGCGATGAGGTCAGACCTTCCGCCTAGGCGCTAGGCGGTTTTGGCGTCATCCAGGCGACGAAGGCGCCGCCCGGCTGTTGCAGCACCGCCATGCGGCCGACGCCGGGGATCTCCAAGGCGTCCTTGCAGATGATGGCCCCGGCGGCCTTGGCCTTCTCCAGGCGGGCGTCCACGTCATCGACGCCGATATAGGTCAGCCAATGTTCTGGAACGCCCGCCAGTTCCGGGCCTTTCATCTCGAACATGCCGCCGACCCGCGCGCCCTGCGAACTGATGATCCAGTATGTGAAGCCCTCCATCGGGATGCCCTCGAAGCTCCAGCCGAGAGTTTGGCTGTAAAACTTCTTCGCGCGCTCGACGTCGCGGACATTGAGTTCGTTCCAGCAAACCGCGCCATGTTTCGGCGGCGCGCCACAGTCATCGGCGTTGGACATAGCCTCTCCCTTTCAGATCACATGGTTGCGGACGATCGGAAGGATCCGTCCCCGGGCGGGTTGCCTATTTCGGCAGCAGGCCGAGCCGGCGCGCCGTCAGCCAGTCGACGAGCCGCGCCGGCAATAGGCTGCGCAGCGTGTAGTCAGTAAAGCGATTTCTTAACACTGGGATACGGATGGGCGGGCGCGGGGCCGTCAGCGCCCGCAACACGGCGCGCGCGACGACGTCGGGGCCTGGCGCGTGGCGGCCTGCCTCCACAAGCCATTTCAGCATCCTCCCCCCAGGCGCGGCATAGGTCGTGCCCTCGAACATAGCAAGATCAGTCTCTTCGGCCTTGTCCCAGATCGGCGTGGCGATCATCCCCGGCTCGATCAGGACGACATCGACGCCATAGACGATCAGCTCGCGCCGCAGCGCGTCCGACATGCCCTCTAACCCGAATTTCGATGCGGCGTAGGCGCCGAGAAAAGGCGCGGCGACGCGACCGGCGACCGAACTCATATTGACGATGCGGCCGGGCGCGCCGCGCCGCTGCGCGCCGAGCAGGGGCGCAAATGCCTGGATGATTCGAAGCTGGCCGATCAGATTGACCTCGATCTGGCGCCGAAAGTCGTCGATCGGCAGATGCAGCAGCGGGCCGGGAACGGCGACGCCGGCATTGTTGACGAGGCCCGCGAGCGTTTCGTCGCCGAGCCGGGCTTCGACGTCGCGCGCCGCGGCCGCGATGGAGTCGGCGTCGGTCACGTCGAAGAACAGCGGAATGACGGACACGCCGTGTCGAGCCGTGAGCGCGGCGGCGTCGGAATCCTTACGGACCGATGCGAAGACGAGAAACCCCTTCTCGACCAGTAGGCTGACGCAGGACGCGCCGATCCCGGTCGAGGCGCCGGTCACGACCACGGCCTTCATACCCGTTCTCCCAATGTCGCGAGGAGGTTCGCCAGCGCCACGCGCGTTTCGCCGTCGGCCCGGCCATCGACTTGGGTGGGGCGGAAGTGGCGCTGAAACGCCTCGACCGCCTGGACCGTCTGGGCGTCATAGACGCCGGTTTGCTCCACGCGATAGCCGTAAGCCGCGAGGTCGCGCTGGAGCGAGGCGACCTTGGCGCCCGCGTCGCCGAGCGAGACTGTCGTGGCGCCGAGACCCGGGTTTTGCTCGACAACCCGCCCGACGCCAAGGCGGGCGAGTTCCTCCCAAGGGAAGAACTCGCCGGGGTCGCGTTTGCGGCCAGGGGCGATGTCGGAATGGGCCAGCACGCGTTCGGGCGGTATCGCATGTCGCCGGCAGATGTCCTTGGCGAGCGCCGCCGTCGCCTCGATTTGCGCGGCCGGATAGGGACGCGGGTCGTCGTGGCCGGGGTGAACGATCTCGATTCCAATCGAAGAGGAATTCATGTCGGTCTCGCCGGCCCAGAAGCTTATCCCGGCATGCCAGGCGCGCCGCGCCTCCGGCACGAGCTGCAATATGCTTCCGTCTTCGTTGACGACATAATGCGCCGAGACCTCGGAGCGCTCATTGCAGAGCAGGGCGAGCGCCGATTCGCCCGTCGGCATTCCCGTGTAATGAAGCACCAGCGACGAGATCGGCCGCAGGCGCTCGCCGTGATTAGGGGAGGGGCATACGCGCGCATCGGCGTAGTCCAGCGAGAAGAAACCTTCGCCGTCGCGCCATGGCTGCGTCGCAGACAGCCATTCCCGCGCGCGCGCCTCGGGTTCGGCGTTGCGCAAAATGTCGGTGACGACGCAGGCGCTGTCGGCGCCCGCGGCAAGCGCGGCGATGGCGCGTTCGGGGGTCAGTCCGCCGATCGCCACTAGAGGCGTCTCGCCGATCTGCGCCTTCCAGGCTGCGAGCCGGGCGAGACCCTGCGGCGCAAAGGCCATTTGTTTCAGCAGCGTGGGATAGACCGGCCCCAGCGCGACATAGTCCGCCTCGAGCGACAGCGCCCGGTCAAGTTCGGCTTCATCATGCGTCGAAACGCCGATCCTGACGCCGGCGCGGCGCAGCGCGGCGATATCGGCGCTATCGAGATCCCCCTGTCCGAGATGAACGAAGTCGCAGCCTTCCTCCAACGCGAGCCGCCAGTAGTCGTTGACGACGAGCTGCGCGCCATGTCGCGCGCACAACTCCCGCGCCGTCGCGATCTGCGACCGCACGTCGGGCTCGGCGCGATCCTTCACCCGCAGCTGCACGAGCTTAACGCCCTGCGGCAGCAGGCGGGAAAGCCAGTCGGCGTCGTCGACGATGAGATAGAACGGATCGAGCCTCAGCGCCGCCACCCGCTACGCCAGTCTGTCGAAGGGACGGCCGATAATCGGCGTCGAAGGTTCCGCCATGTCGCGCGGCGTCATCGGCTGCGCGCGGAAACCGGCGCGGCCGGCTTCGATCGCGAGGGCGAAGGCCCGCGCCATCAAGACGGGGTCGCCGGCCCGGGAAACGGCGGTGTTGAGCAGCACGGCGTCGTAGCCCATTTCCATGACGAGCGCCGCGTGGGACGGCGCGCCAAGCCCGGCGTCGACGATGAGGGGCGTATCGGGAAAATGCGCGCGCAGCGCCCGCAAGGCGAAAGCGTCATTGACGCCCCGCCCGGAGCCGATCGGCGCCGCCCAGGGCATCAGGACGCGGCAGCCGGCGTCAAGCAGCCTTTCCGCCACGACGAGGTCGTCGGTCGTGTAGGGAAAAACCTTGAAGCCGTCGTCCGAGAGCGCGCGCGCCGCCTCGACGAGCCCGAAGACGTCAGGCTGTAGCGTATCTTCTTCGCCGATGACTTCGAGCTTGATCCAGTCGGTCGCAAAGACTTCCCGCGCCATTTGCGCGGTCGCGATCGCCTCCTTGGCGGTGCGGCAGCCGGCGGTATTGGGGAGCACGCGGACGCCGACGGCGCGGATCAGGCTCCAGAAAGCCTCGCCCGCGCGCGCCCCGCCCGCCTCCCGCCGCAGCGAGACGGTGACGATCTCGCATCCCGACGCGCGAATCGCTTCCGCCAGGATCGCCGGCGACGGATAGCGGGCGGTGCCGAGCAGCAGCCGCGAGGCCAGCGGGACGTCGTAAAGCGTCACCGGGTCAGTATGCATCACACTCGCTCACCCGCCCTGTCTCGGCGTCACGATCTCGACGGCGTCGCCTTCGCGAAGCCGCGTCTCGGCGCGGTCCCTGGCGCGCACGAATTCCTGGTTCAAAGCGGTGCCGACGGTCTTCTCATCATACCCCAGTTCGTCCAGCAGCATTTGCAACGTCGTCGCGCTCACATCCTGCGGCCGCCCGTTGATTTGAATCAGCATCCATCACCTCTGGGAAATACGCGTCATTTACGACGACCTCAGCCGCGCGGCGCGCCAGCGCCGGCGCAAGCAGGAACCCGTGGCGGTAGAGCCCATTGATATAGAGTGTGTGACCCCGCTTCAAAAGGCGGGGCAGATTGTCGGCGAAGGCGGGACGGAGGTCCGAGCCGGTTTCGACAATTTCGGCCTCGGCGAAGGCCGGGTGGACCGCAAAGGCGGAGTTGACGAGTTCGACGACCGACCGCGCGGTGACCCGCGCGCGCTCCTCATTCTCGATCATCGTCGCGCCGACCATGAACAGCCCCTCGCCGCGCGGAACGACATAAACCGGCCGGCGCGGATGCAGCATGCGCACCGGACGCGCCAGGGAAATCTCGTCGCTACGCAGAATCAGCATTTCGCCCTTGACGCCGCGCAAGCCGGGAAGCGCGTCGCGCGCCGCAAAGCCGCGGCAGTCGATGATCCAATCGGGGATCGTCGCCAGTGCAGCGGCGTCCTGCTGAACATGCAGCGTCACATTCGGCGTTTGCGCGAGGCGCCCGGTCAACGCACGGAGCGCCGCGCGGGGATCGAGATGCGCTTCTTGTCGAAAAAACAACGCCGCCTCGAAGCGGCCGGCGAGATCTGGCTCAAGCGCCGCGATATCCTTTGCGTCCAGCGAGTCGAAATTGCGCGTGCGCCGGGCGAAGTCGGCGAGTTCGGCGCGCTCGCGGGCGGGCGCCACGACAAGACTGCCGGCGACCGTCGCGACTCCAAGCTCGCGCGACCAAAAGTCGAGCGCCTCTTCGCCGAGCGTCGCGACTAGGGGCTCGGCGCTTTGCAGTTCGCACCAGGGCGCGATCATGCCGCCGGCGAAACGCGAGCAGCCGAGGCCCGGCGCAGACTCGCGCTCGACGATCTCCACCTCCACGCCCTTCCGCGCCAGCGCATAGGCGGCGCAGAGTCCGGCGACGCCGGCGCCGATCACGCGCGCGAGCATGAGCGCCGTCTTTCGGGAAAATTCGCTGACACCATCCCTCCGCCAGTCTCAACTGGATCAGGTTCGAAGGGTCGCCGCCCCCGCGTTTCGCGCGTCCTGCGGCCTCTCAGCCCTGTGGCGGCGTCGTTGGAGCGCCGCCGGGCGGGCTCCCCCGGCGGACATAGGCTGACGCGAAGCGCTGAGGCAGTCAAGCGCTGCGCCCAGTCCTTTATTCGCCGCAGGGCGCCGGGACTTGGCGCCGGGGCTTGCCAGACGTCAAACGATGGCTCAGTTTGCGCAAAGAAAAGCGCGCGAAAAAAGCGCAGCATACCGGGAGAAAATCATGAGATTCATCAGCAAAACGGCCAGCGTCCGCAGGACGTTGGCCGGCGCCGTTCTTTGTGGCCTGCTCGCCTGCGCGATTTCAGCGGCGCCGGCTGACGCGGCGCAGCTCGGCGAAATTTTTCCCATTCCGAATTCGCTGAGCCTCAGCGGGGTTCCGCGCGACTCGCTCCTGAAGATCCAGTCGAAATGGCTGCAGAACGGCCTCGACAATCTCAAGAAGGCGCGCGCTGAAGCCGAAGCGGCGCTTGAAAAAGCCAAGTCCGACGCTCCGGACAAGGTCGCGGCGGCGGAGGAGAAGGTCAAGAAGCTCGATGCGACGATCGCTGAAACTCAGGAAGAACTCGCGCTGTCGGAGAACAGCGATTCGTCGCATGAGATTCAACAAGCGCGCAAACGCAACTTGCTGCTCGCTCTCAATCAGTGGATCAATGAACTCAATCGCCTCGCCACTGAGCAGATGAAGATCGCGATTATGAAGGACGGCGCCGAGGCCATGGCGGCGCAAAACCGGAATTATCAATTGTCGGAACAGGCGGACAATCTCGAAAAAGCCAAGCGCGATCCGAGTTTCGAAGATTGGGGCGTGACGAAGTAATCTTTAGCGGGCAAGCTCGAGACCATCGTCCGGCGACGCGGCCGGCGGCGACAGTTCGCCATTGAGCTTCAAGATCCGACGCGTCGCGTCGCCAAGCGCCTTGGCGGCGAGCGCCGACGCCGCATCGTTCGCCTTGCGCGCGGCGTCGAGTTCGGCGCGCAGCGCAGCGAACTCGGTTTCCGTCGCCTGCGCTTTGGCGCGTGCGTCCGTCGCCTCGTCGGCGATTGCGAGCGCGGCCATTACGATGATGCGCTGCTCGCCGATCTCGCCGAAACTCTCGCGCATCGACTGGATCTTGCTTTCCACGTAACGCGCGAGTTCTTCGATCCGCTGCTCCTCGCCCTCTTCGCAGGACATGCGATAGGTGCGACCGGCGATGGCGACGACGACGGCGGCCATGTCAATCCTCTTGGGTCGAGGCGACGCCTGCCGCGCCGAGCGCCGCGGCGACGCCTTCGCTTGCCGCTTCAAGCCTTCGCAGCACCTCGTCGCGGCTTTTCTCCAGGGCGTTCTGCCGCGCAAGCGCGGCGTCGAGATCGAGGGCGAGACGCGACCGATCATCTTGCATGACGGCGAGTTCTTCTTCGAGTTCGGCGCTGGACAGCTCGTCTTCGAGCTTTGCGGCGACCGTGCGCTCCAGCTGAGCGAGCGCCGTCTGCAGCTCTGCGACGGCGGCCTCGAGCCTCTTGGCGTTTTCTTCGTCGCGCTTATCTGAGTGGTTCATCGCCGGTCGCAGAATGTGCATGGCTTTGCGGCGCGGCGAACGCGCCGAACGATTCGCTTGCCAGCCTGTTCCTAGCATGAATCGCGCAAATCGAAACCGCGCCAATTGGCGCGACCTCGGCGCGTTGACAGGGGGGCGCGAGGTGCTATCACACGCTCGCCTCCAGAGCCCACAGGCTCGATGGCGAGGGCCGCGGAGTTCCGGCGGCGCAAGGAGATTTTCCAAATGACCGTGAGAGTGGCGATCAACGGATTCGGGCGCATCGGCCGCAATATCCTGCGCTATATCATCGAGACCGGACGCACGGACCTCGAAGTCGTCGCCATCAACGATCTCGGCCCGGTCGAGACCAATGCGCATCTGTTGCGATATGACTCAGTGCATGGCCGCTTCCCGCATGAGGTGAAAGTCGCCGGAAACACGATCGACGTCGGCCGCGGCCCCATCCAGGTGACCGCCATCAAAAATCCGGCCGAGCTTCCCTACAAGGACCTCAAAATCGACATCGCGCTGGAATGCACCGGGCTTTTCACCGCGCGCGACAAGGCCAAATTGCTGCTCGACGCGGGCGCGAAGCGCGTATTGGTTTCAGCGCCCGCCGAAGGCGCCGACATTACGGTCGTCTATGGCGTCAATCACGACAAGATCACCAAGGATCATCTCGTGATCTCCAACGCGTCCTGCACGACGAACTGTCTCGCGCCGGTCGCCAAGGTGCTGCACGAAGCGATCGGCATCGAGAAGGGGATCATGACGACGATCCACTCCTATACCGGCGATCAGCCAACGCTCGACACGATGCATAAGGATCTCTACCGCGCTCGCGCGGCGGCGCTGTCGATGATCCCAACCTCGACGGGCGCGGCGAAGGCCGTCGGACTCGTGCTGCCGGAGCTGAACGGCAAGCTCGACGGCTACGCCATTCGCGTGCCGACGCCCAACGTCTCGGCGGTCGATCTGAAGTTTGTCGCCAAGCGGGCGACGACGAAGGACGAGGTGCACGCCGCGATCAAGGCCGCCGCCGACGGTCCGCTCAAGGGCGTGCTCGGCTACACGGACGAAAAGCTTGTGTCGATCGACTTCAACCACAATCCGCTCTCGTCCTGCTTCCATCTCGACCAGACCAAGGTCCTCGACGGCAATCTCGTGTCGATCCTGTCCTGGTACGACAATGAATGGGGCTTCTCCGGCCGCATGACCGATGTGGCGAGCGCGATCGGCAAGCTTCTTTAAGCATTGTTCCGCCACGCCGGCGCGGACCCATGGGTCCGCGTCTCTTTTTCAAGCCGCGATTGGACGCTCGACATGACCGCTTTCCAAACTCTCGACGACGTCGACGTCAAAGGAAAGCGCGTGTTGCTGCGTGTCGATCTCAATGTGCCGATGGAGGATGGGCGCGTCACCGACGCGACGCGCATCGAGCGCGCGCTGCCGACAATCAACGAGATCGTCGACAAGGGCGGCAGAGTCATTCTGCTTTCGCATTTCGGCCGACCAAAGGGCCAGCGCGTCGACGCGGAGTCGCTGCGCCAGGTCGTCCCGACGCTCGAACATGTTCTGAAACGCAAGATCGCCTTCGCCGACGATTGCGTCGGCGACGCTGCGGCGAAGATCGTCGACGGGCTCAAGGACGGCGACGTCGCCTTGCTTGAGAACACGCGCTTCCACAAGGGCGAAGAAAAGAACGCCGCCGACTTTATCGACGCGCTCGCCAGGAACGGCGATATCTTCGTCAGCGACGCTTTCTCGGCGGCGCATCGCGCGCACGCCTCGACCGAAGGCATTGCCCACAGACTGCCGGCCTATGCCGGCCGCGCCATGCAGGCGGAACTCGAAGCGCTCGAATCGGCGCTCGCCAATCCGCAGCGGCCGGTCATGGCGATCGTCGGCGGCGCGAAAGTGTCGACGAAGCTCGAACTCCTGGGCAATCTCGTCGCGAAGGTTGAATATCTCGTCATCGGCGGCGGCATGGCGAACACCTTCCTTGCGGCGCAGGGCAAGCCTGTCGGCAAATCGCTGTGCGAACATGATCTCGCGGGGGCCGCGCGGGACATCCTCGTCAAAGCAGAGAAAGCCGGCTGCGACGTCGTGCTGCCGATCGACGCCATTGTCGCGCAAAAATTCGAGGCGCATGCGCCGTCGCATATCGTCTCGGTCGATCATGTCGGCGAAAACGACATGATCCTCGACGTCGGGCCGAAATCGATCGCCCATATCGAGTCGCTGCTCGCTGCGTGCAAGACGCTGGTGTGGAACGGCCCGTTCGGCGCGTTTGAACTGCCGCCCTTCGACGAAGGCACGAACGCCGTCGCGCAGACCGCGGCGCGGCTCACCGTCGAGGGCAAGCTGCTGTCGATCGCCGGCGGCGGCGACACCGTGGCGGCTCTCAACCAGGCGCATGTCGCGCAGGAATTTTCCTATGTGTCGACGGCCGGCGGCGCCTTTCTCGAATGGCTCGAAGGAAAGACGCTGCCGGGCGTCGCGGCGCTCATGCAATCTTCACAGCGCTGAAACGGCGTACGCTTGGTCCGCGTTTCTTCTGGAAGAAGCGCCTAGAGATGGGCGAGCGTCGCTTCGGCGGTCGAGACCTTGGCTTCGCTCGAATTCTCCTCGACATTGATCCATTTCACGACGCCGTCGTCGATCAGCGCCGAATAGCGCTTGCCGCGCACGCCAAGCCCCGCGTCGGTCAGATCGAGTTCGAGTCCAAGCGCTTTGGCGAAGGCCGCCGAACCGTCGGCGAGCGCGTCGATCTTGTCGCCGCCGCCCGACTCCTTCACCCAGGCGTCGAGCGCGAAAATGTCATTGACCGCCGTGACCGCCACGGCGTCCACGCCTTTGGATTTGATTTCATCCGCCTTGGCGATGAAGCCCGGCAGATGTTTCTTGTGGCAGGTCGGCGTATAGGCGCCGGGAACGCTGAAGAGCGCCACCCTGCGTCCCGCAAAATAGTCCTTCGTGGCGACCGGCTCCGGTCCATTCTTGCCCATGACGGTCAGCTTCACGTCGGGGAGTCGGTCTCCAGCTTTAATGGTCATGCACGATCTCGCTCTGATTTAGGGTAAGGCCCAGACTAGATAGCGCGCTTCCTGGCTTTGTGTCGCGTGCGCGGCGCGACTTGCTTGTAGCGCACTTGTGAGCTTCGCCGAGGCGAGGCAACATGCGCAAGTCGCCAGCGCAGACGATTCGCCTCTGGAGGACGGGCTAATGTCGGATTCTTCGAATGGAGGCGGCGGCGAGACCCCGCCTTCCGCATGGGTGTGGAGCCAGTATCGCGCCGTGTCGCCTGATTCGTCTGATTCACCTTCTCGACGCGCGCCGGTCCTCACAAAGAGGAGCGTGCAAACGCCGCCGCCGCGACCCGCATCTGATCCGCCGCCGCCACGACGCTCCGGCGGGAATGGGGGAGGAGGCGGAGGGATCGCCTTCCTGGTGGCGCTCGCGATTTTAACGCTCGCCGCCGCGACATGGTGGTTCGCCGCCTCGCGGTCGCAGCCTCCGGCCGCTCCCGATGCGCAGCCCGTCGAAGAGAGCGGCGCGCCGAGCGCGCCGCCGCCCGAACCCGACGCCGCCGCGCCGCCGCCCGAATCCGTTGCGCCGTCTTCACCGCAGGAGGCCGCCCCATCGGCGCCGCCGCCTGCGCCAGCTGCGACGCCGGTTGAGCAGAGGGCGACGCCGAGCGCAACGACGGCGCCCGGCGCGAAGCGGAAAAAGCCGAAGAAAAAGCCTCGATAACGCGCGCGGCTCAGGTCCGCCAGGGATGCTCGGGGAGGTCGCACACGCCGAGCGTATCGACGCCCGCCTGCGCGACCGCATGATCATTCTCCACGGCCGAACCGCTGACGCCGATGGCGCCGATCATCACGCCGTCAGCGTCGACGATGGGGAGTCCGCCGGGAAAGGTGATGAGCCCGTCATTCGAATGCTCGATGCCATAGAGCGGTCCGCCGGGTTGCGACAGCTTGCCGATCTGTCCGGTCGGCATGCCGAAGAAGACGGCGGTCTTCGCCTTTTTCATTGCAATGTCGATGCTGCCGACCCAGGCGTCGTCCATCCGCTCGAACGCCTTCAGAACGCCGCCGGAATCGACGACGGCGATGCACATCTGAGTGCCGAGCTCGATGGCCTTGCGGCGCGCCGCGGCAATCGCTTTGTCCGCCTGTTCAATCGAAACATGCATTCGCCGATCTCCTTTTTTTAAAAACAGCCGCCTCTGGGGTCGTCGATCGCGAAATTAGAGTGGTGGCGACCCGAGGGATGGCGGCTGTGCGACTAATCCGAAGGCGTCTCGAGCGCGCGGGAGATCAGCGCCTTGGCGTCCGCGCTGTCCCAGGCGGCGGGACCATTCATCAGTCCGATCTGGCAGCCGTCAGCGCCGATCAGCGCCGTGGTGGGGAGACCCAGGGCTTTGCCTGACTGCTTCATCTCATAGAAGATGTTGGCCTTTGGGTCGCCATAATAGGTCAGCGACTTGACGCCGGTCTCAGCGAGAAACGCCTTCGCCCTTTCAAGGCGGGTCGTATCGACGTTGACGGCGACGACTTGAAAGTCCTGTCCGGCGAAGGCCTCTTGCAGCCTGTCGAGCGCCGGCATCTCGGCGCGGCAGGGCACGCACCAGGTCGCCCAAATATTGAGGAGCGTCGTCTTGCCCTTGAGAGAGGCGAGCGAAACCGGGGCGCCGTCGGGCCCGTCAAATGCGTAGTCCGGCATCGGCTGCGGCTTTGCGGCGATGATCATCGCCGCGACTTCGCCCTTCGCGAGATCTTTGAGAGCGGCGGCGATCTTGGCCGACGTCGCGCAGGCTGCGTTGACGTCGGGCGCCGGAGCGGCGCTCTGATCGGCCGCGCCTGCGGGAGCGCCTTCATCCACGGCGCGTTCAGGCGGTTTCTTGCCGCCCATGCTGCCGATCACGTATAGAAACGCCACGCTTGCCGCGATTGTTATCGAGGCCGCCTTCACGACAAGTAGGAAAGATCGCGGGGGCGGTGGCGATTTGGCCATGAGGCGTGGGCTCCGAGGTTAAAAATGACGAGCAAGATATGGGGCGGACGCTTCAAAAGCGCAACCGACGCGGTTCTGGAGGCGATCAATGTCTCGATCGACTTCGACAAGCGCCTGGGCCTGCAGGACGTCCGCGGCTCGCTCGCCCATGTCGCCATGCTCGGCGAAACGGGGATCGTGTCGCGCGACGACGCGGCGAAGATCGCCGATGGATTGGAGCGAGTCAAAGCGGAAATCGAGAACGAGCGCTTCCATTTTTCGCGCGCGCTCGAAGACATTCACATGAACGTTGAGTCGCGCCTTGCCGAGCTGATCGGCCCGGCGGCGGGGCGACTGCACACGGCCCGCTCTCGCAACGATCAGGTGGCGACCGATTTCCGCCTCTACATTCGCGATCAGATCGACGCGCTCGATGCCGAACTCGCCGATCTGCAGCTTGCGCTTGCGACCCGCGCCCGGGAAGAGGCGGCAAGCGTCATGCCCGGCTTCACGCATCTGCAATCGGCGCAGCCGGTGACGCTCGGCCATCATCTCCTCGCCTATGTCGAAATGATCGCCCGTGATCGCGGACGTCTTCGCGACGCGCGCGCGCGGCTCAACGAATGTCCGCTCGGCGCAGCGGCGCTGGCCGGGACGAGCTTTCCGATCGACCGCGCGATGACGGCGCGCGCGCTCGGCTTCGATCGGCCGACGGCGAATTCGCTCGACAGCGTCTCCGATCGCGACTTCGTTCTGGAGACGCTGAGCGCGGCGGCGATCTGCGCCACGCATCTGTCGCGCTTCGCCGAAGAGATCGTGCTGTGGACGACGCCGCAATTCGGCTTCATCACGCTGTCCGATAAATTCACCACCGGCTCGTCGATCATGCCGCAAAAGCGCAATCCCGACGCCGCCGAACTCGCGCGCGGCAAATCGGGCCGCGTCATCGGCGCGCTTGTCGCGCTGCTCGTCGTCATGAAGGGCCTGCCGCTCGCCTATTCGAAGGACATGCAGGAGGATAAGGAAGGCGCCTTCGACGCGCTCGACACCTTATCGCTCTGCATCGCCGCCATCGCCGGCATGGTCCGCGACATGCGCGTCGACCGCGCGCGGATGAAGATCGCCGCCGGCGCGGGCTATGCGACCGCGACCGACCTTGCCGACTGGCTGGTGCGGGCGCTGTCGCTGCCGTTTCGCGAAGCGCACCACGTCACCGGCCGCATCGTCGCGCTCGCTGAAACGCGCGGCGTGGGTCTTGAGGATTTGACGCTCGAGGACATGCAGAGCGTCGAACCGCGCATCAACGCCGATGTTTGCGCCGTGCTTGGCGTCGAGAAGTCGGTGCAAAGCCGCAAAAGCTTCGGAGGCACGGCGCCCGACAATGTGCGCGCCGCCGCGCAAGTCTGGCTCGACAGATTGAAGGACAAATGAACGACATTTCGCCGCGACTCTACCTCGCGACCCCGCCGCTTGCCGACGCGGCGGCATTCGCGCCTGCGCTTAACGAGGCGCTGGCGGCGGGCGACGTCGCAAGCCTGCTCATTCGTTTCGCCGATGCCGACGAACGCGGCCAGGAAGCGATCGTGCGCGCTCTGGCGCCCGGCGCGCAGGATAAAGGCGTCGCGGTCCTTGTCCAGGCGGCGCCCAATGTCGCGCTGCGCGCCGGCGCCGACGGCGTCCATGTCTCGGGCTGCGGCGAGGATCTCGCCGACGCGATCAAGAAACTCTCGCCGCGCTACATCGTCGGCGCCGGAGATATCGAGACGCGCGACGACGCTATGCGCGCGGGCGAGTTAAGCGCCGACTATGTGATGTTTTCGGATCTTGACCGCGAAGCGCTTGTTGAGCGCGTCGCCTGGTGGGCGGAGCTTTTCAACACGCCCTGCGTCGCTCGCGCGGAATCGCTCGACGACGTCGCGCCGCTGGTTCAAGCGGGCGCCGACTTCGTGCGGCTCGACGACGCCGTCTGGAGCGACGCGCGCGGTCCGGCGGCGGCAGTGGCTGAGGCGCAGGCGAGGCTTAAGGGAGCAGGCGCATGACTCAAAGCCGTCCCCATCATCCGGAAAGGGACGCGTCATTGCGAGGCGCAAAGCGCCGAAGCAATCCAGGAGCCGAACGATGCTTGCGGGATTGCTTCGCTTCGCTCGCAATGACGGCGTTTATCGCAAGTTGCATGCTCTTTCTCGCGCCTGCCGCCCGCGCCGCCAATGATGCGCCGCCCGCGCCGGACTTCGCCTTCGGCGCCTATCAGCGCGGCGATTATCTGGTCGCGATGAAGGAAGCGAAGAAGCGCCTCGCCGCCAATCCCAAGGACGCCGCCGCGCTCACCCTTATCGGTCAGCTTTACCTCGAAGGCGCGGGCGTGGGCCGTGACCTCTCGACCGCGATGCAATGGTTCAAGCGGGGCGCCGACGCCGGCGATAAAGAAGCGGCCTATCTCTACGGCGCCGCGGCGCTCAATGGCGCCGGCGCGCCCAAGAACCGCGCGCTCGCCCGCGCCTATCTGGAGAAGGCCGCGGCGCAGGATCATCCCGCCGCCCTCCATCTGATCGGGGAACTCGCCCTCGAAAATGAGGGCGCCCCATCCGACTTCGGCAGAGCGTCTGACTATTTCCGCCGGGCCGCGGCGAAAGGGGACGCGGATTCGCTCTACGCGCTTGGCGTGCTCTACAAGACCGGCAGAGGCGTTCCCAAGGACGAGCGGGAAGCCGCGGAATGGTTCAGGCGCGGAGCCGAACTGGACTTCCCGCCGGCGATGGTCGAGTTCGCCGTTCTTCAGTTCAATGGCGTCGGCGTGCCGCGCGACCGCGCCGGCGCCGCGCAATGGTTTCGCAAAGCGGCGGCGAAGGGCAACGCCGTGGCGCAAAACCGTCTCGCCCATATTCTTGCCGAAGGCCTCGGGGTCGAGGCCAATCTCGCAGAGGCGCGCGAGTGGCGCGACAAGTCGCGCGAAGCCGGGCTGAACGATTCCTCGCTCGATTATCTCTCGAGCGCGTCCACGCCGGCGAAGCCGACCGCGGTAAAATGAGCGCCGGCGGCGCGAGCGCGGCGACGCGGCGGACCGTCGCGTTCCTTCGCCGTTTCGTTAAGCCGCGCATCCTATCGTTGACGGCGCCTTTGCGCGGCCTTCAGCGGCTCGTCGAAATGCTGTCTCCCGAACGGCGCGCGCCTTTCGCGGCAGAGATTCCTGGCGATTGGACTCCTGCTTCAGGCGGCGCGATTGCAACGCTGTTCTATCTTCACGGCGGCGCCTACCTCATCGGGTCGCCGCGGCTTTTTCGCTATGCTTCGTGCGCGTTCGCCCGCGCGGGCTTCGATGTCTTCGCGCCAGCCTATCGGCTCGCCCCGGAGCATGTTTTTCCCGCCGCGCTCGAAGATGTCCTGCGCGCCTATCGGACACTCGTTGAGGCGCGGCCGGGACCCTTCGTCATTGTCGGCGATTCGGCTGGTGGCGGGCTTGCGGTCTCGCTCTTGCTGCGCATCCGCGATGAGGGCTTACGGCCGCCCGTCGCCGTAGCGCTGTCCTCGCCCTGGGTCGATCTCGCCGCGACCGGCGCCTCGATGCGCGAGAATGAAGAACGTGACCCCCTGTTCACGCGCAAGGACATTCTGCTCGGCGCCCGCGCCGTGCTGGGACGCCAAAGCGGCAGAAATCCGCTTGCGTCGCCGATCTACGCCGATCTTTCCGGGCTGCCGCCGCTGCTCGTTCACGTCGGCGCGGACGAAGTGCTGAGAGATGATTCGACGCGGCTCGTGGCGCGCGCACGGCAGGCGGGGGTCGACGCGCAGCTTGAGATCTGGCCGTGCGTGCCGCACGCCTGGCAGCTGATGAGCTTTCTTCCCGAAGCGCGCGACTCGCGGGCGAAAGCGATCGAATTTTTGAAGGCGCGGGTCGCTCAGGCGCCCTTCAGCGACGCCGGCTGATCAGGCCTGGCGCCCACCAGATCCCATCATTCGGCCGCCAGAGGCAGGTCCTCCGGCATGCCCCGACCCGAACGCGTGAGAAAGCGGCGGCACTGCTGCTCGCGATCGTAGCCGAGCAGCGTGCCAAGCATGAAGTCCTCCTCCGCCGTGAGCGCGTTGAGCGGACGCGTGACGATGGAACGCGCCACGGCGACGTAGGCGGGCCGGCCAAAGAAGAGGTTCACCTTGAACTGATTGAGCTCCTGGACGAAGTGATGGATGCCTTGCCTTTCTAACTTGCCGAGCGTCACTTCCAGTTCCCGACGGCTAAGGGTCATCAGAAACAGGCCGCGAACGCCCCTTCCGTATTCATAGATGTTGTGATGAAAGAGCCGCAGCACCGGCGCTGCATCGGCAGAGCGACAGCGCGTCGACAGGGGCTGAACGCTCTCGTCGATCAAAGTAACTGGCTCAGCCATGCGGTCACTCTTTTTTCGGTCTTGCCGGATTGGGTATCCTGGTCGAGGGCGAGGCCCACGAACTTGCCATCCCGCTCGGCGGTGGAGCCGACATAGTCATAGCCGGAGGTTTCGGTGAAGCCGATCACCTTGGCCCCGAGCGCCGACACTTCGTCATAGAGGATGCCCATCGCGTCGACGAAGGAGAGCGGATAAGTCTGCTGGTCGCCAGTGCCGAACAAGGCGACTTTTTTGCCCTTCAGGTCGGCGCTGCGCAGCTTGTCGATGTTCTCTTCCCAGTCCGTTTGCAGGGTGCCGTCGCCATAGGTCGGAGAACCCAGGATCAACAGGTGACAATTTTCGAAGTCGTCGGTCGTGGCGTCCTTGATGTCCACGGACCGCCCCTGGCACTTCTTCGAGATTTTTGAAGCAACCCCCTTCGTCGCGCCGCCGTCGGAACCGAAGATGACCGTGATGCTCATGCCCGCGCCTCTTCCGCGAATTGGACGATGAAGTCAGCGGTTAAGCTAAGAAAAGCCCAAAGAGCCGCTCTAAGTAAGCACGCGCTGCTGATGCGCCGTGTATAGCGCAAATCTATTGATCATAAAATGACTATATATTGGAATGTGTGTAATTGTAGGTATTGTTACTTTGTATTTATTGTAATTACGAAGCACAGTATTTCTTCGAAGAGACGAGCGATGCGGCAGCGTCGAACTGGCCGGCAAATGCTATGGCTCTCCAGAGTCGGCACACAGACGGGCGTCATTGGGCTGCTGGATTGGATGGCTGACGTCGAAGATCGGCGTCGCCGAATAGACGGCGCTCTGAAGCTTCGCTTCGAGCCGAGGCCGCGCGCGGCTCAGCGTCCGGCGCTGCCCCAGGGACCGCGCGGCGGCCAGAGCGGATGGCGTCCGTCCTTGGGCAGGAAGGCGGCCTCGTCCTCTCGCGGCGCATCGATCGCCTCGCGTTCTTCTCCTAAAGCCGCGACCGATACGTCCCGGCCGCCGCCGAATTCGACGAGCGCCGCGACGCGCGCGTCGACGCTCGGATGGGTCGCAAGCCAGCCAAACTCCGGATGCAGCGCCGGCGATTCGATGAAGAAATACTGCATGCGCGAGGGCATGTTCGGAATCGCCGCATGCGCTTCGATCTTGCGCAGCGCCGAGATCATCGCGTCGGGGTTCTTCGTCAGTTCGACGCTGCCGGCGTCGGCGAGGAATTCGCGCGAGCGCGACAGGGCGAAGCGGATCAGCACGGAGGCGCCCCAGCTCAGCGCGATGATGAACAGGGCGATGAGAATGGCGAGCGCCGCGCCGCCATTGCCTCTTCGGCCATTGTCGCTTTCGGGGCGATGCGGCGAGAAGCCGAAAGGAAAATCCCAGCGGCGGATCGTCAGATCGGCGACGAAGGCGAAAATGCCGGCGAAAATCACGGCGATCACGAGAAGCTGAACGTCGCGGTTGCGAATGTGGGTCAGCTCATGCGCGAGGACCGCCTCGAGCTCGGCGTCGGTCAGATAGCGCGTCAGACCGCGGGTCACCGCGATCTTGTACTGTCCCTCTTTGAGCCCGGAAGCGTAGGCGTTGAGCGCGTCGCTCTCAATCATCTGCAGGGCGGGAATCGGGACGCCCCGAGAGATGCAGAGATTTTCGAGCAGATTGTAGACGCGCGGCGATTCGGCGCGCGACAGGTTCGCGGCGCCGGTGGCGAAGTCGATCATCTTCTGATGGAAGAGATAGGCGATGACGAACCAGGCGCCCGCCGCGACGACGCCGATCGGCCAGCCGCGTTTCAGATCATCGACCGCCAGCGCCAGGATGTAATCGAAAGGGGCGCCGGGCCGCGCGCTCATCGCCTCGATCAGCAGCGCGAAGGAGAACATCAGCGCAAGAAGCAGAACGACGAAGCCCGCGAGCAGAAAGGCCGAGCGCAGTTCGTTGGCGCGAATGTGGGAGTAAAGGCCGTAGGCTTTGAACATCGAATGGCCTTGCTTTGCCAGCGCGTTGCGAGGATTTAGGGGCCCACCTTCTCCCCTTGCGGGAGAAGGTGGCCGGCGGAGCCGGCCGGATGAGGGGGAGTTCGCTTCGCCGCTTCGATGACTTTTTGGACCGCGAGTTCGGGTGAGCCTATCACGAGGTCATTTTCCAGTCGCAAAAGGAAGAAGCCTCGGTCGCCGAACCAACGTTCCTTGGCTTTATCGCGCTTCTGTTGTTCTTCCCTGTCGTGCGATGGCCCATCGACCTCGACGACAATCCGGCGCTCGAAACAAACGAAATCGGCGATATAGTCGCCAATCGGAACTTGACGACGAAATTTCAATTGTTCTTTGCGCGCGCGTAAAGCGCGCCAAATAATCGTCTCCGCTTTCACTGCATTGGCGCGCTGAACTTTCGCCAATCGTAACATCACGTTTCGTGGAATAGGGGACATGATTTGCTTCGGTTCCTCTGCTCACCCCTCATCCGACCCTCGCTGCGCGAGGGCCACCTTCTCCCGCAAGGGGAGAAGGCGCCAACGATAACGCACGTTGACAACCCTTAGAACTCCACCTTCGGCGGGGTTTCGACGGCCTTCTGCTGCGCTTCGTCCAGCTCGAAATAGTCGAGCGGCTCGAAGCCGAAGCGCTGCGCGATGAGGAAACCGGGAAAGCCCTCCCGCGTGGCGTTGTATTCGGCGACGGTATTGTTGAGGAAGCGCCTCGCCGCGGAAATCTTGTTTTCGATGTCAGACAGCTCGCTCTGCAGCTGCTGGAAATTCTGGTTCGCCTTCAGATCCGGATAGGCTTCCGACAGCGCGATCAGTCGCGAGAGCGCGCCGGTCAGCGCGCCCTCGGCCGCCCCTATCTGCGCCGGGCCTTGCGCGGTCACAGCGGCGTTGCGCGCCTTGACTACGTCATCCAGCGTGCTTTTCTCATGGGTGGCGTAGCCCTTCACCGTCTCGACCAGATTGGGCACGAGGTCGTGGCGCTGCTTGAGCTGCACATTGACGTCGGAAAAGGCCTGCTTGCCGCGCTGGCGCAACGACACGAGGCCGTTGTAAACGCTGACCAGCCAGAAGGCGACGGCGGCGACGAGGCCCAGAATAATCAGCAAAGACATGGCGCGCGCTCTCCAGGCGCCGCTCCGCGCGGCGGCGATCATTTTTTACCCGTGCATGTTAGCCGCGTTTGGCGCTTAGGCAAGGACGCGGGCCCCCTTTCGATTTGACGGACGCGTCGGTCGCGCCTATCTCATGGAAACGCAAAGAGCCACGGCGAAACACAATGGCCATTCTGCCCATCATCACGCTTCCGGATCCGCTGCTGCGAAAGATTTCCGAACCTGTCGACCGTGTCGACGCGGAGGTGCGGCGTCTGCTCGACGATATGCTGGAGACCATGTACGAGGCGCCCGGCGTCGGCCTCGCGGCGATCCAGGTCGCCGTGGCCAAGCGCATCGTCGTCGTCGACACGGGCAAAACCGAGGAGACGCGTTCGCCGCTCTTCCTCATCAACCCGGAAATCATCTGGGCGTCGGAGGAACTGAGCGTCTATCAGGAAGGCTGCCTGTCCGTGCCCGACTATTTCGAGGACGTGAAACGGCCGGCGCGGGTGCGTCTGCGTCATCTCGACCGCGACGGCGCGGTTCAGGAATTCGACGCCGAAGGCCTGCTCGCGACCGTGGTGCAGCACGAACTTGATCACCTCGAAGGCGGGCTCTTCATCGACCATCTGTCGCGCTTAAAGCGCGAGCGCGTGGTCAAGAAGTTCAACAAGGCGGCGCGCCATGACGAGATCGCCGCCCAGCATCGCGCCGCCACGGAGCGTCAGTCGGAACAAGCCGGAGCCTGACGATTGCGCGACAGAATGCGCGTCGTCTTCATGGGCACGCCGGACTTCGCAGCCCATCTGCTCAAGGAAATCGTCTCTCGCGGCCATGAGATTGCGGCGGTTTACACGCAGCCGCCGCGACCGGCGGGACGCGGCATGGCGGAGAAGAAGTCCGCCGTCCACCTCTTGGCGGAGAGTCTCGGCCTTACCGTTCGTTCGCCGAAAAGCCTGAAGAGCGCCGACGCGCAGGCGGACTTCGCGGCGCTCGACGCCGACGTCGCCGTCGTCGCCGCCTATGGGCTGCTGCTGCCTCAGCCGATCCTCGACGCGCCGCGCTACGGCTGCCTCAACCTGCATGGCTCGCTGCTGCCGCGTTGGCGCGGCGCCGCGCCGATTCAGCGCGCGATCATGGCGGGCGACGCCGAGAGCGGCGTCATGGTGATGAAGATGGAGGCCGGTCTCGACACCGGCCCGGTCGCCTTGACGGCGAAAACGCCGATCGGCGCCGAGATGACGGCGGGCGAGCTGCACGACCGACTCGCGGAACTCGGCGCGCCGTTGATGGCCGACGCTCTCGATCTGCTCGCAAAGGGCGAACTGCGCTTCACGCCGCAGTCCGAAGACGGCGCCTGCTATGCGCAAAAGATCGAGAAGGCTGAAGCGCGGATCGATTGGCGTCGATCGGCGCAAGACCTCCATGATCTCGTGCGCGGCCTTTCGCCCTTTCCCGGCGCTTTTTTCGAAGCCGATCTCGGCCGTGGCTCCGAGCGCGTGAAGGTTTTGCGCGCGCGGGTCGATGAGGGGGCAGGAGCGCCAGGCGCTGCGCTCGACAACGCCGGGCTCATCGCCTGCGGCGCGGGCGCGCTGCGGCTGCTGCGCGTGCAACGCGCCGGCAAGGGCGAAATGGGGATTGAGGAGTTTTTGCGCGGCCGCAAGCTTGTGAGGGGCGTGACATTGGCATGAGTCTAATGCTCGACTTGCGCCTATCACCCTCCCCTCGAGGGGGAGGGTCGGCCCGCTATGCGGGCCGGGGTGGGATGAACTCCACGTTCATTCGGCCGTCACCCCCACCCGGGCGCCTTCGGCGCCCGACCTCCCCCCTCGAGGGGGAGGTGAGGTCGCGCCATGCGCGAGCGCATTGAATGCCCCGCTTCGCGCTGACGATCGAATATGACGGTGCGCCTTACGTCGGCTGGCAGCGGCAGGCGAATGGCGTTTCGGTGCAGCAACGCCTCGAGGAGGCCGTGGCCGCAATCAATGGCGGCCTGCGCGCCGTCGTTCATGGCGCGGGCCGCACCGACGCCGGCGTGCATGCGCTGGGGCAGATTGCGCATATCGATCTTGCGCGCGATTGGCGCGTCGATCGGCTGCGCGACGCGATCAATGCGCATCTCAAGCCTGATCCGATCGCGGTGCTCGCGGCGCGCGCGGTCGGCGAGGATTTCGAGGCGCGCTTTTCCGCGATCCGCCGCCATTATCTCTATATCATCGACAATCGCCGCGCGCCTTTGGCGCTGAACCTCGGCCGCGCCTGGCACGTCAAGCGGCCGCTCGATGCGCAAGCCATGCATGAAGCGGCGCAATCTCTCGTGGGCCGTCACGACTTCACGACCTTTCGCGCCTCGGAATGCCAAGCGAATTCGCCGATGCGTACGCTAGAGCGTCTTGACGTGCACCGTGAGGGCGAGCGCATCGAGATCGTCGTTTCGGCGCGCTCCTTCCTGCACAATCAGGTGCGCTCCATGGCCGGCTCGCTGGAGCATGTCGGCAGCGGCAAGTGGCGCGTCGAGGATCTGGCGCTGGCGCTCTTGGCGAAAGACCGTGCGCGCTGCGGACAAGTCGCGCCGCCGCACGGTCTTTACCTTGTTGCTGTCGATTATTAGCGATTTGCGCGAGGACGCCGGCTACTGCTTGTCGCCCGCGCCTCCCTCGTCAACCGGCGTCGGTTTGCTCGCGTCCTGCTTCGGCGCTTGCGGCTTCGCCGGCTTCTTCGCGGCATGTTTCGCGGCGCCGGGCGCGTTCGCGGATCTGTCTTCCTTGGCAAGCGCGCCGTGAATGGGAAGGAAGCTCGCCGATAGCACGGCAGCCAATATGCCGTTCACGCAGGGTCGCTGATTCATCACTGGTTGGTCCCCTCGAAGTGAGAGCCCCCCGCCGAATCAACCGGCCCGCCCCACAGTCATCAGGCGGGCCAACCATGATGATGTTGCGTCCCGCCCAAGTCCGAGCTGCGATGATTTTATGACCAAAAACGCGCCGTTTAAGGTCGTTCGTCCGATTGGTAAATGATGTCTGAATCGAAAGCGCCGCCAAATTCGGCGGCGCAGATTGGTCCCTGCGGTGGCGTCAGGTCCAGCGTGCCGTCAAATCGCCGCAGGCGCTTCCTATTCTTCGCGCTCTATCGCCTCTTCAGGCGCGGGTTCAATCTTGACCGGCCAAATCCCAGGCAGCCTCGCGGCCGGCCCAGGCGCGGCAAGCGCCGTCTTTTGCGCGAGAGCGCCATGGATGGAGATGATGCTGCCCGACAGAACGGCGGCCAGAATGCCGTTCACGGAGGGTCGACGATTGGTCATATATGCCTCGCTTGAAGCCTCGGCGCCGACTCATCTACCCGCCCGAGCGTGACTGACAGTCATATATAGTGGCGAGAAAGAGTCGAGACGAATCTTCTTGCCGGGCGCCCGGTTAAGAGCCACTGAACCAATTGTAGCCTTTGTCCTCCCAGTAGCCGCCCGGGTAGTCATTCGTTACAAAGATCTCGCCGATGAACTTCGGATTTTTGAATCCGAGTTTCGTCGGAAGGCGCAGGCGCAGCGGATAGCCGTATTTCGCGTCGGTGAAATCGAGCGCGAGCAGCGTTTGCGGATGCAGCGCGCTCGGCATGTCGATGCTTGAGTAATATTTGTCGGCGCATCTGAAACCGACGTAACGCGCCGTCAGGTCGGCGCCGATCCGCTCAAGAAAATGGCGGAAGGCGACGCCTTGCCATTTGCCGATCGCGCTCCAACCTTCGACGCAGACGAGTCGCGTAATCTGGCTCGACTGCGGCAGCGCGCGCAATTCGGCGAGGCTCCACGGCCGTTTGTCGGCGATGAGGCCTGAGAGCTGCAGTCGATAGTTCTCGCCGTCGATGAGGGGAACATCCTTCTCTTCGTAATAGGCGTTGAAGGGGAAAGGCGTCGTGACGTCCGCCTCAGAATAGGTCGGCGCGAGCTTCGCGGGATCGAAAAGCGCCGCCTGGATTTTATCGTTGAAGCGCGACATCGTCGTAAGCAGCCGATCGACGGCGTCATCGTCTTTCAGGGTGCAGCCCGAAAGGAGCGACAGCGCGCCAAGCGACAGGCCTTGCTTGAGAAAGAGACGGCGTTCGAGCCGCGCGATCTGCGGCCGAAGGGCGGAAAGACGTTCGCTGCGGGGCGGCTTCATCGCGGCGCCTCCGCGCGGCCGGTGAACATCGGGGCCAGAATGCCTTTGACGCTCACGGCGAGTCCGATGTGAACGATAAGGAAAGCGACGATCGCGGCCATGGCGAAGAAATGCACCCGTCGCGCCGTTTCAAATCCGCCCATCACCGCCGTCAGCGTTTGAAGCTGCACAGGCTTCCAGATCGCGAGGCCCGACAGAATGGCGACGATCACGGCAAGAATGACTCCGACGTAAAATACGCGCTGAGCGGCGTTGTAGCGGCCGGGCGCATGATCCAGGAGGCCTCGCATCGCGAGCAATACGTTGTCGAACGCGCCGCGGAGCGAGATCGGCATGAAGCTTCTTCGGAAGTGGCCCGAAACCAGGCCGTAAGCGAGATAAGCGAATCCGTTGATCGCCAGGAGCCACATTGCGGCAAAATGCCAAGCGAGCGCGCCCGCGAGCCAACCACCCAAAGTGAAATCCTTAGGAAACTCGAAGCCAAAGAGCGGCGAGGCGTTGTAGATGCGCCAGCCGCTCAGCACCATGACGAAGATCGCGAAAGCGTTCACCCAATGCGTCACCCGAACAAAGAGCGGGTGGATCGTCCTCGGCCTATCGGCGCCGGCAACCATGACGGTTTCTCCTCTTTGCGCCAACATATGGCTTGAGGCGGCGAAAACGAAGGCCTCGCACGCCCGTTGACAGGCCGGTCGCCTTCGCCCATGAGGGCGAAGCTTTCATCACGCGGGAATATGGCGGCTCATGCGCGTCTTCGTGACCGGCACGGCAGGCTTCATCGGCTTCCACTTGGCGAAGCGCCTGTTAGAGGCCGGGCATCTGGTGGACGGCTATGACGGGATGACGCCTTATTACGATCCTGGTCTGAAGGAGGCGCGCCGCGCCATTCTGCTGCGCAGCAACGGCTATCGCGACACGATCGCCATGCTGGAGGACATGGAGGCGCTGACGCGCGCCGCGGAGGAGGCCGCGCCGGACGTCATCATCCATCTCGCGGCGCAGGCGGGCGTGCGCTACTCGCTGCAAAATCCGCGCGCCTATGTCGACGCCAATCTCGTCGGCGCCTTCAACGTCATGGAGATCGCGCGACTGCTGAAGCCGCGGCATTTTCTCTGGGCCTCGACAAGCTCGGTCTATGGCGCGAGCCCGACCGTGCCATTTCACGAGAGCGACCGAACCGATTTCCCTTTGACCCTTTACGCCGCGACGAAAAAAGCCGGCGAAGCCATGGCGCATTCCTATGCGCATCTGTGGTCGATCCCGACGACGATGTTTCGCTTCTTCACCGTTTACGGCCCGTGGGGCCGACCGGACATGGCGCCGTTGAAGTTCGTCGACGCCATCGAGAACGACCGTGTCATCGACATCTATAACCATGGCGACATGTCGCGCGACTTCACCTATGTCGCAGACCTCGTCGAAGGCGTCGTGCGGTTGATCGACTGCGTTCCCCAGCGCGATTCAGACGACGATAGCGTGTCGCCTGTGGCGCCGTATCGCGTCGTGAACATCGGGCGCGGCGCGCCGGTGCAGCTTCTCGACTTTATCGAGACGATCGAACGAGCGCTCGGCAAAAAGGCCAAGCGCAACTATCTCGACATGCAGCCCGGAGACGTGCCGCGCACCTTCGCCAGCGCCGATCTCTTAGAGCGGTTGACCGGCTATCGCCCGCAGACGTCGCTTGAGGAAGGCGTCGCGGCGCTCGTCGAATGGTATCGCGACTATCGCGGCGCTCACGGAGAGTTGGCGTTCTGAACGGCGGCCACGACGCTCGGCGTGGTGGCCTTCCAGTCGCCGCAGCGCGTCTGTCACTTCTTGTTGGCTGAGAGAAAACTGTGCGCGGAGTCTTCGTCGAAGACCGGCGTGATGTGATTGACGTTGAGGTCCGTCCAGGATTGGAAGAGCTTGCCGAGGTCGGCGATGTCGTTGGCTTCGACGATGCTCCAGCCCTCGAGCAGCGTGACGGAAAGCCAGTTTCCGACGACTTTCATACCCTTCGGGGCGGCGTCGCCGAATTTCTGAAAGCGCTTGAGAACCTCGTCGCGACGTTCGGGCGTCATCTCATAATAGATCGCAAACAACATCGGCGTTTCTCCCGGCGGATTGGAAAGCGAAAGACGACTCAGCGCGTTTTTTCAAGATTTGCGGCTGGCCGCGCTCGAGGCTGCCTCAATTCGAAATTCCACACAAGGGCTCGGTCATTGCCGCGAGTCATTGCCCTGAGCGGACGCTTTCGTGCGCCGCCGCAGTGTCCGGCGTTACGTCAGGAAAATTGCCCAAGTCCCATTGGGCCAGCGTCCTTCTCGGGCCGCTGCGGCTCCTGTCATATTGGCGCGTCTTCACTGATGAGAGAGAGCGCGCATCATGTCGCAGTTTAGCTTCAACGACGGCAATATTCCATGGAAGCGCCTTGAGGGATTCGATCATCTGCTTTTTTCGGTCCTCGATATCGACGATCGAAACATCCTCCATGTGCTGTTCAAGTTTTCAGCCAATCAGCGGATCGTGCTTCACCGACATTGCGCGCTCAACAAGACATTTGTCATTCAGGGAGAACATCGGCTCTATCACGCGAGCGGCGAACTGAAAGACGTCAGGCCGGCGGGCAGTTACACCGTCAGCCCTCCCACAGACGAGCCTCATCGAGAAGGCGGCGGCGATCAGGACGTCGTCGTGCTGTTCACCATCTATGATCGAGAAGGTCCGCTCTATGAGATTCTCGATGACGATTCGAATGTTGTCGCAACGCTCTCGACGAATGATTTCGTAAATTTTTACGATCGCAGACACTAGAGCGCTTCCCGATCACATGGATCATGTGATCGATAAGGAATCGCTCAAAATCGAAATGGTGGGGCAGGTTCTCATCGAAAAAGTCTGTCATCTTTTTCGGAACCTGCTCCAGGCGCGTTCAGCGCGCTACGAGAGCCACGCCGGCACATGATCCTGCGCAATGAGCGCGGCGACGCTTGGGCGGGGACGGATCACCGCGAAGCGGTCGCCGTCAACCAGGACTTCCGGAATCAGCGGCCGCGTATTGTAGGCGCCTGACTGCACGGCGCCATAGGCGCCGGCCGTCAGCACGCAGAGCAATTCGCCGGCGCGCGGCTCCATGATCTCGCGTCCATGCGCAAGATAGTCGCCCGTCTCGCAGACAGGTCCGACGACGTCGGCGACGATCTTCCGCCGATCGGCGTTCTTTTGGACGGGGATGATGTCGTGCCAGGCGTCGTAGAGCGTCGGACGGATAAGATCGTTCATGCCGGCGTCGACGATCACGAAGGTCTTGGCGTCGCCATGCTTCACATAGATGACGCGCGTGACGAGTATGCCGGCGTTGCCGACGATGAGCCGTCCCGGCTCCAGCACCAGTCTGCAGCCGAGCCCGCCGAAATGCCGGCGCACGATCTCGGCGTATTTGTCGGGATGGTAGGACTGCGGATCGTCGCCGTCACGATAGGGAATCCCCAGCCCGCCGCCGAGATCGACATGCGAGATATCGTGCCCGTCGGCGCGCAGATCGCGCACAAGCTCGGCGAGCAGCGAAAAGGCCTCGTCGAAGGGCGCGAGGTCGGTGAGCTGGGAGCCGATATGCACGTCGGCGCCGGCGAGTTCGATTCCCTTGAGCTTGGCGGCGAAGGCGTAGACTTCCCGCGCCCGCGACAGCGGCACGCCGAACTTGTTTTCGGCGAGGCCGGTGGAAATCTTCTTATGGGTGCGGGCGTCGACGTCCGGGTTGACGCGGAGCGACACGCGCGCCGCGCGCCCGAGAGCGACTGCGGCTTGCGACAGGGCTTCGAGTTCGGGCTCCGACTCGACGTTGAAACAGAAGATTCCGGCGTCCAGCGCCGCCACGATCTCCTCGCGCGTCTTGCCGACGCCGGAAAAGGTGATTTTTTCGGGCGCGACGCCGGCGGCGAGGGCCCGCGCCAGTTCTCCGCCGGAGACCACGTCCATCCCCGCGCCCTCGCGCGCGAGGAGACGCAGCACGGCCTGATTGGAGTTGGCCTTGACGGCGTAGCAGACCAGCGCGTCGAGGCCGGCGAAGGCCTGTGAAAACACCCGATAGTGGCGTCGGATCGTCGCCGCCGAATAGCAATAGAAGGGCGTGCCCACCTCATCGGCGAGCGTCGCCACGGCGACCTCCTCGGCGTGGAGCGCGCCGTTTCGATAGTCGAAAAGATGCATCGGCTTACAGCAGCGGGTCGAGCGGGAAGGGATATTGCGCGGGCGGGCGATTGCCGATGGTGCCCGGAATCGGCGGCGGCGGGAGAGAGGTTTCAGCAGCGCCGGCCGCCGGCCGGGGCGCCCCCCGCGCCGCTCTCGCTTCCGCCTCCGCCCGCAGGATCGCTCCGCGCGCCTGCGTTTCGGGCGGCAGCTCCACAGGCCCGCGACGGCCGCAAGCGCCGAGGCTCGCGGCGACGAGCGCCAGCGCAAGAACCGCCAAGGGGCGGCGGGTGAGGAGCGGCAATGGAGGCGTCACGGCGATTCGTCCCAGGGGAGAGCCGGCGCACTATAGCGATGAAGCAAAAAAAGGCGAGGGCGCAGGCGTGACGAAGATCGGCTTCTTTGCGGGCGAGAGAAGAGTCCGGCATCCGCCGCATGCGCTTTGACCCAGTGAGGCGCGCCGCGAGCGCTCGAGCTTTCCTGTTCCAAAAATGGAACGGAGTTAAGGATTGCCGTCGACGTGACCACAACCAGCTGGGCTGGACGCGGCGCTCCAAGGAGCCAAATTAACCGAGAAAGCCCAAAAGCCGGGCCATCCACCGGTGCGCCTTTACGATTTGGCGTCTGCGTGTTTAGGTCGAGCATGGCCAGTTTTCAGCGACTATTCGCGGCTCTTGCCGCGGCTGTTTTCGTGACGGTGGCCCCTGCAGGCGCCGCGGTGCGCGTCCGCATCGACCTTGCCGCGCAAAGGCTCGAGGCGGTCACGCCGGAGGGCGAGACGGTCAGGTGGAGCATCTCCAGCGGCCGCCGAGGATATGAAACGCCGGCAGGAACTTACAGCGTCATGCGCATGGAGGCCGATCATCATTCCGACGAATATGATCAGGCGCCGATGCCCTACGCGATCTTCTTTTCGCCGCGCGGCCTCGCCATCCACGGGAGCTATGAGCGCGGTTTGGGCCGTCCGCTCTCGCACGGCTGCGTGCGGCTCGCGGTTCCGAACGCGCGGCAACTCTTTGATTGGGTTGGCAAGCACGGGGCGACGATCGAAATCACCGGCGGCGCCCGCCGCGCGGCCGGCCGCCAGGAAGCCGAGCGCCAGGAGACGGAGCGCCCACGCCTGACGCGGCGACCGCGCCCGGTTTACGAAGAGCCCTCATTCGGCTTCGGCATGGAGAGCTTCTCCCCTTATTAGGTCAGCCAGAATACCGCAGCGCTCGGCGTTGCATCTAAGCAACACTCACGGATTGAATCGAAATGGATGCTGCGGCGCGTTTGCGGGGCTGCTTATTAACGGGTAATGCTCGGATTTCTGGCGCTTGTTGTTGACGAGCAGAGTAGAGACATTGACGACATCCAAAACCCCCCTTCTCGACCGCATCGCCTCCCCCGAAGATCTGCGTAAGCTCCGTCCCAGCGAGCTCAAGCAGGTCGCGGAGGATTTGCGGCGCGAGACGATCGACGCCGTGTCCGTGACCGGCGGCCATCTTGGCGCGGGTCTTGGCGTCGTCGAGCTGACGGTCGCCCTGCACTATGTTTTCGACACGCCGCGGGACAAGGTGATCTGGGACGTCGGCCACCAGACCTATCCCCACAAGATCCTCACCGGCAGGCGCGACCGCATCCGCACGCTGCGCATGGGCGGCGGGCTGTCCGGCTTCACCAAGCGCGCCGAAAGCGAATATGACGCCTTCGGCGCCGGCCATTCCTCGACGTCGATCTCAGCGGGACTCGGCATGGCCGTGGCGCGGGATCTCGCCGACGGCGACAATCACGTCGTCGCGGTGATCGGCGACAGCTCGATGTCGGCCGGCATGGCCTATGAGGCGTTGAACAACGCCGGGGCGCTGCACTCTCGCCTGATCGTCATTCTGAACGACAATGACATGTCGATCGCCCCGCCCACGGGCGCCATGTCCGCCTATCTCGCCCGCCTGGTTTCGGGCGGCGCCTACCGCTCGATCCGCGAGGCCGCCAAACAGCTCGCCAGCCATCTGCCGCGCTTCATCTACGACAAGGCGCGCAAGGCCGAGGAGTTCTCGCGCAGCTTCATCACCGGCGGCACGATGTTCGAGGAGCTCGGCTTCTATTATGTCGGGCCGATCGACGGCCACAACCTCGACCACCTGCTGCCCGTGCTCAAGAACGTCCGCGACAAGGACGACGGGCCGGTCCTGGTTCACGTCGTCACGCAGAAGGGCAAGGGATTTGGGCCGGCGGAGGAATCGGCCGACAAATGCCACGCCGTCAATAAATTCGACGTCGCGACCGGCATCCAGATCAAGCCCAAGGCCAATGCGCCGACCTATACGAATATTTTCGCCAAGGCGCTAATCGCCGAAGCCGAACATGACGACAAGATCGTCGCCATCACGGCGGCGATGCCGTCGGGCACCGGCCTCGACATCTTCGGCAAGGCCTTCCCGCATCGCACCTTCGACGTGGCGATCGCCGAGCAGCACGCCGTCACCTTCGCGGCCGGCCTCGCCTGCGAGGGCTACAAGCCCTTCTGCGCGCTGTATTCGACCTTCCTGCAGCGCGGCTACGATCAGGTCGTCCACGATGTGGCGATCCAGAACCTGCCGGTGCGTTTCGCCATCGACCGCGCCGGCCTCGTCGGCGCCGACGGTCCGACGCACGCGGGCGCCTTCGATCTCGCCTATCTCGGCTGCCTGCCGGGGTTCGTCATCATGGCGCCCGCCGACGAGGGCGAGTTGATGCATATGGTGGCGACCGCGGCGGCCTATGATGACGGCCCGAGCGCTTTCCGCTATCCGCGCGGCGAGGGCCTCGGCGTCGAGCTGCCGGAACGCGGCGACATTCTCGAGCTCGGCAAGGGCCGTATCCTGCGCGAAGGCTCGAAGGTCGCGATCCTCTCGCTCGGCACGCGGCTCGCGGACTCCCTGAAGGCGGCGGCGGAACTCGAAAGTTACGGCGTCTCGACCACCGTCGCGGACGCCCGCTTCGCCAAGCCCATCGACCGTGACCTGCTGCGCCGGCTCGCCGCCAATCACGAGGCGCTTATCGTCGTCGAAGAAGGATCCATCGGCGGCTTTGGCTCGCAGGTCTTTCAGGCGCTCTCCGAGGATGGGATGCTGGACGGCGTGCGCGGCGCGTTCAAATTCCGCAGCATGACCCTGCCCGACGCCTATATCGACCATGACAAGCATGAGTTGATGATCGCCAAGGCGATGCTCGACAGCAAGGCGATCGTCGGCAAGGCTCTGGAGCTTCTGGGCGACGAAAAGGCCGCGGCGCGAGTGATGATCGCGTAAGCGGCCGCACAACATTTCGCGGAAGTCTCCATAAAAAACTTCGCGCGGCCACGCGGCGTGCGCGAACCCTCTCCCTGTGGGAGAGGATCGCGCCCGGGCTTTTGAGAAACCGATGATTTTTGTCGCATCCGCCGCCGATGCGCCATCGACGCCCGGCGCCTATGCGCTGGCCTTGCGTCTGGGCGCGCCGCTCGACGTCCGTATCGAGAAAAACTCGGCGACTCTTGCCGCCGGCGATTATCTCTATTGCGGCTCGGCGCGGGGCTCCGGCGGATTGCGAGCGCGATTGGCGCGACACATGCGGAAAGACAAGCGCGCCCACTGGCATGTCGATCAGCTCACGTTGGCCGGCGAAATAGTCGGCGCTTTCATTCTTGAAGGCGGCGACGAATGCGCCCTCAACGCCGCGCTTTCCGATCTGCCAATCCCGGTCGCCGGCTTCGGCAGTTCGGATTGCCGGCGCTGCGCCGCGCATTTGCGATTCTGGCCGGAAGGCGCGGCCCTTCCTTCCCGGTGGGAAAATGCTAGGAAGGCGGCACGTTGTACCTAAGAGCGAGTCGCAGAGAGCGGCCGAACTCTCGCTAGAGGCGCGGGCCATCGGTCCCGCGGCCAATCAGGCTTATGTCCAAAGACGAAATCAAAACCAAAGTTGAAGCGCGCACGCCGCGCGGGCTCGCCGACCGCGAGGCGGGCGAACTCGCCGCCACGGGCCGGATGCTCGACGTCATCCGCGAGGTCTATGAGCTCTATGGCTTCGAAGCGCTCGAGACGCCGGCGATCGAATACACCGACGCGCTCGGCAAGTTCCTGCCGGATCAGGATCGGCCCAATGAGGGGGTCTTCTCCTTTCAGGACGACGACGAGCAATGGCTGTCGCTGCGTTACGATCTGACCGCGCCGCTGGCGCGTTTCGTCGCGCAGAATTTCGACCGGCTGCCAAAGCCCTATCGCTCCTATCGCGTTGGCCATGTCTACCGGAACGAGAAGCCGGGGCCGGGGCGGTTTCGCCAGTTCATGCAGTTCGACGCCGACACCGTCGGCTCCGCCTCGCCGGCCGCCGATGCCGAGATCTGCATGATGGCGGCGGACGCCATGGAGCGCTTGGGGATCGCGCGCGGCGACTACGTCATCAAGATCAACAGCCGCAAGGTGCTCGATGGCGTGATGCAGTCGATCGGCCTTGCCGGCGAGGAGAACGCGGGCCGCCGCCTCGTCGTGCTGCGCGCCATCGACAAGCTCGATCGGCTGGGCCCCGACGGCGTTCGGCAGTTGCTGGGTGAGGGCCGCAAGGACGACAGCGGGGATTTCACCAAGGGCGCGGGGCTCCCTCTGCCGGCGATCGACACGATCCTGTCCTTCAGCCTCGGGGGACAATATCGGGACGGCGCGCCGGCTTTCGATCTCTTCGGCCTGCTCGGCAAGAGCGAGGCCGGCGCTCAGGGCGCCGAGGAACTCCTCGAGATCGAAGATCTCGCGCGCGATGCGGGCTTTGGGCCGGATCGCATCCGCATAGACCCTTCCGTCGTGCGCGGCCTTGAATATTACACCGGCCCCGTTTTCGAGGCCGACCTCACCTTTGAAACCAAAGACGAGAAGGGAAATCCCGTGCGCTTCGGCTCCGTGGGGGGCGGGGGACGCTACGACGGACTCGTCGGGCGTTTCAGATCGGAAAATACGCCGGCGACCGGCTTCTCGATCGGCGTTTCCAGGCTCTTCGCGGCCCTAAAGCTCATCGGCAGCCCCATCGTCTCGGCGCGTCCGCATGTTGGTCCGGTGGTGGTGCTGGTGCTCGATCGCGACAGGCTCGCCGACTATCAGCGGATGGCGGCGCAGCTGCGGGGCGCCGGCATCGCCGCCGAAATCTATCTCGGCGCGGCCGGCATGAAGGCGCAGATGAAATACGCCGACCGGCGCAACAGCCCGCTTGCGATCATCCAGGGCTCCGACGAAAAGGCGCGAGGGGAAGTCACCGTCAAGGATCTCGTCGCCGGCGCGAAGGCCGCCGCCAATATCGCCACCAACGAGCAATGGAAGGCGCTTCGCCCCGCTCAGTACCCCGTGCCGGAAGCCGAACTGGTCGAAGAGGTCCAAAAGGCGCTCAAGGAACAAATTTAACCTGCGGCGAAGCTGATCATTGCCAGGCGCGCAGCCGCGTATAGTTTTGCGAAGGGATAGAGGAGCAAACGCAGATGAATGGCGACACGCCCAAATCAATCGTCCATCCCACCGATCTCTCCTTCGCAAGCCAGGACGCCTTTGCACATGCGCTGCGCATCGCCGTGGCTTGTAAGAGCATGTTTCATGTTCTGCACATCGAAGCGCCCGAGACCGACGAGGACGATTGGAGCCGCTTTCCGCAGGTGCGCGAGATGCTGGCGCGCTGGAAGATGATCTCGCCCACCGCGACGCGTGAGGACGTCGCCGAGCAGCTCGGCGTTAAATTCGTCAAAGCGTCCGTTGAATCGGAATCGCCCGTCGTCGGGGTCGCCGCCTACGTCGAGCGGCACCTGTGCGATCTTCTTGTGATGATGACCCGGCCGCGCAGCGCTCTGGAGCGGCTGCTCGCCAGCTCGGTCGCGGAGGAAACGGCGCGCGAGACGCATGTGCCGGCGCTGTTCCTGCGCGAGGACCACAAAGGTTTCGTCGACCGCGAGACGGGCGCCGTCTCGCTCAATACGGTGCTGATGCCGGTCGAGGCGACGGTCTCGCCGCTCGACGCCTTCCGCCACGTCGCCGCAATCGCGCATTGTCTCAACCCGGCCGCCGACGTCATGCTGCTGCATGTCGGCGACGATCTGCCGCTTTTTGAAGGGCTGCTGCCGCACATCGAGCTACGCCGCGGCCCCGTCGTCGAAACCATTCTCTCCTACGCGAAGGAGATCAAGGCCGACATGATCGCCATGCCGACGCGTGGCCGAAAGGGCCTGCTGGAGGCGCTGCGCGGCTCGACGACGCAGCGTGTGCTGCACGAGGCGCCCTGTCCGCTGCTCGCGTCGCCGGTGAAATAATCGCCGACGTCGCCGCTTGCTCCCGACAGGCCGAAGGCCTGATCGGGACGCCCGTCGCGATCGGCATTCCGGGAGTCTCTTCGGGAATCTCGCTGATCGCGAACGACTGACCGGTGCTAGAGCGAGCGCTGGAAATGCAGCACGCCGCCCTGCGCGCCCTTCAGGATGAGGTCGTCGCCCTTGGTGTCCCAAAAGGGGCCCGAGAGTAGGACCGCCCAATAGTCGCGCTCGAAGGCGGCGAGCGGGCCTTCACATTTGCGTTCGTTGACCGCCGGCATGGTGCGGGGTCCGAGCCGGTTGGGGCCGATGATGAAGATGCCCGACCAGTTCTTGCAGCCCGAAAAACCGTTGGCGCGGCCCGTTGAGTCGATCGAGATCCACATCTCCACCGGCGGCGCTTTGCCGTTGATCTCCTTGAGCACGAAGTTCTGATTGTGCGGGAACGGCTGATAGCGCGGAAGTCCGCCCGTCTCTTTGTTTTCTTCTTCCGGCTGCTTCTGCTCCGCGCCTTGAGGCGGCTTGGCGCTCTTCGCGCTCTTGGCGTCGGTAGGCCCGGAGGCGAGCGCGACGGCGCAGAGCGAGGCGGCTAGGGCGAGCAAAATCCTGTTCATCGCGTCAATCATCCTCCCCATAAAGCGACCCGCGCCAGGCGGCCGAGGCCGCAGCGCAGCGCCTTATAGCATGCTCGGCAGGACGCGGTCAGGCGGGCGGTGGCCGTCCATGAAGGTTTTGATGTTGATGATCACTTTCTCGCCCATATCGATGCGGCCTTCGATCGTCGCCGAGCCCATATGCGGGAGCAGCGTGACTTTCCCGGCCTTGGCGAGCTTCAATAATTTGGGAGAGACGGCGGGTTCATGCTCGAAGACGTCGAGCCCGGCGCCGGCCATCTCATCCGCTTCAAGCATGCGCACCAGCGCGTTCTCGTCGACGATCTCACCGCGTGCGGTGTTGATCAGAATGGCGTGCGGACGCAGATGCGCCAGTCTGCGGGCGGAGAGAAGGTGATAGGTGGCCGGCGTATGCGGACAGTGGATCGACACGACGTCGACCCGCGCCAGCATCTGATCGAGCGACTCCCAATAGGTCGCCTCCAATTGCTCTTCGAGATCGGCCGAGACTCGCCGACGATTATGGTAGTGGATTGAAAGTCCGAAGCTTTTCGCCCGCCGCGCCAAGGCTTGGCCGATCCGGCCCATGCCGACGATGCCGAGCCTCTTGCCGGTGATCCGATGGCCGAGCATCCAGGTCGGCGACCAGCCCGCCCAAGCGCCGTCGGGAATGGCGCTCGCGCCTTCGACGAGACGACGCGCCACCGAAAGGATCAGCGCCATCGTCATGTCGGCCGTGTCTTCGGTCAGAACGCCGGGCGTGTTGGTGACGGTAATGGAGCGATCGAGCGCCGAGGCGACGTCGATATTGTCGACGCCATTGCCGAAATTGGCGATCAGCTTCATTTGCTCGCCGGCCTGGGCGATCAGATGGGAATCGATACGGTCGGTGATGGTCGGCACCAGCACGTCGGCCGTGCGCATGGCCTCGACGAGTTCGTCATGAGTGAGCGGCTTGTCGCTTTCGTTGAGGCGCGTGTCGAACAACTCGCACATGCGGGTTTCGATGACCTCGGGCAGCCGGCGCGACACGACAACGAGCGGCTTCTTTTTCGGCATATCCCTGGTCGTGCCTCCGCGTTTATGTTGTGTTGCAGCAGCGTTTCTGCGATTGCGCTATGAGCTTCGCCGCGTTGCCGCGGCGGATGAAAAGACGCCGGCGAGTTTCGCCGGCTTCAACCGGGTCTTAACGACGGTCAGCGACAAAACCAATACGCCTCCTCAACGGACGCATTCGACTTCCTAGCAGATGACGGGCCAAAGACAAGCGAGCGATCAGTCAATCATGTCGCGAATAAATGCAGAATCTGAGCCAGTTTCGGCAGCTTTCTCAAACGCTCAGGAACTTTTCCAAAAGCGTCGCCGCGGGTTTTTCGCCGCGCTCGTTTGCGCGGTTTTTTGCGCAGCGCACGCCGGCGCTCAGGAGCCGCAGAAGGGCCCGGTGAGCGGCCTGCCCTTGCCCCGCTACGTCAGCCTCAAATCGGATCGGGTCAATGTTCGAGAGGGGCCGAGCAAGGAACATCCGACCCTCTGGATCTACGAACGCGCTGCGCTCCCCGTCGAGATCACCGCCGAATTTGAAACCTGGCGCAAGATCCGCGATTCCGAAGGCGCCGAAGGCTGGGTGTTGCACTCGCTGCTCTCTGGACGGCGCACCGCCTTGGTTGCGCCGTGGAAAAAGGAGCCACAGCTTCTCTTGGCCGCCGATCATTCGACGCCCGCGGCCAAGCTCGGCCCCGGCGTCATCGGCAATTTGCGCAGTTGCGACGGTAAATGGTGCCGCATCGCCGGCAAGGGCTTTGACGGCTACATGGAGCAGGAAAATCTGTGGGGCGTCTATCCGGGCGAGAAATTCGAATAGTCAGCCGGATGGACCGCCGGGCATGCGGCTCTTGAGTTTCTCCAATGCCGTCGAAATGGCGTCCCGACTGAAGGGCTTGGTGACGACCGGCGCATCGGCATGCGCCTCAAGCACGCCCTGTTCGCCGTAGCCCGTCACGAAGGCGAAGGGCTTATGCCGGCGCTCCAGGACGCCGGGGAGAACATGAGCTTTCTGGCCATTGAGGTTGATGTCGAGAAAGGCGAGATCGAAATCTTCGCTCGTCGCCTTTTGCAGAGCGTCCTGCACATTGCCCGCAGTGGCGACGACGCGGGCGCCGAGCTCCTCGAGAAACATCTCGAGGGCCATGGCGATGACCGCCTCGTCTTCCACGATGAGGATACGCGGTTCACTCATTTGAGCATTTCCACTGTGAGGGGGATGTCCATTGCGCATCGCAATCCTTCAGGCGGGAATTTGATCGCGACTTGAGCGCCTGCTTCGGAAGCGAGCGTCCTCTCGATCAATCGCATGCCAAATCCTTTGTCGGACGGAGGGGAGATCGCCGGCCCGCCGTGCTCGCGCCAGACGAGATGCAGCATAGGCGTCCGGCGCGCCGAGTCGACGCCCCAGTCGACGGCGACCCGTCCGCTCGGCGCCGAGAGCGATCCGTATCTGACGGCGTTCGTGCACAATTCATGCAGCGTCATCGCCAGGGCCGCCGCGATGCGCGGGCAGACGTCGACAGGCGGTCCTGAAACGTCGAAATTCTCCTGGCCCGCAGGGGCGATGGCGGTACGCACGAGTTCGTCGACCTGCGCCTTCGTCCAGTTTTCACGGGTCAGCACGTCATGCACGGCGGCAAGCGCCAGCAAACGATTCTCAAAGAGCTCCACCGAATTCTGCTTCAACTCGCGCAAGGAATGCAACGCGATCGAGTGAACCGTCGCAAGCGTATTTTTGACGCGATGGTTGAGCTCGTGGATCAGAAGCTGCAGGCGTTCGCGGTCGCGTTCCTGTTCGGTGACGTCGGTGTTCGTGCCGAACCAGCCGACGACGGCGCCGTTCTCGCGCAGCGGTTCGATGCGCGTCAGGAACGGTCGATAGAGCCCGTCGGCGCCCTTGAGCGGAAAGATCATCTGGAAAAATTCGCCGTGCTGGATCGCATGAGTCCAGCGCTCCAGCATCTTGGGCAGCACGTCCGGATGATGTACCGATTGCCAACCCCACCCCGCCATCTCCTCGGGAGTCGTGCCGGTATATTCGTACCACCGGTCATTGTACCAAAACACCCAGCCGTCCGGTCGCGCCATCCAAGCAAGATTCGGTATGGAATTGGCGAGCGCCTTGAACTGCGCGTAGGTGATCTCGGATTCCTGTTCGGTCGCCCGCTGCGACATTGTTCCTCGCCCCAACCTGTTTTCGAAGAGGTCTCGACGGTCCTACAGGGCGTCGAACTCCTTCGAAAATTTGTCGTCCCCGGAATATAGGGCAGGCTTAGGCGCGGCGAAGACGCACCACCACATCTACGCGTGCGACCCGCAAACCGTCGGGCGGCTGGGGAAGATCGGAGACCGAGACATTCGCGCCGGCGATGTCGTACAGCTCACCGTCGTCTTCGAGGAGGAAATGATGGTGGTCGGCGGTGTTGGTGTCGAAATACACCCGGGCGCCGTCGACGGCGATCTCCCGCAGCAAGCCAACCTGGGTGAACTGGTGGAGCGCATTATACACGGTCGCGAGCGACACGGAGAGATTAGCGGCGAGGGCTTCCTCATAGAGCCGCTCCGCCGTGACATGACGATCGCCGCTTTGACCGAACAGCAGCTCGCCGAGCGCCAGCCGCTGGCGGGTCGGCCGCAGCCCGGCGTCGGCCAACAAGTCCGCGACGGGCTTGCGCGGCGCAGAGTCTGGCGGAACGGTCGAATTCGGCTCGGCGTCCATTGCAGCGGCTCGCGGTTTTCTGCTCTCGCGGTTTTCTCTTTGGCATCATAGGGGGAATGGCGGGAAATTCAACGCCGCTCGGCTGTTGTGAACCCGCTCGCGACGGCGCTTCCGGCCCGAGCGAGGCTATGTTACGGATCGCTTCGCCCAAAGAGCGGCGCCGCTGGCGGCGCAAAAGATAAGGGCGCGCCTTTTGAGGGCGCTTGGGGAGGATGGGCCTTTAAAGGCTCCAACGCGAGGAATAAGGGACGATGGGCGAAAGGCGCTCCTCATTCGGCTACGAGGATTTACTGGCGTGCGGCGAGGAGAAGCTGTTCGGCCCGGGAAATGCGCAGCTGCCGCTGCCGCCGATGCTGATGTTCGACCGGATCACCGAGATCTTCGAAGACGGCGGCGAGCACGGCAAAGGCTACATGCGCGCCGAACTCGACATTAAGCCGAGCCTTTGGTTCTTCGACTGCCATTTCAAGTGCAATCCGGTCATGCCGGGCTGCCTTGGGCTCGACGCGCTGTGGCAGATGGTCGGCTTCTATCTCGCCTGGCTCGACAATCCGGGACGCGGCATGGCGCTCGGCGTCGGCGAGGTGAAATTCAGCGGGCAAGTTCGCCCGACCGTCAAAAAGGTGACCTACGGCATCGACTTTAAGCGCGTCTTCAAGGGCAAGCTTGTGCTTGGCATCGCCGACGGCTGGGCCGCGGCGGACGGCGAGCGCATCTATGAGGCGAAGGACTTGAAAGTCGGGCTCGCCAAGGCCGAGGCGCCGGCCGCCGCCTGACGCGCACAGCAAGGCGCGGGAAAGCGCCGCCAAGGAGTTGGACAATGAGACGAGTCGTCGTCACCGGCATGGGAATTGTGTCGTCGATCGGCAACACCACCCAGGAAGTTATCGCTTCGCTGCGCGAGGCGAAGTCTGGCATCTCGCGCGCGGAGAAATACGCCGAACTCGGCTTCCGTTCGCAGGTGTACGGAATGCCGTCGCTCGACCCCTCGACGATCGTCGATCGCCGCGCCATGCGCTTCCACGCCACAGGCACGGCGTGGAATCATGTCGCCATGGATCAGGCGATCGCCGACGCCGGCCTGACCGAAGCGGAAATCTCCAACGAGCGCACCGGAATCATCATGGGGTCGGGCGGCCCTTCGACCCACACGCTTGTCGAATCTGCCGACATCACCCGCACCAAGGGACCCAAGCGCGTCGGTCCCTTCGCCGTGCCCAAATGCATGTCTTCGACCGCCTCGGCGACGCTTGCGGTCTGGTTCAAGATCAAGGGCGTCAACTATTCGATCTCGTCCGCCTGCGCCACGTCCAATCACTGCATCGGCAACGCATACGAACTGATTCAGTACGGCAAGCAGGACATGATTTTCGCCGGCGGCTGCGAGGAGCTGGAGTGGGAGCTCTCGGTCCTTTTCGACGCCATGGGCGCGATGTCCTCCTCCTACAATGATCGGCCGGCGACGGCGTCGCGCGCCTATGACAAGAATCGCGACGGATTCGTCATCGCCGGCGGCGCGGGCGTGCTGGTGCTCGAAGAACTCGAACACGCCAAGGCGCGCGGCGCGAAGATCTACGGCGAGATCGCGGGCTACGGCGCGACCTCTGACGGCCATGACATGGTGGCGCCCTCCGGCGAGGGCGCGGTGCGCTGCATGCGGCAGGCGCTCGCGACGGTGAAATGCCCGATCGACTACATCAACCCCCACGCCACGGCGACCCCCGTCGGCGACGCCAAGGAAATCGAAGCGCTGCGCGAAGTGTTCGGCGTCGGCGACAAATGTCCGCCGATCGCCGCGACCAAATCCCTGACCGGCCATTCGCTCGGCGCGACGGGCGTGCAGGAGGCGATCTATTCCTTGTTGATGATGCAGAACGGCTTTATCTGCGAGAGCGCTAATATCGAAGAGCTCGATCCGGATTTCGCCGACATGCCCATCATGCGCGAACGCCGCGACAATGTGAAGCTCGGCGCGGTGCTGTCGAACTCATTCGGCTTCGGCGGCACCAATGCGACATTGGTGTTCAAGCATCCAGACGCGTAAGTCCGCGACAACGAGCGTCATGGCCGGGCTTGTCAATCGCCGATACGGCCGGCCCAGAGCGTCCGTTCTACTTCGCTCGTCTGCTATCTCCGATAGGCTTAGGCCCAAACTTTCGATCTCTCCTACGATGACAATCGCCATATGACAGTTTCAACCGGTCTCATGCAGGGTAAGCGCGGCCTCATCATGGGCGTCGCCAATGATCATTCGATCGCCTATGGCATCGCGCGCGTTCTTGCGCGCCACGGCGCGACGCTCGCATTCACCTATCAGGGCGAGGCGCTCGGCAAGCGCGTCAAGCCGCTCGCGCAGGAGCTCGGGTCGAACCTCGTGCTGCCGTGCGACGCCGAGGATATTTCGACGGTGGATCAGGTGTTCGCCCGTCTCGAATACGACTGGGGCGATATGGATTTTCTCGTCCACTCGATCGCTTATTCCGACAAGAGCGAATTGAAGGGACTCTACGCGGACACCACGCGCGAGAATTTCATTCGCACGCTTGTCATTTCCTGTTTTTCCTTCACCGAAGCCGCGCGCCGCGCCGCCACGCTGATGAAGAACGGCGGATCGTTGCTGACGGTCAGCTTCGGCGGCGGCACGCATGTCATGCCGAATTACAACGTCATGGGCGTGGCGAAGGCTGCGCTCGATTCATCCGTGCGCTATCTTGCCGCCGATTTCGGCGATCGCGGCATTCGCGTCAATGCGCTGTCGCCCGGCCCGGTGCGCACGATGGCGGGCGCCGGCATCACAGGCGCGCGGGCGATGGGCGCGTTTCAAAAAAAGCATAGTCCGTTGCGCCGGATGATCACGCTTGATGAAATCGGCGGCTCGGCGCTTTATTTACTATCGGAGCTGTCGGGCGGCGTGACGGGCGAAGTGCATCTTGTCGACGCCGGCTATAATATCATGTTGCAGCCACGTCCCGAGGATCTCAACGGCGAGGAGTAAGGCAATGAGGATAGCGCTTTCTTTGGGCATGGTCCTTGTTGCGGCGCCGGCTATGGCCGCGAGCGCGGATCCGACGACCGGCGCGCAAATCGCCAAAGCCGAATGCGCCTCATGCCATGCCGTTGGATCCGACGCAGAGGCCAAGAGCCCGGATCCCAAGGCGCCGCGCTTTATCGATGTCGCCAACATGCCTTCGACGACGGAACTGTCGCTCAAAGTTTTCCTGCGCTCTTCGCATAAGAACATGCCCAACATCATTCTCGCTCGCGAAGAGATCGACTCGCTGGCGAGCTATATTTTGGGGCTTGGCGGCAAATAGCCGCCAAGCTGAATGCAATCTGCTCCGCGCGGATATTTATGCGGCCATCTTGCGTCCGGACATCCTGCGGCATTCTTCGGCGCAGCGACGGCATTCGTCGGCGCATTCCTTCATGTCCGGAATCGGATCGCACTCCTTGGCGCAGGTTTCGCAAGCCTCGGCGCAAAGCGCGCACATCTGTTTGGCCAGCGGCGAATTCATCAGCATCATTTGCGTGCTGTTGCGGCACATATCGGCGCAGGCGATCATCGCCCGAAAATGTTTGGGCTTCACATGCTCGCCGCCTTCCTCGAGACAATGGGTCATCGCCATGCCAAAGCACATCTGATAACAGTTCAGGCAGGCGTCGATGCAGGCCTGCATTTCCTTCGGGATCATGTGCATGATGGATCGTTCCTCTTACAGGCTTTCCGCCTCCCGCCGCCTCGCAGGCAGCTAGTTCACCGGCCTCGCAGGTCAAGATTTGCGCTTAGAGCGCTTCCCGATCACATGGAATCATGTGATCGATAAGGAATCGCTCAAAATCAAAATATTGGAGCAGGTTCTCATCGAAAAAGTCTGTCAACTTTTTCGGAACCTGCCCTAAGGCGCAGGACGATCGGTCACGCTTCAGCCTTCGAGTAACAGGCGCAGACTTGACGTCCGATCGCCGAGCGCCAACCTTTCTGCGAGGCGCGCGCGACAGAGATCGTGCTAGTCGTGCTAGTCATCGCCATGACATGATCGAGGGATTGAACCGGATGACGCTTGCAAGACGACAAAGGCAAGCTTCAAGAGAGATGATGAGTATGAGGGTTGTGCATTGAGGGCTCCGAGATCCGAGCGTTGGGCGCGAGGGCGGCGTGACCTCGCGCGATAACGACGTATTCGAAGCCACGACGCCGGGGTTGCCCGTCGTGAGGCCACAAGCAAGCGGCGGATTTTTTGGGTCGCTGCGTGAACGGCTGCCGAGAGGCGCGCTCGGCGTGCTGGGCGTGGCGGCCAGTCTCGCCGTCTTTGCACTCGCTGCTTATATCCTAGGCCGAACGCTCTCAAGCCTCAGCTATGCCGATCTGCTGAACGCGTTTCGCGCGACGAGCGGCGCGCAGATTCTCGCGTCCCTGGCCCTCTCCGCGCTCTCCTATCTGTTCTTGACCGGTTATGACGTCGTCGCGCTCTACCATTTGCGAGCGCGTGCGCCCTACAGGGTCGCTGCGCTCGCGTCCTTCGCAAGCTACGCCATTTCCTTCAACCTCGGATTTCCGATCATCACCAGCGCGGCCGTGCGCTACTGGATTTACTCGCGCGTCGCATTGAACGCGCTGCAAGTCGCCAACATCACCGTCTTCGCCGGCGTCACGTTCTGGCTTGGGATGACGCTGGTGATGGGCATAGGCTTCATCTATGGCGCGGACGCGCTCGAGGCGCTCGATGGCTTGCCGGCCTTCCTTCACATCATTCCGGGCGTGCTGATACTTGCAGGCGTGCTGTTCTATTTCGCCTGGGTGACGGTTGATCGCCGCAGCATTCGGCTTCGCGGCCACGCTCTCGAACTGCCGGGCTTCGTCCCGACTTTGGCGCAGTTCACGCTTGGGGTCGCCGACCTGTGCTGCGCCGCAGGCGCGCTCTATGTGCTGCTTCCCGAGGGCGTCCCGCTGGACTTTGTGCCCTTCGTCGCGGTTTATGTCGTCGCCTGCATCCTGGGCGTGATCAGCCATGCGCCGGGCGGCATCGGCGTCTTCGAGGCGACGATGCTGCACGCTATTCCGGCGGCTTCGCATGAAAGCATTCTGGCGTCGCTGCTTCTGTTTCGCATGATCTATTACTTTCTCCCATTCGTTGTCGCGCTTGCGCTTCTCGGCGCCGACGAGGGCGCGCGCCGTTGGGGGACGCTGCGGGATGCAATCGCACGCATCCTGGAAGAGCGCTCGAATTGAACGGCGCCGGACCCGTCGCGGTGACGCTGTCAACCCAGCGGCTCAAATGGCGCGATCAGGCGATCGATCTCCTCGCGCCGATCATCAACGCACTTCCGGAGCCGATCTTCGTTATCGACTCCGAAACTCATGTCATCGCCGTCAACGCCGCGGCGCACGCGCTCTCGCCGGCCATTCGGTCGGGCGAACCGCTCTCCCGCAGCCTTCGCTCGCCGGACATGCTCGACGCCGTGGCGCGCGTGCTCGCCGGCGGCGAGACGGAGAAGACCGTCTGGGTCGAACGTCTGCCGGTGGAATGCTGGTTTGAAGCGCATGTCGCGCCAATGCAAATCGAAGGGTTCGAGCCGGCCGCCGTCGTGAGCCTGCGCGATCTGACCGAATCCCGGCGCGTCGAGCGGATGCGCGTCGACTTTGTCGCCAACGCCAGTCACGAGCTGCGCACGCCGCTCGCTTCGCTGCTGGGTTTTGTCGAAACCTTGCAAGGTCCCGCGCGCGAGGACGCCGTCACCCGAAACAAATTCCTCGGCATCATGCGCGAGCAGGCGCAGCGGATGGCCCGCCTCGTCGACGATCTGCTGTCGCTCTCGCGCATCGAGCAGCACATGCATCTGCGGCCCGCGACTCCCGTCGATCTCACGCTGCTCGTCGCGCATATCGTCGACACGCTGTCGCAGATGGCCGAAGACAGGGGCGTCGCCATCAATCTCGATCTGCAGCCGAACGTCGTCGCGCCGGGAGATCGGGACGAACTTGCCCGGGTGATCGAGAATCTCGTCGAGAACGCCCTGAAATACGGGTGTGGCGACGACGGCGGCTGCAAGCCCATCGACATTTCGCTGGCCCGCAAGGGGACGCTCGTCGTTCTCTCGGTGCGCGACTATGGTCCCGGCGTCGCGCCGGAGCATATTCCGCGCCTGACCGAGCGTTTCTATCGGGTCGACGCCGGCAAGAGCCGCGCCAAAGGCGGCACTGGATTGGGCCTCGCCATCGTCAAACATATCGTGCTGCGCCACCGTGGCCGGCTCGGGATCGAATCCGCGCTTGGCGAGGGAACGCTGTTTCGCGTCATTTTGCCGGCGAGCGATTCAGCCTAGAATTATAAGTATCTGAAAAACAAACATATTTACTGTCATCATCTTGTAATTTTTCCGTCACAAAAAGCTATTGTCGGACCAGTAGTTTCTGTCGCGCGATGACGCGGGGCGCATCGCAAGTCCGTTCTCGAGCAAAAGAGACCTTCAAATGATCTCGACGATTTTCAGGCGCGGCGCTGGCGCGGCGCTGGCGCTCGCCGTCATGTGCGGCGCCGCCGCAGCCATCGACATTTCCGGCGCCGGCGCGACCTTCCCCTATCCGATCTACGCCAAATGGGCTGAAGCGTATCGGAAGGATACCGGCAATGGCCTTAACTATCAGTCCATCGGGTCGGGCGGCGGCATCAAGCAGGTCAAGGCGCGCACCGTCACGTTTGGCGCGTCCGACCAGCCGCTCAAGGCCGAGGAGCTTCAGGCGGCGGGTCTTGTGCAGTGGCCGCAAGTGATTGGCGGCATCGTGCCGGTGATCAATCTCGAAGGCGTCGCCGGCGGCGACCTCACGCTCGATGGCTTGACCGTTGCAAAAATCTTCCTCGGCGAAATCGTCAAATGGGACGATGCGGCGATCAAGAAGCTCAATCCGAAGGCGAAGCTGCCGTCGCAGCCGATCGTCGTCGTGCATCGCTCGGACGGTTCGGGAACGACTTTCAATTTCACGAACTATCTCTCGAAGGTTTCGCCCGACTGGAAGTCGAAGGTCGGCGAGAACACGTCGGTCGAATGGCCGGTCGGCATCGGCGCCAAGGGCAATGAAGGCGTCGCCAACAACGTCGCCAACACCAAAGGCGCAATCGGCTATGTCGAATATGCCTACGCCAAGCAGAACAAGCTGACCTATACCAAGATGGTCAATAAGGACGGCAAGGTCGTCCCGCCCAGCATGGAGACTTTCCAGGCGGCGGCCGCTGGCGCCGACTGGTCGCATGCCGAGGGTTTCTACGAAATTCTGACGAATGAGCCGGGCGCCAAGGCGTGGCCGATAACGGCGGCGACCTTCATCTTGCTGCCCAAGGAGCCTAAGTCCGAAGCCGATGCGGCCGAGGCGCTCAAATTCTTCTCCTGGGCTTTCGCCAATGGCGGCAAGATGGCGGAGGAGCTCGACTATATTCCCATGCCGAAACCGGTGGTCGAGCTCATCAAGAAGAGCTGGGCGAATGTAAAGAGCGCGGACGGCAAACCCCTGTTGCATTAGCCGGACCGCGCTGATCGCGAATAGATCCCGACGGCCGTTTCATGCTGTCGTCGGGAAGGTCATGACGCCGAGGACCGGCGCCGGGAGCGGGTGAAATGCTGTCGATCGAGCCGAGTCGGCGTGAATTGAATGGAGCGGGCGACGTGTCGGATTTAGCTTTGGAGCAACAAGCCTCGCAGTCGGTGATCGCGGATCGCACGCGCGTGCTGGCGCGCATCGCGCTCCTTGATCGCGTCTTTCATCAAATGACCCGTGCGGCGGCCGTTATCGTGCTGGTGATTCTGGCCGGCGTCATCGTCTCGCTCGTCTACGGCTCTATGCCTGCGATCCAGGCATTTGGCTTTGGCTTCCTCACGTCGCAGGCCTGGAACCCGGTCACCGAGAACTTCGGCGCGGCGGCGGCGATATATGGCACGCTCGTCACATCGATCGTCGCCATGGTGATCGCGGTGCCGGTCGGCCTCGGCGTCGCCACCTTCCTTACCGAGCTTTGTCCGCATGCGTTGCGCCGGCCGATCGGCGTCGCGATCGAGCTTCTCGCCGGCATTCCCTCGATCATCTACGGAATCTGGGGCCTCTTCGTGCTGGCGCCTTTTCTGCAATCGCATGTGCAGCCGGCGCTGATATCGGCCTTTGGCGACATTCCGTTTTTCTCGACGCTCTTCGCCGGTCCGCCTTACGGCATCGGCATGCTGACGGCGGGCTTCATTCTCGCGATCATGGTGCTGCCCTTCATCGCCTCGATCTCGCGCGACGTCTTCGAGACCGTGCCGCCGGTGCTGAAAGAAGCGGCCTGGGGCATCGGCGCCACGACATGGGAAGTGATGCGTTATGTCGTCGTCCCTTACACGCGCGTCGGCGTGATCGGCGGCATGATGCTGGGCCTGGGCCGCGCGCTTGGCGAGACAATGGCCGTCACTTTCGTCATCGGCAACGCGCACAAGATTTCCGGATCGCTGCTTGCGCCCGGCACGACGATCTCGGCGACCATCGCCAATGAGTTCACCGAAGCGGTCGGCGATCTTTACACCTCGGCGCTCATCGAACTTGGCCTTATCCTCTTCGTCATCACCTTCTTCGTTCTCGCTCTGGCGCGTTACATGCTGATGCGCATCGAGCAGAAGTCGGCGTAAGAAAGAACGAGCTCATGTCGCTTTATGCTTCACGCCGCGGCGCCAACTCAGCCGCCACCACGCTGTGCTGGGTGGCCGCTGTGTTCGGCCTTTCCTGGCTGGCCTTGATCCTCGGCTCTCTCGTTTATGAGGGCGTGCGCGGCCTGTCGCCGGCGGTCTTCACCGAGATGACGCCGCCGCCCGGCAGCAAGGGCGGCCTTCTCAACGCCATCGCCGGATCGCTTGTCATGACGATCATCGGCGTCGCCATCGGCACGCCGCTGGGCATGCTGGCCGGCACTTATATGGCCGAATACGGACGCTATTCGAAGCTCACGATGATCGTGCGCTTCATCAACGATATCCTGCTCAGCGCGCCATCGATCGTCATCGGCCTCTTCGTGTATGAGATTCTCGTTCACCCGATGGGCCACTTCTCGGCGATCTCGGGCGCCGTGGCGCTGGCGCTGTTGGTCGTCCCTGTCGTCGTGCGAACCACCGAGGATATGCTGCTGCTTGTGCCCGGTTCGATGCGCGAGGCGGCTTCGGCGCTCGGCGCGCCCCGTGCGCATGTCGTTGCCAAGGTCGCCTATCGCGCCGCCAAGGCTGGACTGATCACCGGCGTGTTGCTCGCTGTGGCGCGCGTCTCGGGGGAGACGGCGCCGCTGCTCTTCACCGCGCTCAACAATCAGTTCTGGAGCAGCGACCTCACCGCCCCAATGGCGAGCCTGCCGGTCGTCATCTTTCAGTTCGCCCTGTCGCCCTACAAGGACTGGCAGCAGCTCGCTTGGACCGGCGCGCTGCTCATCACTGTCGCTGTTCTCGCTCTCTCGATCGCGGCCCGCGCGCTCAGCGCCGGGCGGAGGAACTCGAAATGAACGCCGCTGCTCAAATTGCTCAAGTAAAGGCGCCGCTGACCAAGGTTTCAATGCGGAATCTCGACTTCTTTTACGGCGAGTCGCATTCGCTCAAAGCCGTCACCATGCCCTTATACGCTAATAAGGTGACATCCTTCATCGGCCCCTCGGGCTGCGGCAAGTCCACGCTGCTGCGCGTCTTGAACCGCATGTATGATCTCTATCCCGGCCAGCGCGCCGAGGGAGAGGTGCTGCTCGACGGCGAGAATATTCTCGATCCGGCGGTCGACATTAACGCCTTGCGCTCGCGCATCGGCATGGTGTTCCAAAAGCCGACGCCCTTTCCAATGTCGATCTATGAGAACATCGCGTTCGGCATTCGGCTATACGAGAAACTGCCGCGCGCCGACATGGACGCGCGCGTCGAAGGCGCGCTGCGCGGCGCCGCTCTTTGGGACGAGGTCAAGGACAAGCTTCACACCAGCGGTCTGGGCCTGTCAGGCGGACAGCAGCAGCGACTCTGCATCGCGCGCAGCGTCGCGGTGCAGCCGGAGATCATTCTGTTCGACGAGCCGTGTTCGGCGCTCGATCCGATTTCGACGGCGAAGGTCGAGGAGCTGATAGACGAATTGGCCAGCCGCTACACCATAGCGATCGTCACCCACAACATGCAGCAGGCGGTGCGCGTCTCTGATTACACGGCGTTCATGTATCTCGGCGAGCTCGTCGAATTCGGCGAGACGGACGACGTGTTCAACAAGCCCCAAGCGAAGCGCACGCTCGACTACATCACCGGCCGTTTTGGCTAAACCAGCGATTCAAGGACGGCGCTCATGAGCGATCATATTGTTAAATCCTACGACCGGGACCTTGAAGCCCTGGGACGCCGCATCGCTGAAATGGGCGGCGTCGCGGAGAAAATGCTGGCGGAGGCGATGGACGCTTTGTCGACCTTCGACGTCGACCTCGCCCACCGCGTCGTCTCCAGCGATCCTCGTCTCGACGCGTTGCAGCGCGAAATCGAGGAGAACGCCATTCTCACCATCGCGCGCCGGCAGCCGCTTGCGGTCGATCTGCGTGAATGCATCGCCGCGATCCGCATTTCCGGCGACATCGAGCGCGTCGGCGATCTGGCCAAGAACATCGCCAAGAGAACGCTCAAGATCGTGTCGGAGGCGCGCGTGCCGCGCGCGATCGTCGGTCTGAAGTCGATGCATGAAATCGCCGCGATGCAGCTTAAGGACTCGTTGGACGCCTACGCCTTGCGCGACACCGAGCGGGCGCGCGCGGTCTGGCAGAACGATTCCGATCTCGACGCGCTGGAGGATTCGGTGTTCCGCGATCTCCTCACCTTCATGATGGAGGACCCGCGCAACATCTCCTTCTGTACGCATCTCCTGTTCTGCTCGAAGAATCTGGAGCGGATCGGCGATCACACGACCAACATCTCGGAGACGGTCGTTTATCTGGTCACCGGCGAGGCGATGCCCACGGAGCGGCCGAAGACGCGCGTTCCCGACTTCGGCCTGAAGGACGAGGCGGCGCAATGAGCGACGTGACGTCCGCCGTCCTACAGCGGATTGGGAAAAGCGATCGGGCGCCGCGAATCCTCGTCGTCGAGGACGAGACGTCGCTCGCGACGCTGCTCGTGTATAACCTTGAAGCGGAAGGCTATCAGGTCGAACATGTCGACAATGGCGATGAAGCCGAACTGCGGCTCGCCGAGTCGCCGCCCGATCTCGTCATTCTCGACTGGATGCTGCCGGGCGTTTCCGGACTTGAAATCTGCCGACGCCTGCGGGCGCGGGACAGCGCGCGAGACATGCCGGTGATCATGCTGACCGCGCGCGGCGAGGAAGGCGAGCGCGTGCGCGGCCTTTCGGTCGGCGCCGATGATTATGTCGTCAAACCGTTTTCGACTCCGGAGCTGATGGCGCGGGTGCGCGCGCTGCTGCGCCGGGCGCGGCCCGAGCGCGTCGCTTCACGGCTCACGCTCGGCGATATCGACCTCGACCGCGACACCCGTCGCGTGCGGCGATCCGGCCGCGAAATCCACCTCGGTCCGACCGAATTCCGGCTGCTCGAATATTTTATGGAGAAGCCCGGACGCGTGTTCACGCGGGCGCAGCTGCTCGACAGTGTTTGGGGCATGTCGGCGGAGATCGACGAGCGTACGGTCGACGTCCATGTCGGACGGCTCCGCAAGGCGCTGATCCGCGGCCGCGAGAAGGATCCGATCCGCACGGTGCGCGGCGCGGGCTATTCTTTCGATGAAACGTTCGGACACGAGTGACGTGTCCGATGCGGTTCACGCGTAACGCTGCGCCCTGAACTGATCGCGCGCGCGGCGGCGATCTTGCGCAGGCTGATAGGCGACGCGCGCGTGATAGGCGCAGTAGGGGCCGCCGCCGATCGTCGACTTGCCGCCGCAGAAGCGGAACTCCGCCGACGTGGGGTCGCCCATCGGCCAGCGGCACATGGATTCGCGGAGCTCCATGAGCGTGACGCGCTCCGATATCGGGATCACGACCTCTTCTTCAGGCGCACGCCGCGGCGCCGCCAGCGCATGCGGCGCGAAAGCGAGCGCAAGATTGCCGTGCGACGAGACGCCGTTCATGCGCGGGTGCGTCGGGCGAGGGGCCTTGGCGACGCGCGGCCGCTGCGCGCTCGCCGTCTTGGCGCGTTCGGCGAGTCCCAGACGATGGATCTTTCCGATCACAGCGTTGCGGGTGATGCCCGGTCCAAGTTCCGCCGCCACTTGGCTGGCGCTGAGACCATCGCTCCAAAGCTTGCGGAGCAGTTCGACGCGTTCGTCGGTCCATGACATTAGGCTCTCCATTCTTTCGGGTCGAGCGCGGATCGGATGTCTTCCGACCGCTGCGCAGGTCTGAAGCCCTGCGGCGATGTGATGCGCATCAACACTCGAGAGAACACGCCCAAACGAACTACGCGGGCGCTGACTAGAAACTTTCTGTTTACTTTGAATCATGCGCGAGTCGCGCTGGCAAGCGCGCGCTGGCGTTCTCAACAGGCTTTCGGCGAGACTGTTGCCCGCAGGACTCACCCTAGCGCGGCCGCGCCAGCTGGCTTTGACGCCAATATCGAACCGCGCCATGGATTTGACCGCGTCGGGCGGCGCGCATAAAATCCCGTCCTGAACTGCCGCCCTAAACGGGCGGCGCTTTGTTTTTTTAGCCTCCTCTGGCCGGAGCCAGCGACGGGAGCATGGAGCAGGGCTTTTGACGTCAGCGCTTTATCCGACCTATCCGCGCGCCGATCTCGCATTCAAACATGGCGAAGGCGCGTGGCTGACTGCGGAAAACGGCGACCGCTATCTCGACTTCAGCGCGGGCGTCGCCGTACTGTCGCTCGGCCACAATCACCCGCATCTCGTCGAGACTTTGAAGCGCGCGGCGGAAGAGCCGTGGCATGTCTCCAATCTTTTTCGCATCCCGCAGGCCGAGCGGCTCGCGGAGCGGCTTTGCGACGCCACATTCGCCGATCTGGTCTTTTTCACCAATTCCGGCGCGGAAGCGGTCGAGTGCGCGATCAAGACGGCGCGCAAATTCCACGCGGTGAACGGACAGCCCGAGCGCTATCGGCTGATCACGTTCGAAGGCGCCTTTCATGGCCGCACGCTCGCGACGATCGCCGCGGGCGGCAACGCGAAATATCTTGATGGGTTCGGGCCGCCCGTCGAGGGCTTCGATCAGGTTCCTTTCGGCGATTTTGACGCCGTCGAGGCGGCGATCACGCAAGAAACGGCGGGCGTCCTGCTCGAACCGATTCAGGGAGAGGGCGGGCTGCGCGTCTTTTCGCCGTCGTTTCTGGCGCGGCTACGGGAGCTTTGCGACGCGCGCGGGCTGCTGCTGGCGCTGGACGAAGTCCAGTGTGGCGTCGGCCGCACCGGCAAGTTCCTCGCCTGCGAACATGCCGGCGTCACGCCCGACATCGTCGCGCTCGCCAAGGGACTGGGCGGCGGATTTCCGCTCGGCGCGTGCCTCGCGACGCGCGAGGCCGCCAAAGGCATGACGCTGGGCGCGCATGGCTCCACCTTCGGCGGCAATCCGCTGGCGACGGCGGTGGGCGGCGCCGTTCTCGACGTCGTGCTCGAAGAAGGCTTCATGGCGCGCGTCGCGCGGCTTGGCGCGCTGTTGCGCCAGCGGCTGGCGGAGCTCGAGGACCGCTTTCCGTCGCTCATCGAAGAAATCCGCGGCGAAGGGCTGATGTTCGGCCTCAAGATGCGGATACCGAATGGCGATTTCGCCGCCGCCGCCCGCGCCGAAGGCCTGTTGACGGTGCTCGCCGGCGACAACGTCGTGCGCCTTCTGCCGCCGCTCATCATTGACGAAAGCGACGTCGCGGCCGCGGCCTCGCGCCTTGGCGCGGCATGCGCCCGGCTCGCCGCGCCTATTGAAAAGCTCGGAGCTGCGTGATGACCGCCCATTCGCTGACGCGGCCGCGCAGCTTCCTCGATCTTTCCGATCACTCGGGCGAAGAGCTGCGCCGCATTCTTAATCTCGCCAAGTCGCTCAAAGCGCGCCGCGTCAAAGGCGTCGAGGCGGCCGAACGACCGCTCGTCGGCAAATATCTCGGCATGGTGTTCGATAAGCCGTCCACTCGCACGCGCGTCTCCTTCGACATTGCGATGCGCGAACTCGGCGGCGAGACGATCATGCTGACCGGCGCTGAAATGCAGCTTGGCCGCGGCGAGACCATCGCCGATACGGCGCGCGTGCTCGCGCGGTTTCTCGACGCGATCATGGTGCGCATTCTTTCGCATCCGGATCTTATGGAGCTGGCGCGTTATGGCAATCTGCCGGTCATCAATGGACTCACCAAACAGTCGCATCCCTGTCAGGTGATGGCGGACGTTATGACCTTCGAGGAACATCTCGGTCCGATTGAAGGGCGCACGGTCGCCTGGAGCGGCGATGCCAATAATGTGCTTGCAAGCTGGGTGCATGCCGCCGGCCGCCTGGGCTTCACGATCAATGTGGCGACGCCGGCGGACTTTGCGCCCTCGGAAGATCTGGTCAGCTGGGCGAAAGCCAATGGCGCGAAGATGAATCTGACGCGCGACGCCTATGAGGCGGTGGACGGCGCCGACGCCGTCATCACGGACTGCTGGGTGTCGATGGGCGACGCGGACGAGGACCAACGCCGCGCCGCGCTCGCGCCCTATCAGGTCGACTCGAAACTGATGCGGGCGGCCGCGAAAAATGCCGTCTTCATGCATTGTCTGCCCGCGCATCGCGGCGAGGAAGTCACCGCGGAAGTGATCGACGGGCCGCAGTCGGTGGTCTTCGACGAAGCCGAGAACCGCCTTCACGCCCAAAAAGGGGTGCTGTGCTGGTGTCTCGCGCCGGGGCAGTTCTGATGCCGCAAGGCGGGGGCTCGGCGCCGAGCCGGCCAGTCGCGCTCCATTCCGAGGATGACCGGGTGCTGCCCTTCGCGGTCGAAGCGCTCGACCTGCGCGGCCGCGTCGTGCGTCTCGGCCCCACGGTCGATGCCATCCTGAGTCATTACGCCTACCCGCCGCAGGTCGCGCGACTGCTCGGCGAGGCGGTGGCGCTCGCCGCGCTGCTCGGCTCGATTTTGGAATCGCATGGCCGCTTCCAGCTGCAGACGCGCAGCGACGGTCCCGTCGATATGCTCGTCGTCGACTATGATGCGCCGGGGAAGCTGCGCGGCTTCGCCCGCTTCGACGCTGAGCGCGTCGCCCAAATACGCGACGCTTCGCCGGGGGCGCTGTTCGGACGCGGTCATCTGGCGCTCACCATCGAACGCGAGGAAGACGCCGCGCGCTACCAGGGCGTCGTGCCACTGGAGGGCGAGAGTCTCGCCGAAGCCGCGCATATCTATTTCCGGCAATCGGAGCAGATCCCGTCCTTCGTCAGACTGGCCGTCGCCGAAATTGTCACGCCGCAAGGCGCGAGCTGGCGCGCGGGCGGACTGCTGCTGCAATATTTGCCGCCCGGAGGCGCGCGCGCCCGCGACCTTCCGCCCGGCGACGCGCCGGACGGGGCGGAGGAGCCTTCCGAGGACGACAGCGACCATTGGACCGAAGGCCAGGCGCTCGCGGCGACTCTCGAAGACCACGAACTCGTCGACCCGGCGCTGTCGAGCGAGCGCCTGCTCTATCGCCTTTTCCATGAGCGCGGCGTCAAGGTTTTCACCGAACGCGCGCTTGAGGAATTCTGCCGCTGTTCGAACGAGCGCATCGACAAGCTCCTGAGGAGCTTCTCGCCGCAAGAGCGCAGCGATATGATTGGCGACGACGGCCGCATCGGAGTCACCTGCGAATTCTGCGGCACGCTGCGCAGCTTCAATCCCGCCGATTTCGACTGATCAGCCGCCAAGCGCGAAGCCAATAGAATGTCCGCTGAGTTTATCTTTCAGCCGCCGCCCTTTCCAAGCGTCGCCATCGCGCAAGACGCGCGCCGATTTCCCGTGCGGCGGATCTTCTGCATTGCGCTGAACTATGCCGCCCACGCCCGGGAAATGGGAAAGGACCCCGCCAAGGGCGGGGCCGCGGAGCCGCCGGTGTTCTTCTCCAAGCCTGCCGACGCGGTGGTCGAAAGCGGCGCGACGATTCCCTATCCGACGCTGACGCATAATCTTCACCACGAGATCGAGCTGGTCGCGGCGCTGGGCGCGGGGGGCGCCGATATTCCGGCGGCGCGGGCGCTCGACTGCGTCTTCGGCTATGCCGCCGGCATCGACCTGACGCGGCGCGACCTACAGACGGCGGCGCGCGGCGCCGGACGGCCGTGGGACATGTCAAAAGGCTTCGACCATTCCGCGCCCATCGGCGCGATCACCCCCGTCGCCGCCATCGGCCATCCGACGCGGGGGCGCATCGCGCTCTCCGTCAATGGCGTGCTTCGACAGGCGGGCGACCTTGGCGATCTGATCTGGAGCGTGCCGGAAATCATCGCGGCGCTGTCGCGAAATGTCGCGCTTGCGCCCGGCGATCTCATCTTCACCGGCACGCCATCGGGCGTTGGACCGCTCCTTCCCGGCGACGTCGTTGACGGCGAGGTCGAACATGTCGGCTCTGTGGCCATAAGCATCGGAAAATAAGCCAGGTTGCGCCGGGTAGGGAAACCCGGCTATTTGCACAAGCGTGAAACGCCTTCGCGCGATCTTTCGCAACCGTGGTTGCGCCTCCACCGAGCCGCCGGCGCGCGAGGCCCTGGACATGCCGGTTAATCTCGACCCCGAAAACTGGGACGAATTTCGCGCCGAGAGCCATCGGGCGCTCGACATGATGCTCGACCATCTGCGCGATCTTCGGGAGCGCCCCGTCTGGACCGAGCCAAGCGAAGAGGCGCGGGCGCGCTTCAAACGCGATCTTCCGCAAGAGGGCCGCGACCTCTCCGCCGTGCTCGAGGATTTCGACCGCTACATCATGCCGTTCGCGACCGGCAACACCCATCCGATGTTCATGGGCTGGGCCCAGGGCGCAGGCACGCCAGCCGGCATGATCGCGGAAATGCTCGCCGCCGGCATGAATTCGAACTGCGGCGGTCGCAATCACATCGCCATCGATGTCGAGCGCCAGATCGCCGCCTGGATGGCGCAGGCCTTCGGCTTTCCATCCGACGCGAGCGGCATTTTCGTCACCGGAACCTCGATCGCCAACTTCCTGTGCCTGCTGGTCGCGCGCGACCAAGCCTATGGCGACAAGGATGTTCGGCTTAACGGGCTCTGTGCGCTTCCCGGCCAGCTCATCGCCTATGCGTCGCGCGAAGCGCATAATTGCGTGCGCCAGGCGATGGAGCTTGCCGGCCTTGGGGCGCGGCATCTGCGCCTCATTCCTTCGGACGAGCGGCGCGCGATGAAAGTGCGCGATCTTCGCCGCGCCATCGCCGCCGACCGCGCGGCGGGCTTCAGGCCGTTTCTGATCGTCGGCACGGCGGGCACGGTCGACACCGGCGCGATCGATCCGCTCGACCGGCTCGCCGACGTCGCGCACACCGAGGACCTGTGGTTCCATGTCGATGGGGCCTTCGGCGCGCTGGCGGCGCTCTCGCCGGCGCTCAAGCCTTTGGTCAAGGGATTGGAGCGCGCCGACAGCGTCGCCTTCGACTTCCATAAATGGCTGCACGTCCCCTATGACGCCGGCTTCTTTCTGGTGCGCGACAAGGCGGCCCATAAGCGCGCCTTCGCGGCCAACGCCGCCTATCTGACGCGTGCGCCGCGCGGCCTCGCGGCGGGCGACACCTGGCCTTGCGATCTCGGCCCCGACCTGTCGCGCAGCTTTCGCGCGCTCAAGACCTGGTTCACCATCGAAACCTTCGGCGCCAAGCGTTTGGGCCAATGCATCGAGCAGACCTGCCGCATGGCGGAGCGGCTCGAGGCGTGGATCGCGCAATCGGACGCCTTCGCGCTGCGCGCGCCGGTGACGCTCAACATCGTCTGCTTCGGCGTCAAGGACGATGAGGATGGTTCGCTGGCGCGCGAAATCGTCATGGAGCTGCATGAGCGCGGCGAGGCGGCGCCGTCGCTGACGATCCTCGACGGGGTTCCGGCGATCCGCGCGGCGATCATCAACCACCGAACCGAAGCGCGCGACATCGACGCCTTCACCGAGTTTCTCGACGCCGCGCTTCGGCGCGCCCGCAAGGAGCCGCATGATTTCGGCGCGCTGATCGAACCGCATGGACCGGGCAAGACCCGGCTCTCCGAAGATTGACGCCGCGCTTGTCGTAAGTCTGTTATCAATCGTCCCATTCTCTTAGCGCCTTCCCCACGAGCGCCGCCATGAGCATAGATCGCCTCGCACAAGCGCCGCGCGCCGACATTCCCGGGTGTCTTTGGTTCGTGCGGTTCAACCGCGCGGGCGAAGCCGAGCCCGGAACCGCCGAGGATTTCGTAAATATCAGCGCGCCGCGCGAGGGATTCTTGTGGCTGCACATGGATCTCGCCGACGTGCGCACGCGCCCGCTGCTGGCGCGCATCGCGGCGCTTTCCGAAGACGCGCGCGATTCGCTGTGCGATCCCGTCGACCATCAGCATCTCGAATATTCAGAAGGGATGGTCAGCGGCGCGCTGCTCGACTATGAGCGCGATCTCGGCGGCCCGACCTCGCGCACCGACTTTGTCCGCTTCGCCGCTGGCGCAAGCTTTTTCATCAGCGCGCGACGGCTGCCGATGGATAGCGTCGAGGCGGCGCACATCGCCATCAATCGCGGCGCGCGTCTCACCTCGCCGATTGATCTGTTCGAAATGCTGACGGATGCGTTGATCGACGGGCTGGCGCGTAAGGCCGCCGAACTCGGCGCGGCGTTCGATCGCGTCGAGGACCGCATCATCGATCAGCGCGGCCGCCAGGCGCGGCCGGCGCTCAGCGCCGCGCGGCGCGACGCGGTGCGTTTGGCGCGCCAGATCAGCGGCCTGTCGTCGACGGTGGCGCGCCTCGAAACGATTGAGGAGGAGGCCGACGAACAGCGGGACAATGATCTGCGCGACGCCGCGGCAAGGCTCATTCAACACGCCGGCGCGCTGACTCAGGATGTCACGAGCCTTCAGGAGCGCGCCCGTCTCCTGCAAGACGAACTCAACGCCATCCTCAGTCTTGAGACCAACGACCGGCTCTATGCTTTGACGGTGACGACGATGCTGCTGCTGCCGGCGACCTTCGTCACCGGCTATTTCGGCATGAACACCAAGAATCTGCTGTTCGCGGAGGACGAGAACGGCACATTTTACGCGACGATTCTCTGCGTCCTGGCCTCGGCGACGGCGCTTTTCCTGATGCGCCGCTGGGGCCTCGCCGGCGCGCCGGAGAGCGAGGACCAGCGTCCGGCCGCGCCGGAGCGTCGGGACGACCGGCCGGCGGACAGGAGTTTTTGACGTTGGCGTCGTGAGTTGCGGGTTTACAGGCGCGCGCGCGCCGCCTAATTTCCGCGCCGAATGGGGCGAAGCCCTCCGAAAACCCGGGAAATCCATGCGCGCCGAACCGCTTGCGCTGAAAGCCGACATCGAGCAGTCCATCGGACTGCTGAGGAGGCATCTTTGACGTCGACGCCTCGCAACGGCGCCTCGCCGAACTGAACGTCCGGGCGGAAGATCCCGCGCTCTGGAACGATCCCGAAGCCGCGCAAAAACTCATGCGCGAGCGCACCCAGCTCGAAGAGCAGGTGGGGGCGCTCTCGAGCCTCGAGCGCGAGCTCGAAGACGCGCTGACGCTTGTCGAGCTTGGCGAGTCCGAGGACGACGCGGCGACCGAAAAAGAGGGCGTCGAAGCGCTTAAAAGCATCTTGAAGCAGGCGCGCGCGCGCCAGACCGAGGCGCTGTTCGCCGGCGAAGCCGACGCCAATGACACCTATATCGAGGTTCATTCCGGCGCCGGCGGCACCGAGAGCCAGGATTGGGCGCGCATGCTGTTTCGCATGTATGCGCGCTGGGGCGAGCGCCACAAATTTCACGTCGAAGTGATCGAGGAGACGCCGGGCGAAGAGGCCGGCATCAAGTCGGGCACGCTGCTCGTCAAGGGACACAACGCCCATGGCTGGGCGAAGACCGAGTCCGGCGTGCATCGGCTGGTGCGGATTTCGCCCTTCGACTCGAACGCCCGCCGCCATACGAGCTTCGCCTCGGTCTGGGTCTATCCGGTGGTCGATGATCGGATCGACGTGAACGTCAATGAGTCCGACTGTCGTATAGACACGTATAGATCGTCGGGCGCGGGCGGCCAGCACGTCAATACGACCGACTCGGCAATCCGCATCACCCATATTCCGACCGGCATCGTCGTCGCCTGTCAGGCGGAGCGTTCGCAGCACAAGAACCGCGCCACCGCCTGGAACATGCTGCGCGCGCGGCTCTACGAGCTGGAGCTGGAAAAGCGCGAGGCCGAGGCCAACAAGACTGCGGCCTCAAGGACCGAGATCGGCTGGGGCCATCAGATCCGCAGCTATGTGCTGCAGCCCTATCAGCTGGTGAAGGATCTGCGCTCCGGCTTCACGTCGGGGACGCCCTCCGACGTTCTCGACGGCGAGCTCGACGACTTCATGCAGGCCTCTCTGGCGCAGCGCATATACGGCGGTCCGGAAAGCGTCGAGGACGTCGAGTAGCTGCGCTCACGCCCATTTCTCGACCGTCAGTCCGGGGATATCGTCGAAATCCTCGGTGTTCGCGGCGACGAGCGTGAGGTTGAGATCGAGCGCCTGCGCGGCGATCATTCGATCGAGCATGCGGCGGCGTTTCGGATCGAGCTTGCGCAGCAGCGCGCCATAGGCGTCGGCGGCGCCGCGGTCGAAGGGCAGCACATCCAAATTTTCGGCGAGCAGCGCGATATTCTCCGCGAGCCGTCCGTTATTTTCGGCGGCGGCGGCGCCAAGCGTTTCTGCGAGACTGATCGCCGAGAGCGCCACGTCGCCGATTTCGAGGGCGGAGAGCCGATCGAGCACGCCGGAAAGGCCAAGCGCCGCGGCGATGACGATGTTGGTGTCGAGGAGGTAGCGCGCCATGCGCTAGCGGGGGTCGAACAGCCGCTTCGGCGGCTTGAATTCGGGGCGCGCGATGGTATGTGGCGGCGCGGCTTTGAGGCGCGCGACGAGTTCGGCCATATCGAGCCGCGCTGGCGTCACCACGAGACTCCCGCCTTGCCGCCGCACGACGACTTCGGCGCCTTCATCAAACGCGATCCCGCGCGGCAGCCGAACCGCGAGACTATTGCCAGATTTGAAAATGCGCGTGGAGCTCATGACATCAGTCTGCCAAGGAGCTCATGTTCTGTCAATCTCAGTATATACGCTGGGTTTCACCGCCGCCCTTCTGAAAGCCATAAGGCCTCGTTGAGGCCCGCTAGCACCGATCGATGGCTGCCGGGCGACCTGCGCGCCAGGGCCGACTCGATTCCACCTCGATTGCCAAGAGGTAGGCTCAGCGCGACCACATTTGCGTCCCCGAAAGCACGAATCGACCGGGCTGACGAAACTTAGTTTCATCATGCACACGGCGCGCGCTTGATCCCTCGGGCGAGCGCGTGCTATCTGCGACGCGCCACGCATGAGCCGCGGAGAGGTGGCTGAGTGGTTGAAAGCACCGCACTCGAAATGCGGCATACGGGCAACCGTATCGGGGGTTCAAATCCCTCCCTCTCCGCCAGACACACCGGTCATCAGTTGAGCGCGGCCGAAGGGTTCGAGCAAACGCGGATCGCTTCCACGCCCCGAAAAGACGCGAGAACTGCCGCGCTCTCGTGTCCTGTACGAATACCCCTTTCTCAGCCGCAGACGTAGCTCAACTCGCTATTTTTGATTTGAGCGGCGAGCCATGCGGCGCCTTTTTTTCTGTGCGTTTCAACCATGTCGGACGCGCGGCTGAGATCGGACTCCGAGAGTGAGATATCGCATGCCTTTTCGATCTGGCGGCTGATTTCTGCTTTACGCGCAGCGGGGGTCCGCTGCGAAAGAACCGCGTTTACGGCGGAGACAGTCGGCGGCTTTGCGATGGCGAGCGACGACATCGCAGTGAACGCGCAACATGTGAAGATGACGATCTTTCGCATTCGATTTTCCTCGTTAAAGGCGCTTTTTCGCCCAATCGCCGGTAGTAGCGCCCATGATCTAGATCCACCGCCGGACGAGAAGACACATCGTTGATTTGGTCGTTCTGGGGGGAGTTTTAGAGATTGGTTCTTGCTTTGGATTAGCAAGCGTCGCGGAAGAAGAGCGCAGAATTTAAAACTTGCTTTACAGCGGAGGTTGCAAAAAGAGCTACAGCAAAACGTCGGGCCACCGCTTAGATCGTCTCGAGGACGGCCGGGTTTGCAGACGATGAAAGCGCTTTATGCCGCTGTTTTATTTTCGTTTGGGCGGCGAGACGTCCGCACCCGTTGCAGATGTTCTTGCCGCGCGCGGCGCGCCTTCGTATTTTATAGGCCAGACGCTGCCGGGCGCCGTCATGGCGAAATGTCCAATCCGCTTCGTCACAGGGGAGTGGTCGATGCGGTTTTTCCATCGTCAAGGACTGAGGAACGCTAGGCAATGACGCGCGGGGATATTTGCTGCATTGCTGACGCCAGGCCTGACGAATGACTCGAAAATTCAACGGCGGCGAGTTTGAAGCCCTAAGGGCGCTGCTGCTGGCCCTCGAGGACGTCCAGCGCTCGCCTCCGGAGCCGATCTTCGTCGCCGTCGGCGAACTCGCGCAGATTCTGCACAGGTCGCGGCCAGAGATCATCGCGGGGCTCGACACGCTCGCCGGCCTGAATTTCATCGAAGGTCCCGGCGTCTATCGCGAGCGCGACTGGCTGTTTCGCCGCCTGACGCGCCGCGGCGCGGCCCTGGCCGATTTGATCCGCGACCCCGTCGATTGGAAACGAGCGCTCGACGCCTATGCGCCATTCTTCGCGCGTTGACCCCAGTTGGCCCGCACGCGCCGCCACCGGGCTACGGCCTCCCGGCGTCGCGCCTTGATCAGCTGCGCAAGCTCTGTGCGCCGCAGATTGAAGCGGTCGTTCGGCGCAAGCGCCATGTAGCGCTCGGCGATTTCGGTGATGACGATATCGGGCTTCAGGCGCTTGACCAGCCGCCAATCGACATTGGCTGACCAGACAAAGACGAGTTCGCGTGCCGTTTCGGCGAGCTGCGCCGTCAGACGGTCAGACCCGACGCCGGCGAAGGAATCGCCGAAAAGCAAAATCCGCACGTCATTCGGCGCCGCGTCGTTCCTGTAGATCGCATGCGCGCCGACATGGATGTCGCCGCCGTGAACGGGATCTTCGAGGATGCGCACGACCGCATTGGCGTAAACGCGTTGCGCGCCGGCGATCCAATCGATTTCGCGAATCTGCTCCCAGCGCGGCGGATCGAATTTGCCGCCGAGATCCATGATTTTATGAATCGTGTTGCAGGGCCGGTTCGCGAGTTCCGCATTCGGCGTCAGCTGCAGCGCCTCGCACAAGAGGCGATAGGCGAGCAGACTGCCGTCCGGCGTCCAATGCGTGTCGCTGCGCCAGTAGAGTTCGACCTCGTCGCGCCGCTCGCGCATAGGCCAAACGAGATCGACCCATCCGGCCGTGCATGCGGCGCCTTCGAAGAGCTGTTGCAGGCGGATCGCTGGCGCGAGATCGACATTGACGAGCGGCGTCGCTTGTTTGTGCCCGTAGATCGTCAGCTTTTCCGGTGCGACGAGATGGGCGTAGGCGACGCCGAGTCCGTCGCAACGATGCTTTCGCTCAATGATGGCGTCCCGCCATCGGCGCAGGTTGACGTCCGGCAGATGGCCGCCGTCGCGCTCATAGAGCGTGGTGACGAAATTCGTTCCGCCCGTGAGGAACAGCCATCCGTCGTGACCTTCGTGAACGATGAGTTCGGTCACGGCGCTGACGTTGTGATGGGGTTCGCCGTGGAGTCCGGCGCGGGCTTGCGCGCGTAAAGGATCGTCGCGGCGGCGAGTTCGAAAAGTTTCTCGCGAGTCAATTCCCGCGCCCATGGCTTTTCGAGCAGCGGGCCGGGATAGGCGATCAGATCTTCGACGCGCGTGCGCAGGAATTGTTTGCGGGCGCGGGGCGAAAGACCTTGCGACCAGGAGCGCAGCTGCCAGGCGATCGCCCAGATCGGGTGCGTCGGATTGGTGACCTCCTGCCGTTCGATGGTCAAATGCTCCTCGAAAAGCGTGCGCAGTCCTTCATGCGTCATATTGAAATAGTGATGCGGATAGCCGTGCAGCGGCTGCAGGAAGGGCACGCAGCACTTGAGCCATCCGCCCGGCTTGAGCACGCGCGCGATTTCCGCGGCGCAGCGAAACGGATCCTTCACATGCTCCAAGACCGCGATCGAGATGACGCCGTCGAAGGCGTCATCCTTGAAGGGCAGCCGATGCGCCAGGCCGACCACATCGGTCGTTGCATAATCCATCATCTCGAAGTTGACGACATTGCTGTAATAGACTGGACGGTAGCCCGCGCCGACGTCGAGGATCAAGCCGTCGGCGTGGCGCTCGATCAGCTCGACTGTTTCATCGTCATAGCCGTTCTCGCTGATCGGCATATCCTCGGCGGCGTCTTGCGCCTGAAGCGAGGGTTCATCCGAAAACACGAATTTGCCCGAACCCGACAGCGGCGCTTCCGGGTCGAGCAGCAGCGGTCGCACCGCGCTGAGCTTTCGTGCGCGAATGGCAGGGATGTCGCTCATACGCAGCTGACGCCGTCCCTGGGCGCGACCGAGCTGATCGAAATGCGCGCGGCCTGAGACGAGCTGGCCGAGTTCGATCGCCTGTCGCACGTCCGGGTTCGCCGCCAGATAGCGCGCCTCGTCGAAATTCTCTGGCGTCGCGGGCTCGTCATCGGCGACCTTCTGCCGGCGGCCCTCAATATGGCCGAATTTTTTGAAATGCCGCCAGCCCGAGCCGATTTTGCCGAGGCGAACGGCCTCGGCGACGTCGGGGTTGACGGCGAGATAGGCCTTTTCGTCAAAGGTTTGCGGCGTCGGCGTCTCTTGCAGCGCCGCCGACTGAAAGGGATTATTCATGCAGACGGCGAAATGATACTCAATAGCCACCTCCGCGGGATTGTTAGCACAAGCGGCAGTACAGGAAAACACGCGATCTGCTTTTCAATCGATGCGCTTCGTGGCGAGGTAGGGGCGATGATGTGATCAAAAGAGTTTCCAAAACCACTATGCAGTCCGGTGAACGTGAGATCGCTCACGCGGGCGAGGCGCCAATCGTGGTCGAGGCGTTCTATCGCTACGGCTACAGGGGTCGCTCAATGCTCGCCATTCGCGCCCCCTTCGCGATGGGCGCGGACGGCGCCGACATCATTGGGCGCGCCATCGAAACGGGCGCGCGCCATTATGTCGTGGTCTCAATCGCGCGCCAGACCTCTGGGCCGATTCATCCAGGCGAACCGCTCGGCGTCGAGCTGCGCGCCAGTGACGCATGTGAAGACTCATCGGGCTGAAGAATGACCAAGATTTTGGGGCTTGGGCACAGTCATATCGTGGCGATCGCCAAAGGCTGTTACGAGCTGCAGCACGAGGGCTTTCGGCTTGGCGGCGCGCCGCTCCTTTCGCGATTCCTCTATCTCTATGATCCCGAGATAACGCCGACCTTAGCGGAGGAGGGCTCAGGTTCGCGCCTCAATGCCCGCCTTCGCCAAATCATCGACGAGGAGCGGCCGGATGGCGTCGTATTGTCGGTTGGCGGCAATGAGCATATCGCTCTTTCAGTGACGCAGCCCAAAGAGCGCTTCGACTTTATTCTCGGCGCGGAGCCGGAGCTTGATCTCGAGCAGGGGGCCGAGGTGCTGCCCGAAGCCGCCATTCGCGAGACTTTGCGGGAAAAAATGGCGCCAACGCTTACAACCATCGAAGCGATAAGAAACGAAACGGCTGCGCCGATCGTTTGCCTTGAGCCCCCGCCGCCCTTTCCAAATTCGCGCATCTTGGAATGTCCGCAAGAGTTTTTTCGTAAATCATTCGATCCAAAAAAACTGTCGGGCGAGATGTTTCGCTATAAAATGTGGCGTACGCAGTCTGCGCTTTATCGTGAAGTTTGCGCGCGCGCAGGCATTCTTTTTGCGGCCGTTCCGATGGAGTTCATCGCGCCGTCGGGCGTGCTGGCGGAGGTTGTTTGGGGCGCCGACGCCTCCCACGCGAACGCGCTCTTTGGCCGACGCATGATCCAAAGCGCCGCAGAGCTGATCGAGCCGCGGCTGAGTGATGGACGGCAATGAAGACGCATCCCTATTCGAAACGCCCCGACTACGCCCTGTGGCGCCGCGCGGTCGCGGATGTCGCGCCCGGCGAACTCGATCCCGTCGTGGAGGCGCCTTTCCGGCTCGGCCTTCGTGAAAAAATCGCAACCGCCGGGAGCTGTTTCGCTCAACACATCGGCCGCTATTTGAAGTCGAGCGGCTGCAATTATCTCATCACCGAGTCGCCGCATTGCTTCATCGGTCAACAGGCCGCCGACGCGCTCAATTACGGACTCTACACGGCGCGCTACGGCAATATCTACACGAGCCGCCAGCTGCTGCAGCTTTTCGATCGCGCCTATGGGCGGTTCACGCCAAAGGAAAACTACTGGCCGGAAGACGCCGCGCATGTGATCGACCCGTTTCGGCCGCAAATTCAGCCCGGCGGATTCAACTCGGTCCGCGAACTCGATTATGATCGCGAACGTCATTTCGAAGCCGTGCGCCGGGCGTTCGAGACGCTCGACGTCTTTGTGTTCACGCTCGGACTGACAGAACTCTGGCGTTCGCGCGAGGATGGCGCGGCGTTTCCGCTCTGCCCGGGCGTTGCGGGCGGCGATTACTCTCCCGCGCGACACGAATTCGTCAACCTTGGCGTCGATGACGTCGTCGCCGACATGACCGCCTTCATCGCGCGTCTGCGCGCCGTCAATCCTGGCGCGCGGGTGATTTTGACCGTTTCGCCCGTGCCGCTCGTCGCCACCGCCGAGCCGCGTCATGTGCTGATCTCCACGATGTATTCGAAGTCGGCGCTGCGCGTCGCCTGCGATATGCTTTCGCGCGCGCTCGGTCAGGTCGCCTATTTTCCTTCTTATGAAATTGTCGCCGGCGGCTATGCGCCGACCGATTATTTCGCGCCAGACAGGCGCAGCGTCACGCAGGAGGGCGTGGCGCATGTTATGCGCGTGTTTGAACGGCACTTCATCAAGCGCAACGCCGCCGGCGAAGCCTTGCGCGGGGCGCTGCGCGCGTTTGCCCCGGCGCGCGCGGCCTCGGCCGAAGATCCGATCGCCGCCGCGATGCGCCTCATGTGCGACGAGGAAGCCCTATCCCTGGAGCCAATCGAAGCGTCGTCGAGCGACGCCGAACAGGTGGAAGTGGAGCCGGCGCCGCAGAACGAGTCAGGAAAAGAATTTGCCGCGCAAGAACCGCTCGCCGATGAGACCGAGCGTGAGGCTAATGCCGCCGACCCTCAGAATCATGGACTTGTTGATTAGCTCGACATCATAGCTCGTAGGGTAAGCGGAGCGCATCGCGAACCCGTGGCCGCCTGAGTGCGCCGCGGCAACTCGGGCTCGCGTCTTGGCGGATCAGTTGGTCAGCGCCGGACTTTCACGATAGAGCGTCGGAAAAAGGCGCTTGAGATCTTCGATTTTCGGCAAGTCGTTATAGACGATGTAAGGTTGCGCAGGATGGCGCACCAGATAATCCTGATGATAGGGCTCCGCCGGATAGAACGCCTTCAGCGGTTCGAGCGTGGTGACGATCGGCGCCGAAAGGACCTTTGCCTTTGAAAGCTGCGCGATATAGTCGCGCGCGGTTTTGTCCTGGTCGGCGTTCGCCACGAAAATCGCCGAACGATATTGCGCGCCTGCGTCAGGACCCTGGCGGTTAAGCTGCGTCGGATCATGCGCGACGGAAAAATAGACGCGCAGCAGTTCTCCAAGACTGACGGTCTTCGGATCGTAAGTGACTTCGACTGACTCCGCGTGACCGGTGTCGCCTTGCGAAACCTTTTCGTAGCGCGCCGTCTCCTTGGCGCCGCCGGCATAGCCGGATACGGCGCGCGAGACGCCTTTCACGCGCTGAAACACGCCCTGCACGCCCCAAAAGCAGCCGCCGGCGAGGACGAGCTTTTGTTCGCCGCCGTTCGTGACGACGGGATCGTAAGCGGGAGCTGGCAGAACGACAGCGTGTTCAGCGGCGCTGGCGTGCAAAGAAACCAGCATGATCAGCACGGCGACGAGAACAGCGGCGGTGGATCTCATGGCGATATCTCCTACGCTTGTCCGCGCCCGACGAAGCGCAGCGCGACGCCATTCATGCAGTAACGCAGGCCCGTCGGCTTTGGACCGTCGGTGAACACATGGCCAAGATGCGCGTCGCAGCGCTTACAGGAGACCGCGACGCGTCTCATGCCGAACGACGTGTCGGCGCTCTCAAGGACATTCGCCTTGGAAATCGGCGCGAAGAAGCTCGGCCAGCCTGTGCCTGAGTCATATTTGGTTTTGGAGTCGAACAGCGCCGTATCGCAGCAGACGCATCGATAGCTTCCGTCCGCGTGATTATCCCAGTTGGGCCCGGAGAAGGCGCGCTCCGTGCCGTCCTTGCGTGTAACGTCGAAGGCGAGCGGCGAGAGTTGCGCGCGCCATTCGGCATCGGTCTTGACGATTTTTTCGACGCGCGAAAGACCGAGGCTCTTGCCGTTCGGGTCGAATGTTTCGATCTCGACCATTTCGGGGGCGGCATGCGCCTTCCGAGCGAACGCCAGAAAAACGGCGCCAGACATGAGGCTGCGACGATTCAAGATCAGCTCCTGCGTTCTCACTCTGTCTATTCGCGCGGGGTCAGGCAAAGGTTACGCCGTCGCAGAGACTTTCTGACTCACCTGCGCCCGAAAAGCTTTTCGATGTCGGCGAGCTTCAGCTCAATATAGGTGGGCCGGCCGTGATTGCATTGAGCGGCCCCGGGCGTCGTCTCCATCTCGCGCAGCAGCGCATTCATCTCGGGCGCCGAAAGCCGCCTGCCGGCCCGCACGGAATGATGGCAGGCGCAGGTCGCGAGCACGTGATCGAGCCTGCGCGACAGTCCGCGCGCGTCGCCTTCCTCCGCCAAGATGTCGGCGATGTCCTCCACGAGACGCTTGCAGTCCACCTCGCCGAGCAGCGCCGGGGTCTCGCGCACCAGCACGGCGCCGGGGCCGAAAGGCTCGAGCGAGAGACCAAGCGCCGCAAGTTCGTTCAGGGCCGGCGCAAGCGCATTCATGCGTGACTCGTCGAGTTCAACCACCGCGGGGATCAGCAGCATCTGTCGCGCGACGCCGGCCTGCTCGCGCTGGCGTTTGAGCTTCTCATAGACGATGCGCTCATGCGCCGCGTGCTGGTCGACGATGACGAGACCGTCGCGCGTTTGGGCGATGATGTAGGTTTCGTGCAGCTGCGCGCGCGCCGCGCCGAGCGGCGCCTCGGGCTCCTGCGCCGGCGCGTCATGCGCGCGCGCATCGGCCATCGGCGCGCCGGCCTCAAAAGCCGCTTGTGGCTGGTCTTCGAAGCCGGCGGGCGCGTAAGGCGAGCGCGGCAGGCTCCAGTTCGCCGGCGCCGGCGCGCGATATTGGGCGCCGTTGCCGCGCGCCAAAGCGTCGATCGCCGCGCGCGCGCGCGTATCGGCGCTGCGATGGCTCTTCTCGGCAAGCGCCTGCTTCAACGCGCCGACGACGAGGCCGCGCACCAGCCCCGGATCGGCGAAGCGCACTTCCGCTTTTGCCGGATGCACATTGACGTCGACGCTGCGCGGATCGCATTCGATGAAGAGCGCGACGACGGGATGGCGGTCGGAACTTAAGTAATCGAGATAGGCGGCGCGAATGGCGCCGGCGAAGAGCTTGTCGCGCACCGGCCTTCCATTGACATAGACATATTGCAGCTGGGCGTTGCCGCGACTGTAGGTCGGCAGGCCGGCAATGCCCGAAAGGCGCACGCCTTCGCGCTCGGCGTCCAGCCGAAACGCGTTGGCGGCGAATTCTTCGCCAAGAATCTGGAAGATGCGCCGCGCGGAATCGTCGCCGCAGGCGGAATAGTCGAAGAGCGCGCCGCTGTCGGCGGACAGCGAGAACCGCGCCTGCGGATGGGCCATGGCGAGTCGCTTGACCACGTCGACGATCGCCGCCGTCTCGGTGCGCTCGGTTTTGAGGAACTTGAGCCGCGCCGGCGTCGCGGCGAACAGCGCGCGCGCTTCGATCTTGGTGCCGCGCGGCCAGTTCGAGGCCGAGAGTCCGCGCTTCTCGCCGGCCTCGACCCGGATCGAAAAGCCGTGCGGGGCGCCCATCACCCGGGTGTCGATCGTCAGGTCCGCGACCGCGGCGATCGAGGGCAGCGCCTCGCCGCGAAAGCCAAGCGTCGCGATGCTGGTCAGATCGCCGTCGGGGATTTTCGACGTCGCATGGCGCTCGATGGCGAGGGCCAGGTCGCGCTCGTCCATGCCGCTGCCGTCGTCGATGACGCGGATGAGGCTTTTGCCGCCCCGTTCGACCGCGACGTCGATGCGCGTCGCGCCGGCGTCAAGCGCGTTCTCGACCAGCTCCTTGACGGCGGACGCCGGGCGCTCGACCACTTCGCCGGCGGCGATGCGATCGACGAGGATGGGATCGAGACGGCGAACGGGCATAATTTGAAAGCGCCTTAAGGGAACGCGGATCTGGAGGTTACACCTGTTCGGGAGGATTTGCCCGGCTCGCACAGGCTGGAAGTTCAGCTTGCACGTTGTACCGTGAGGCGGTACACTGACCCACCTCGGCGAGGTCGTCGGAATGATCGTGAGTTTTCGGGATGACTGGCTGCGCAATTTTTTCGTCGACGACCTTCGGTCAAAGAAAATTCCTCCCGAACTTGATGGCCGTCTTTTTCGAAAGATTCAGATGATCGACGATGCGACGACGGATCAGGATCTGCGTGTTCCGCCCAGCAATCATTTCGAAAAGCTCCGCGGTGCGCTCGAAGGTTTACATTCAATCCGGGTCAATAAGCAGTGGCGGCTGATCTTCGAATGGAACGGCGCGACGGGAGAAGCGAAGGCCCTTTATCTCGATGATCACAGCTATGATTGAGGCGACATGCTGACAACGAAACGCAAGCCGGCGAGCGTCGGCGAGATCCTTACTGAAGAGTTCATGATCCCTTCGAGGCTCACGCAGGTCGCATTGGCGGACGCCATGGGCGTTCAGCGCAAACACGTCAATGAACTCTGTAATGATCGGCGAGCTGTCACCGCGCCGACGGCGCTTATTCTCGCGCGGGTTTTTGGCAACAGCCCGGAGTTTTGGCTGAACGTGCAGCGCCGCAGCGATTTGTGGGAGGCGATGCACTCGCCCAAGGAGCGCGAGCGTATCGCCCGCGCCAAGCCGCTCAAATCTGTGGCCTGATACGGTCTGTTTAAACGGCTCGGATGTCATTCCCGACGCGCGCGCAAAGCGCGCGATCGGGAATCCAGAGCAAGACCAGTGTTCTTGGATTGGCTCTGGATTTCCCGGTCAGGCCTTCGGCCTGCCGGGAATGACAGGGTCCAGAGCGAACGGATCAGCCGGAGCGGGTATGAACCTCTCCATGCCGCTCGCGACTGTCAACGCGAACATCGCGCTCCGAAGGACGACATCTCCCCTCCACTTCAGGAGCGCGGCGCCAGCACCAGCGCCAGATTCTCCACCGCCACCACCCGCGCCCGCGCGCCGGGCGCAAGGCTCTCGACGGCCGAGTCTTGCGCAAGCCGCGCCTGCCATTCGACGCCGGACCAGAACACGACGCCATGGGTTTTCGTCACTACATGCGTCGTCGTCAGTTCGCGGCCGATCAGATCGCTGCTCTTATCTTCTTCGACGTCGGCGTTTTGAAACCGCTGCAGCGGTTTCCTGCCGACGATGGCGATCAAGAGGCCAGCGCCGGCGACGATCGCCGCGGTTTCGACGAGCGATGGCCGCCAGCCGGTCGCATAGAGAACCGCGCTGGTCAGCAGCGCGCCCACCGCGACGAACATCACTGGCGACAGGCCGATCACGACGATGTCGAGTCCGAGCAGAATCAGGCCGGCGATCAGGCTCGCATTGGCGGGATCGTAGAGGAAGGCGGTCTCCATCTTTTATTCCGCTTCCCGCCAGGGCTGCGCGCGGCGCTGCGCCTCGCTGGGCGCAGGGCTGGCGTTGACGGCCTTGAGCACCGCCATCGCCTTGGCGATCCAGCCGGCGGGGTCGGCGCCGTCGCCCATCAGCACCAGCGAATTGCCGGCCTTGGCGAGGCGGCCATATTGCTCGATGGCGCTTTTGGCGACTTCGAGCTGCACCGCCTGATCGCCGCCGACCTGGGTGATTTGCGTGCGCACCAGCTCGATCGCCTTCGCCTGGCCTTCGGCGCGCAGAATCGCCGCCTGCTTCTCGCCTTCGGCGCGGTTGATCTCGGATTGTTTCACGCCTTCCGATTCGAGCACCGTCGCCCGCTTGTCGCGCTCGGCCTTCATCTGCCGCTCCATCGACTGGCGCAGCGATTCGGGCATGGCGATGTCCTTGATCTCATAGCGCGTGACATGCGCGCCCCAGAGCTGCGCCGCGTCTGACACTGCGCGCACGACGCGCTCGTTGATCTCGCTTCGGTTCTCGAAGGTCTTGTCGAGCTCCATCGAGCCGATGGCCGAGCGCATCGAGGTCTGCGCCAGATTGATGATGGCGCGGCGGATGTCCTGCGCGCCATAGGCGGCGTCCTTGGCGTTGACGATCTTATAATAGAGAACGCCGTCGATGGTGACAGTGGCGTTGTCCTTGGTGATCGCGTCCTGTTCCGGCACGTCGATCACCTGTTCGCGCAGATCGAAGGTGTAAGCCACCCGCTCGACGATCGGCCAGACGAAATTGACGCCGGCGGTCAGCGATCGGTTGTAACGGCCCAGCCGCTCGATGACGAGCACGGTCTGCTGGCGCACGAAGCGCACCATCGTCGACAGAGCCAGCAGCGCGACATAGGCGAACCAGAACAGCGGATTTTGGAAGAGGCCGATCGGCAGGCCGAGGTTGAAGGATCGGTCGATGATCAAGAGGCCGATGGCGGCGGCGCCGACGACAAAAAGTGCGAAACCCATGGAATGAACCCTCCGCGACAGGCGCGTTGAGAGAATGTTATCGAGCGACAGGGACACGGGCGCTCCTATTCATGCCGCAGGGGGTAGAGACCTTCCCGCGAAGGCGAGCCCTGGGCGCCCATCGACGTCTAGCGCGCCAGACCCGCCGAAAACGTGCGCCGGCGCATGTCTGCTGCGATGCTCAGCGCTGTCTCCACCAGCTCTCGAGCGTCGGACTGAACATCGGCGATGCATAGCGCGGCAATCGCGCCGGGCGCGCAATGTCGGTCGAATGCGCGAGCCATTGGTCGGACGCATGATACAGCGGCACGACGTAGAAGCCGGATAGCAGCACACGGTCGTACGCGCGCACCGCGGTGATGAAATCGTCGTGGCTGGTCGCGGCCAGCAGGGCGGCGATGAGCGCGTCGATCGCGGGCGAAGCGGCGCCGGCGAGGTTGAACGAAGCTTCCTGGTTCGCGCTCGAAGACCCCCAGCGCATGCGCTGCTCGTTGCCGGGCGAGGCCGAGGCGAGCCATTGGCCGAGCATCATGTCGAAATCGAACTTCTGCCGTCGGCGCTGATATTGCACCTCGTCGACGAGTCGCACGCGGGCGTCGACCCCGATGCGCTGCAGCGAGCCGGCATAGTTGAGCGCAAGCCGCTCCTGATTTCGGTCCTTGACCATGATCTCGAAGGAGACAGGCTCGCCGTCCTTGCGCAACACGCCGTTTTCGATGCGGTAGCCGGCGCTCTCGAGCAGATCCAGCGCGCGCTTGGCCATCTCGCGGTCGCGGCCTGACCCGTCATTGACGGGCGGCCGCCAGCGGCCTTCCAGAATGTCTTCGCGCACCGCGTCCGGAAACGGCGCCAGCAAGGCGCGCTCCCCGGGGGACGCCGGGCGGCCGGAGGAGGACAATTCGGATTCATCGAAGAAGCTTTTGGTGCGGGTGTAGAGGCCGGCGTAGAGATTCGCGTTGACCCATTCGAAGTCGAACATCATGCCGAGCGCTTCGCGCAGGCGGATGTCCTTGAACAGGGGACGGCGCGTATTGAAGACGAACCCCTCCATGCCTTTGGGATTTTCGTTTTTCAGCGTCTCCTTCACCACGCGTCCGTCGGTGAGCGCCGGGAAGTCGTAGCCGCTCGCCCAGCGGGTTGTGCTGGTTTCGTCGCGATAGTCGAGCAGGCCCGCCTTGAAGGCTTCGAAGAGCGAATTGCCGTCGCGGAAATATTGGATGTCGATCTCGTCGAAATTGTAGAATCCGCGCTGGCTCGGCAGGTCGGCGCCCCAATAGTCCTCATTGCGGCGCAGCAACAGGCGCGCGCCGACTTGCGCGTCTGCGATCACATAGGGGCCGGAGCCGACGGGCTTGGCGAGCGTCGCTTCGGAAAAGCGCTCGACGTCGGTCGCGTGTTTGGGCAGCACCGGCATGATCGCGAGAATGAGCGGCAGCTCCCGGTCGCCGACGCCTGAGAGGTCGTAACGCACGGTATGCGCGTCCGGCGCGTCGATCGATTTGACCAGCCCATAGGCGATGCGCTGCTGCGGCCGTCCCTTCGTCTTTAAGAGATCGAACGAGAACAGCACGTCTTCGGCGGTGATCGGCTTGCCGTCGGAAAAGCGCGCGCGCGGGTCGAGGTGGAAAGTCACCTGCGAACGCGCCGGATCGATGTCGATCGAGCGCGCGATCAGGCCATAGAGGGTGAAGGGTTCGTCTTGCGAGCGGGCCATCAGGCCTTGAAAGACATTGCCGACAAGCCCCTGCGCCGCGGTTCCCGACTTGAGATTGAACGGGTTGAGGCTGTCGAAGGTGCCGGCGAGGCCGACGCGAAGTTTGCCGCCCTTCTTCGCTTCCGGCTCGGCGTAAGGGAAGTGATGGAAATCGCTTGGCAAAGCGGGCGCGCCGTGCATGGCGATCCCATGCGTCGGGCAGGGCGCTTCGACCGCTCGAGGGGTCGGGGCCGCGCCCGAGGCGGGCGCGGCAATAAGGAGCGAGAGGGCGAAGCTGAGCGCGCGGCGCCCCCGCGTTCGCTGTTCAGCGCCGCCGCTGGAGGGGCGTCTTGCAGGAATGGGGCGAATCTTCATCGGCGGACCATAATCCAACGTCCCGCCGCAAGAAGCGAGTCGCGCTTAAAGTTTCCGCCATTTTTTCGCGATAGTTGTGGGCAAAAAGCGCCCACGCCAAGCATTGAGCGCTCCGTCCGGCTGGAATTTACTGCCGCGACCATGTAAGAGCGGTGCCGTCGCCTCGTCGGCGTCTCGCGATCGCGCTGGAACACGGGCTGGTCAAGTTCCATGGCGCTGTGGCGCGAAGGCGGCTCCCGTTATGACGCGATCTCGAAACTATCCGGAGCCGGAGAGCGCCGGCCAGCAGGACAATCGAAAGGAACTTCCGATGTCGACCCATATCTCGCGTTCTTGCGCGATCGCCCTTGCGGGAGCGTTGCTGTTCGTCGGCGGCGGCGCATTGGCTCAGCAGGCGCCCGCGGCCGGCGCAGCGCAGCAGCAACAGCAGCCTCAGGGGCCGATTGCCGCCGAACTCGTGGCTGTCCAGCCAGACTGGACCAAAGTTTGCGGCGCCGATCCCCAGACCAAAAAGGAAATGTGCTACACGACCCGCGACTTCGGCGTGTCGGCGAAGGAGGGCGAGGCGCCCCAGCCGCTGCTCGCGCTGGCGATCTACGATCCCAAGGGCGACGATCAGAAGATCATCCGTCTGCTGCTGCCGCCGGGCCTCATGCTGAAACCCGGCTTCCGCTTTTCGATCGATAAGGGAGCGCCGGAAAGCGGCGCGTTCGAAATCTGCTTCCCCAATGGCTGCTTCGCCGAGGCGAAGGTCAAGAAGGCGGTCGTCGACGGCATGAAGAAGGCCGAAAAGATGACCGTGGTCGTTAAGAATCAGGCCAACGGCGAGGTCACCTTCTATCTGCCGCTCGCCAATTTCGGCAAAGCCTTCGACGGCCCGGCCGTCGACCCGAAGGTTCTCGAAGAGCAGCAAAAGAAGCTGCAGGAAGAGCTGCAGAAAAAGGCCGAGGAAGAGCGCAAGAAGCTCGAGGCCCAGAAGGGCGCCGCCACGTCGCCCGCGCCGGCCGCTTCCAAGAAGTAAGGGTTGTAAAAACCCCGAGAGTAAGACCCGCGTGGGACATTGTCCCCGCGGGTTTTTTTACGGCCACGGCCTCGCGCGCGACTTGTGCGTGGCGCGGCGTCGCCCTTCCGCCCTCGTCTTTTCCGGGGAGGTTCGCCGAGACGCGCACAACGGCAGCGTCACTTTGACGCGCGGCGATTAGCCGGTCTATATAGGCCGTCGGGCCATATCGATCGCAACCACCGGCGAGGTCAAAGCACGCATGTCTATCGCCATCGCTATGGTCCTGGTCGTCGTGGGTTCGATCCTGTTTCACGTGTTGAGTCCCTGGCGGGCGACGCCGATCGCGTCGAACTGGGGCTTCATCGACGACACGATGGGGCTGACCTTCCTTGTCACGGGGGCCGGATTCGTCGCGGTCATCCTGTTCATGGCGTATTGCCTCTATCGCTTTCGCCATGTGCCGGGCCGGCGCGCCGCCTATGAGCCGGAGAATCAAAAGCTCGAAGCCTGGCTGGGAATCGTCACGACGATCGCCGTCATCATTCTCCTCGCGCCCGGCCTGCTCGTCTGGGGCCAGTTCATCACCGTGCCCAAGGACGCGATGGTGATCGAAGCGGTGGGCGTCCAGTGGAGCTGGAGCTTCCGCCTGCCGGGCGCCGACAATCAGCTCGGCTCGAGCGACGTGCGCTACATCGACACCACCAATTCCATGGGTCTGAGCCCGGCCGATCCGAAGGGGCAGGATGATCTGCTGATCGCAAGCAGCGAATTGCATCTGCCGATCGGCAAGCCGGTCAAGGTCCTGCTGCGCTCGATCGACGTCCTACATGACTTCTATGTCCCCGAGATCAGGGCCAAGATGGACCTCGTGCCGGGCGTCGTCACATATTTTTGGTTCACGCCGACCAAGATCGGCGAATATGAGATACTCTGCGCCGCCTACTGCGGCACAGGGCATCCGCAGATGCGCGGCAAGATGGTCATAGAGTCGGAGGCCGACTTCGAGACCTGGCGCGTGGCGCAGCAGACGTTCGAGCAGTCGCGCAAGAGCGACGCGAGCCGAGACAAGCGGGCCTCTGCTCAATGACGCTCACCAATGTGAGTCGCGCCGCTTTGACATTCATCGCCGCTGATAGAGCGCCGCTGCGACGGGGCTCCATCAATCGCCGGAAGCGCGATAGGGGCGAAGGGAGGATCGTTCCATGACCGACGCCAGCGTACCACAGAACGTCGCGCCGCCGCCGGCGGAGGTGGCGGACGTCGAACTCTATCACGCGCACAGCTGGATCACGAAATATGTGTTCAGCCAGGACGCCAAGGTCATCGCCATTCAATACGCCGGCACGGCCATCACCGTCGGCATTTTGGCGCTGGTGCTGTCATGGGTGATTCGCCTGCAGCTCGCCTTTCCGGGGGCGATCCCTTTCATTGACGCCAACGTCTATTACCAGTCCGTGACCATGCATGGCATGATCATGGTCGTGTATATGCTCACCGCCATCTTTCTCGGCGGCTTCGGCAATTATCTCATTCCGCTGATGGTCGGCGCGAGGGACATGGTGTTCCCTTACGTCAACATGCTCAGCTACTGGGTCTATCTGATCGCGACCCTCGTTCTCGTCTCGAGCTATTTCTTCCCGGGGGGCCCGACCGGCGCCGGCTGGACGCTTTATCCGCCGCAATCGATTCTGACGGGGACGCCGGGCCACGAATACGGCATCATCCTGATGCTCGTCTCGTTGATCCTTTTCATCGTCGGCTTCACGATGGGCGGGTTGAATTACGTTGTGACGGTGCTGCAGGCGCGCACCCGAGGCATGACGCTGATGCGCATGCCGCTGACGGTCTGGGGGATTTTCGCCGCCGCCGTCATGGCGCTTCTCGCCTTCCCCGGCCTCTTCGTCGCCTGCGTCATGCTGCTCCTCGACCGCACGCTCGGCACGAGCTTCTTCATGCCGTCGCTCGTCGAACTCGGCGAGCGCAAGGACTATGTCGGCGGCAGTCCGATCCTGTTCCAGCACCTGTTCTGGTTCTTTGGTCATCCGGAGGTCTATATCGTCGCGCTGCCGGCCTTCGGCGTCGTTTCCGATCTGATCAGCGTGCATGCGCGCAAGAACATCTTTGGCTACAAAATGATGGTCTGGGCCATCATTGCCATTGGCGTGCTCAGCATGGTGGTCTGGGGCCACCACATGTATATCAGCGGCATGGATCCGTGGTTCGGGTTCTTCTTCGCGGTGACGACGCTCGCGATCGCGGTGCCGACGGCGTTGAAGGTGTATAATTGGGTGCTGACCCTCTGGCACGCCGACATCCACTTCACGACGCCGATGCTGTTCGCGCTGGGGTTCCTCGTCACCTTCGTCAACGGCGGCATCACCGGCCTCTATCTCGGCAATGTCATCGTCGACGTGCCACTGTCGGCGACGCTGTTCGTCGTCGCCCATTTCCACATGGTGATGGGCATCGCGCCGGTGCTCGTCATCTTTGGCGCCATCTATCATTGGTATCCGAAGATCACCGGCCGCATGATGGACGAGCGGCTCGGCAAGATTCACTTCTGGATCACCTTCCTTGGCGCCTATGCGATCTTCTTCCCCATGCACTATCTCGGCGTGCTCGGGATGCCGCGGCGTTTCTACGAGATGGGCGAAACCGCCTTCGTTCCCGCGTCGGCCGCCACGCTCAACATTGTGATCACGGTCATCGCGTTGGCGGTCGGTTTCGCGCAGTCGATCTTCTTCTACAATCTGTTCAAGAGCCTGAAATATGGCGCGCCGGCCGGCGGCAATCCGTGGCGCGCCGCTTCGCTCGAATGGCAGACTCCCGAAACGCCGCCGGGCCACGGCAATTGGGGCGAGCAGCTCCCGGTGGTTTATCGTTGGCCTTACGCCTATAGCGTGCCCGGCGCGCCGGAGGATTACCTGCCGCAGAACGCGCCGCCGATGAGAGGAGAGCATTCGCCATGAGCGTCATGGGGCTCTTCTTCGTCTTTATCGCCACTGTTGCGGTCATGTGGTTGGTGCGCCAGGGGGTGCTGGAGTCGCCTTGGCTCGAGGAAGGCGAGGTTGCGCATTATCGTCGCGCCGGCCGAGCCGCAGAGCCGCCGACGGCCGGGAGAGTGGGGCTCGCGGTCTTTCTCGCCGTCGCCGGCTGTCTGTTCTCGCTGCTCGCCGCCGCCTTTTTCATGCGCGGCGACGCGCCCGACTGGCAGATGCCGCCGATCCCCGGCGTTCTCTGGGTCAACACTTTCCTTCTCGCCGCCAGCAGCGCCGCCCTGCAGGTCGCGGTCGTCGCCGCTCGGCGCGCTGACGCCGAGCGGGTCAAGACGGCGCTGCTTGTCGGAGCCGTAACGGCGGCTCTTTTCCTGATCGGCCAGATCTGGGCGTGGCGCGAACTTCTCGAGCTGCGATTCTTCGCCTCGAGCAACGCCGCCAACGCCTTCTTCTATCTGCTGACGGGCGTGCATGCGCTGCATCTCATTGGCGGTCTGGTGGCGCTTGCGCGAACGACTGACAAGGTCCGCGGCGCCGAGCGAGTCACCAAGGCGCTGACGACGCGCGTCGAGCTCTGCGCCATCTACTGGCATTTTCTGCTGTTCGTCTGGTTGCTGATGTTCGCCATGCTGATCGGCTGGGCCGATGGTTTCGGCGCCATCTGCCGGCGTCTGCTTTCGTAAAGGGAACGCGCTATGACGGCGGAGCCTGTCACGACTGAACATGTAACGACTGAGTCCACGCTGCGAAACAGCCTGCATGGCATGGTCGCTGACTGGTCCTCGGATCAGCGCTCTTTTAAGAGCGCGTCCTGGGGCAAGGCGATGATGTGGATCTTCCTCGTCAGCGACACCTTCGTCTTCAGCTGCTTTCTGATTTCCTACATGACGGTGCGCATGTCCACGACGGTGGAATGGCCGCACCCGAGCGAAATCTTCGCCCTCGAGATCGGCGGCAAGAAAATCCCGCTCATCCTCATCGCCATCATGACGTTCGATCTCATCACGAGCTCGGGCACCATGGCGATGGCGGTCAACTTCGCCTATGCGCGCGAGCGCAGGAAGGCCGCGATTTTGATGCTGGTGACGGCGTTCTTTGGCGCCGCGTTCGTGGGCATGCAGGCCTTCGAATGGACTAAGCTCATTCACGAGGGCGTGCGGCCGTGGGGCAATCCCTTCGGCGCGGCGCAATTCGGCTCGAGCTTCTTCATGATCACCGGGTTTCACGGCTTCCACGTGTCGATCGGCGTGATTTTCCTGCTCATCGTGGCGCGCGCCGTCTGGCGCGGCGATTACGACGTCGGACGGCGCGGCTTTTTCACGAGTCGCAAGGGCCGATATGAGATCGTCGAGATCATGGGCCTATATTGGCACTTCGTGGATCTTGTGTGGGTCTTCATCTTCGCATTCTTCTATCTGTGGTGACGTCTCCGACAGGGGGAAATGATGACGGCGACGACGGACGATACGACCCATAGCCATGTTCATGTCGCGCAAGCGGCGCAGCCCGCGGCGCAGGCGCATGGCCAACAGCATCCGATCAAGCTCTATCTACTGGTGTGGGGGCTGCTCTTCGTTCTGAGCGCCTGCTCCTATCTCGTCGATTATTTCGACTTTCAGGGCTATTTGCGCTGGTTCCTGATCGTCGTGTTCATGCTGCTGAAGGCCGGGCTCATCGTCGCCGTCTTCATGCACATGGCGTGGGAGCGGCTGGCGCTGGTCGTCGCCATTCTGCTGCCGCCGCTGGCGGTGCTGGTTCTGATGGCGATGATGGCGTGGGAAGGCGACTACACCAATTATCTTCGCGTGATCTTTTTCGGCGCGTGACGCGGGCTCGCCCGCTCCGCCTGAATGAATCGCGCTGATCTCGGGCCGTCGGAGAATGGCAAATGCGAGAACACGATCAGCGCGTCGCCAATAAGGCGATCCTCATCGTCCTCTCGGCGCTGTGCCTCGTCATGATCATTTTTCTCGGCGCCTGGACGCTCGTCGCGCATCTGCAATAGCGCGGGGGCTATTCCTCGAGCGCGCCCTCCTCATTGACCGCATGCGCCAGGCCGGCCGTCGTCACCAGCCCCGCGACGCTGACGACGACCATGAGGGCGACGACGCCCGTGAGTCCCCACCCCGCCTGCAGTTGCGGCACCACGAATGTGCCGAAAGTGGCGCCGACCTTGGCGCTCGCCGCCGCGAAGCCGCTGGCCGAGGCGCGAATGGTCGTCGGGAAAAGCGTCGGCGCCAGGGTGAACGTCGTGGCGTTGGGTCCGGCGTTCATCGCGAAATTGAACAGCATGAAGCCGCCGATGACGAAGGCGAGATGCGCATTGGCGCCATTGTCTGACATCGCGGCGAAGAGCAACAGCAGCATGCCGAGCCCCATGCCGCTAAATCCCGCGACCTGCATGGTGATCCGGCCAAAGCGCGGAACCGCCCAGAGGCTCGCCACAAAGCCGATGATGAGAAAAGCGTCGACGATGGCGCTGCCTTCCGCGTCGGCGAAGTCGGCGGCGATCGAGCCCGCGTCGGCGGCGCCAAGATGCATGGCGCCGAGAATGACGGGCGTGAACAGGCCGACGCCGTAGGTCGCTACGTCCATCAGCATCCATGGGAGGGAGACGAGCATCGTGCGAGCGCGAAAGGCTTCGCTGAACAGCGCTGAATAGCCGACGTCGCGCGCACTGGGCGCGGAAACCTGCTTCGACGCCGCCATGGCGACTGCTTCCGCGCCAAGGTTCTCGGGCTTCTCGCCGAACTCGATCGACAATGTCTTGAGCAGCGCCGTCGCTTCGCCGATGCGTCCCTTCGTGACCAGCCAGCGCACGCTTTCCGGCGCCCATAGGCGCGCAGATAAGAAAAGCAGCGCAATCACGCCGCTGGCGCCGAACAGCAGCCGCCAGTCTTCTGTTGACGGTCGCAGCCTCAATAAAGCGAGGCCGGTGAGAGCCGCCGCCGCCATGCCGACCGATTGCAGGGCGATCGTCGCGACGGTCATTCTGTTGCGCGTCGCGCGCGGCATGAGTTCCGACACATAGGCGCCGCTCGTCGGAAAATCGATGCCGACGCCAACGCCAAGCAGGAACTGCGAGAGCAGGATGAAGCGCGCGTTCGGCGCGAGCGCGCCGATAAAGCACGCGAGCGCGATGATCGCCATGTCGGCGATGAAGACGCGCTTGCGGCCGAATTTGTCCGCGCCGATGCCGCCGAGAGCGGACCCGGCGACCGCGCCGAGCACCAGCGCCGATCCTATCAGGCCGACGAAAAGCGGGCTGATAGGAAAGTCGCGCTTGAGCAGCGGCAGCGCGACGCCCAATCCGGATACGGAGAAGCCGTCCAGAAAGGCGCCGCCGCTCGCTGCGAGCCAATAGGCGTAATGACGCCATGTCATCGGCGCTTCGTCGAGCGCCGAAAAAATTGAGGCGGCGTGAGCCGGCGACGCCGTCACCGAGCCTTGCTCCGTTCCTCTTCGTTCTTTGCCTGTTGATAAAGCTTGCGGATTTCGTCGATGTCGACGGAGGGCTTCGGCAGCTTCAGATTAAGATCGTCGAGCGTATCGGCGATGATGCTGGAAACCGCGAGATTGCGAAACCATTTGTGGTTTGCTGGGATGACGAACCATGGCGCATGTTCGGTCGAGCAGCGCGACAACGCCGCCTCGAAGGCCTTGATGTAGTCGTCCCATTTTTCGCGCTCGGAATAGTCGCTGGCGCTTATCTTCCATTGACTCGCCGGATCGTCGAGCCGCGCCTTGAAGCGCTTGAGCTGTTCTTCTTTGGAGATGTAGAGAAAAAATTTCAAAATCGTCGTCTTGTTTTCTACCGTGAGCAGCTTTTCCCATTCGTTGATGAAATCATAGCGCGGCTTCCACACCTCCTTTGGCGCGAGCTTGTGTACGCGCACGACGAGCACGTCTTCGTAATGCGAGCGATTGAAGATCGAAACGTAGCCGCGCTGCGGCGCATGCGGGTGAATGCGCCACAGGAAATCGTGCTCGTGTTCCTCGGGCGTGGGCTGCTTGAAGCCCGTCACCTGCACGCCCTGCGGGTCCATGGCGCTGATGACATGCCAGCAGGTGCCGTCCTTGCCGGCGCTGTCGATGCCCTGCAAGACGATCAGCAGAGAATGCGTGCGGTCGGCGTAGAGTTTGCGCTGCAGCTCGGTGATGCGCGTGAGATTGCGCTGCAACTCCTGCGCCGTCTGGGCGTCATTGGCAAAGTCGCCATGAAAACCCGGATCAATCGATCCGAGATCGACGTGCGAACCGGGCTCGACGCGGAACTTTTTGACGAATTTCATGTGCTCCGCCTCCTTCGACCTGTCGTTCTTGTTCAACTGGCGAGAGCGGCGCGGCGGGCGGTCAGGTGCTTGTCGCGCCGCCCCGCCAGACGCCAGTAGATAAACTTCACAATCTCAGCCACGACGACCCAGAGCAGGCAGTAAAGCCACACGCCGACGATCGCCGCGCCGGGAACGGCGTCGACGCCGACTCCATAAAGGCAGAGCAGCACGGCGACGACCTGCGTCGCCGCGATCGCCCAGAAGAGTCTGGCGCTGGGATAAGGCGGCGCAAAAATCGCTTTTTTGGTGCGCACGCTGAACAGCAGCAGATGGCCGCCGACGGCGAGCTGGAGAAACAGCAGAGTCTGGAGCTGGCCGGGATCAATCGGGATCATCGTCTGCAGCGACTCGTCGAGCGTCCAGCGCATGCCGATCAGCAAAAACCCGAAAGTCTCGGCGACCGCGATCAGTCCCATCAGCGAAGCGAAAATGAAGATGCGGTGCATGTCCCATCTCACCGGCTGCGGCGCGACGGGGACATTGTCGTAGGCGATCGTCATGATCGGGATGTCGTCGAGGAGCGCGAGCGCGACGATCATGATGGCGGTGAGCGGTTGAAAATCGAAAAACACGATCGACGCGACGACGACGATCATGATGTCGAGCGTCATGGCGATCCGATAGTAGATGTAGCTCTCGATGCGCTGGAAGATCTGACGCGACACGCGGATCGCGTTGATGATGGTCGAAAGCCCGGGCGCCGTGAGGATCAATGCGGCGGCGCTTCGCGCCGCATCGGTCGCGCCGCTGACGGCGATGCCGCAATCCGCCTGTTTGAGCGCAGGCGCGTCGTTCACGCCGTCGCCGGTCATGGCGACGATATGGCCGACCGACTGAAGCGCCTTGACGATCTCATATTTGTGTTCGGGGAACACTCTGCCGAATCCGTCGGCCCGCTCCACCGCGTCGACGACGCTGCGCGGCAGAGCGCTCGCCTTGACGTCGCCTTTGAAGACATCGCTCGCGACGAGAAGATGCGAACCCATGCCGAGCTGCGCGGCGATCTCATCGCCGATGGCGACGTCATCGCCGGTCACCATCTTGACTTCTAGGCCGAGCCCGCGCGCCTCCGCGATTGTCGCCTTGGCGTCGGCGCGCGGTGGGTCCATCAGCGAGATGAGTCCAACCAGTTGCCACCGTGCGCCATCTTCCGACATGGCGACGCCCAGCGCGCGCTGGCCTTTGACGGCGAGCGCCGCCACCTCGTTCTGATAGCGCTGCAGAGTCTGCGAGTCGGGCCGCACGAGCGCGGATATCGCCTGCGGCGCGCCCTTGGCGTAATGGCGAACGCCGCCAGAGCCGTCCGCGACTGTCGAGATAGTGCGTTTGCTGACGGGATCGAACGGCGTGAACGCCTTCTGCTTGAAACTGTCGAGCGCATCATGCGCCGGCAGCGCCGCCATTACGGCGAGGTCGATCGCGTCTTCGCTGCTTTTCTGGGTCGCCAGCGCAGCGAAGAGCAACACGTCGTCGCTCGTGAACGCGCCATAGGAAATGGCGCTTTGCACCGTGAGCTTGTTCATCGTCAGCGTGCCGGTTTTGTCGCTGCACAGCACGTCGACTCCGGCAAGCTCCTCGATCGCGTTCAGACGCGAAACAATGGCCTTTTGCAAGGAGAGCGTATAGGCGCCGATCGCCATCGTCACCGACATGACGGCCGGCAGCGCGACGGGGATCGATGCGATCAGCAGCACAAGCACATATTGGGCGATGGAGCCGACGCGATCCCAGCTCCAGTCGTCCGGCGCGATGACTTCCCGATAGAGCTGCGCGCCGACGAGGATCAGCGCCAGAAAAAATGCAAGCACGAGGAGAAAATCGCCGACCTCCGTCACCGCGCGTTGCGAATGCGAAACGGCGCCGGCGGCGCCGACCAGCTTCGCGGTGCGGCCGAAGAAGGTGCGGCCGCCCGTCGCCGTGACCACGCCAGTCATGGCGCCTTGTTTGGCGATTGCGCCCGCATAGGCGTCGTCGCCGATTTTCTTTGAGACGGGCAGCGATTCGCCGGTGAGCGCCGCCTGATCGCAACTCAAATAATCGCCTTCAATGAGCAGGAGATCTGCGGGGATGATCTGGCCCGCGGCGACGCTGACAATATCGCCCGGCGTCAGTTCGGCGGCGGGAATCGTCGTCCAGGCGTCGTCGCGCATCACGCGCGCGCGGGGCGCGAGGTTTTTCTTTAGGGCCGCGAGCGCGTTCGCCGCCTTGTTGTCCTGCCAGAATCCGACCACGGCGTTATAGAGGAGAAGACCGGCGACGACGCCGAAGTCCGGCCAATCCCGCCGCACGGCGGAGATGACGGCCGCGGCTTCGATGAGGAATGGCAGCGGCCCCCAGAAATAGTTCAGCAGACGGCGCCACTTGCTTTCCGTCTTGTCCTCTAGCGCGTTTGGGCCGTATTCCGCGAGCCGCCGCGCCGCTTCGGCGGCAGTGAGACCGCTCTCTGTCGTCTTCAGCGTCTCAAGTCGCTGCGAGATTTTGATCTGCGCCGGATCGAGGGAAAGCGCTGGCGAAGATTGGCCCGCCGGCGGTTTCGCGCTGACGTCCGGCATGCTTGCTCTCCCCATCACATAGAAAAAATATCCGAACCGAATCTTACGGCGTGATCCGAGTCGCGCCAATAGATTCGCTCAAAAAGGCAAGCGCGAGTCTAAATTAACCGTGCACAGCCTATTCGGCGGCTGTGCAGGCGGCGCCGTCGTTCGACGCGCCTATGGCGTTGTCTTTGACGATCTTGTCGGCGCGCGCCTTCGCATCTGCGAGATCCTTGTCATAGACGTCGGTCAGATATTCATTCGTCGTCGTCTTGACGATCGAGTGATTGGGCGATTGCAGCGGGCCGGACACATTAATCGAGGCGACCGTCGACAGGCCTGGACGCAAGGGCTGTTTCTCGAGTTCGTCCGCCCGTAGAGCGATGCGCACCGGCACGCGCTGGACGATTCGGATGAAGTTGCCGGTCGCGTTATCGGGGGGCAGAGCCGCAAAGACGGCGCCGGAGCCCGGAACAAGTCCCGCGACTTCGCCATGGTAGATCTGCTCCGATCCATAGAGATCGACCTTGATGATCGCCGCCTGCCCGGGACGAACCCGAGACATCCTGTTTTCCCACAAATTCGCTTCGACCCAGAGATGGTCGAGCGGCACGATATTGAGAATGGCGTCGCCGGGGCGCACCCGCTTGCCGACCTGAACGCTGCGCTTGGCGACATAGCCGGTCGCCGGCGCCCGGATGTTCTGGCGCACGAACTCGACGTAAGCGTCATTGTATCGCGCCTTGGCGGCCTCGATGTCGGGATGGTTCATCCGCGTCACGCCCACGACGCGCGCCTCGACCGACTGGTACTCCGCCTGTGCTTCTCGCAGATCGGCTTCCAGCGCGGCGAGCTGGTCCTCGGTATTCTGCAGCACCTGTCGCGAAGCGGCGCCGCTCAGCGTCGCCTCGCGGTATCTTGCGAGATCGTGGCGCGTTCTGTCGCGAAGCGCGGCGCGGGAAATGACCTTCTGGCAGACTTGGCGGCGCTGCGCGTAAAGCGCGCCGACGGCGCGAACCGCGCGGCCGAGTTCGGCCTCCGCCTGCGCGAGCGCCGCTCTTGCGCGTTGGCCGTCGAGGCGAACGAGCACGTCGCCTTTCTTGACGAGCTGGGTTTCTTCAGCGAGCACGGCGGCCACGACTCCCGTCGCGTCCGCCTGAACCGGGATGATGTTGCCGGTAATGAAGGCGTTGTCCGTGGTCACCCAGTCGCGGTCGTAAAAATACCATCGCGAGAAAGCGATCAGCGCGCCGACAAGTATCGCCGCAATGACGATCTTGAGCAGAAATTCTCTGCGGAAGCGGATGCTTTTGCGGGACAGCGCCATCGATGGGGTTCGCGTTCTTCTGATAAAGGCGTGGCGCGTTCAGCCGCCGCCAAGGGACTGGATCGTCTCGACGGCCGGCGTCAAAGGGTCGGTTTCGGGCGCCGGCTTCGGCGCGGCCAGCGGCGGACCATCGGCATAGCCGCCGCCCAGCGCCTGATACAAGTCGACGGCGGCGATCAGCCTGTCGCCTTCAAGCGCGCGCTGCGCGAAGCCGGACTCAAGAAGATCAACGCGCTCGGCGACGGTTTCGCGGCGATCCTTCATGCCGTCGCGCAGCCGCGATTGCGCAAGGTCATACTGGGCGCGCGCAGCGCGCAGGTAGCGGCTCTGCGCCTCATATTCGGCGCGCGCGCGCTTGAGATTGGCGATGGCGTCGGCGACCTGCTGCGCCGCTTGCAGCAGCGTCTCATTATATGAGTCGACCGCCTGATCATAATCGGCGCGCTGAAACTCCAGATTTCCGCTGAGGCGGCCGCCCTGAAAAAGCGGCAGGCGTAGTCCGGGCGAGACCGCGTAGCCGATCGCCGAGGGCGTGAAGAGATAGCCCGCGAGTTTGCTGATCTTCGTCGAGGTCACCGAGCCTTCGAAGCCGCCGGCGATCGCAAGATCGATCGAGGGAAGAAACATCGTTTTGGCGACGTGAACCCGGGCCGCCGCCGCCTCTGCGCGGCGCAGCGCGGCGGCGAGATCGGGGCGGTGCGCGAGCAGTTCAAGCGGCAGGCTTCGCGGCAGCGGCGGCGACGCCGGCGCTGGCGCGTTCCGGCCGGCGTAAAGGTCGCGCGCGGCGTCGGGTCCTTCGCCCATGAGCCGAGCGAGCGCATCCTTCTGCAGCGTCACCAGCGCCTGCGCCGCCGCTTCGCGCCGGACGGCGTTTTCGAATTCGGCGCGGGCGATCTGCACCCCGTCCAAGGAGTCGAGTCCGGTGCGATAGCGGGTTTCAGCAAGCGCAACCAAATCGCGGCGCAGACGCGTCAAAGCTCTCGCGACCTCGAGCTGGCGCGCCGCCGCGTAGCCGCGCAGATAGGCGCGCGCGACCGAGGCGGTCAGCAGCAGGCGCGCCTGCTCCAATTCGGCCTCCTGCGCCGCCGACTCGCCGATCGCCGAGTCGAGCAGAGCCCGGTTTTTCTGCCAGAAGTCCAGCTCCCAGGTCAGCGCAAGCGGATTAATGAAGGCCATGGTCTTCTGCAATCCGCCCTGCGCCGGATTGTAGGAGGCTACGACGCCATGCAGCGGATTGCGGGATTGCCGCATGCCGAAGGTCGCCTGGACTTCCGGCAGGAGCCTCGCGCCGACGACCTGTACGATGGCGTCCGCGCCGCGGAGAGTGTCTTCCGCTTTCTTGAGGCTTTGATTGTCGCGCAGCGCCTTGTCGATGACGCCGTCAAGCTCCGCGCTGCGGAAAGCGCGCCACCATTTCTCGCGTGGCCAGGCCGTTTCGCCCGCGGCGGCGTTCAGCCCGGATCTGGCCAGCGTGCGCTCCATGGCCGGCGCGCCGAGAAATTGGGCGCGCTCTACGGGCGTCGTGGGCGCGCAGCCGGCGAGAAAAAGCGCGATTGGGGCTCCGCAGCACATCCATCGCCGCCGTGTCCCGAGCCGAATCACGCCGATGCCCGAGGCGGCCGTGGCTGCGCTGCGGCCAGGGCGCAGGCGGCAACGGCGGCGAGGCGCACGACGGGGTGCGGGTTCTCTAAGCAACAGGACACTCCTACCCTGCGCCGACGATCTTAAGAACGCGGCGGCGAGTTCGCAGGAGTCATCAGCCTTTCGGCGGTTATCGGGGGAACCCCATCCCCATCCGTTAAAACTTAGTTTACGACTTAGCTACCGGTCAATAAGTCCAGAGGGCGACCTCGCGGGCTATCCCCAGAGCTCCCGCGCCGGCGGCATGAGAGTCGATCCTTCGTAGCACAGCCCAGGAATGCGGTCGCGGGCCAGAAGCAGAGGCCCGTCGAGGTCGACGAAGGAGGCGATCTGCCCCACCAGGACAGCCGGCGCCATCGCGAGCGACGTTCCCACCATGCAGCCCGCCATGATGGAAAAGCCCATCTCCTGCGCCGCGCGCGCCAGCGCCAGCGCTTCGGTGAGGCCGCCAGTTTTGTCGAGCTTGATGTTGACCGCGTCGTAGCGGCCCTTGAGCGGCGCGAGCGAGGCGCGGTCATGCACGCTTTCGTCGGCGCAGATCGGCACCGGTCGGGGCATGGTCGCGAGAATGTCGTCCCTGCCCGCCGGCAGAGGCTGCTCAACAAGCGAGACGCCGTAATCGGCGCAGGCGGCGAGCTGACGGGGAAGGGTTTCCGCCGCCCATGATTCATTGGCGTCGACGATGAGGGCTGAGTTGGGGGCGCCTGCGCGCACCGCGGCGAGGCGCGCTTCGTCGCCTTCGCCGGCGAGTTTGATTTTCAAGAGCGGCCGACCGGCCGCCCTTTCCGCCGCAGCGCGCATCTGATCGGGCGCGCCGACCGAGATCGTGAATGCCGTCACAAGCGGCGAGAGCGCCTCGAAACCTGCCGAGATATGGGCTGGAACGCCTGAAAGCTTGGCTTCAAGGTCCCAGAGGGCGCAATCGAGCGCGTTGCGCGCCGCCCCCGGCGGCAGCAGGCGCTGCAGGGCGGCGCGATCGGCGCCAGCTTCAAGAGCGTCGCGCGCGCCTTCAATTATGGCGACAACGCTTTCGGCGCTTTCGCCATAACGGGCGTAGGGCACGCATTCGCCCCGCCCGACGCCGCCGCCTTGAACCAAGGTTGCGGTCACGACGACGGCTTCGGTCTTGGCGCCCCTTGAAATCACGAAGCTGCCGGCGATCGGGTAACTCTGTATGGCTACAGATAGTTTTCGCTTCAAATCGCTCTCCGGCGCCCGCGTCGCGCGTCTGTGGTTGGCGTTTGCGATGTGCGCCGACGCGCTTGCTGACGTCAATTCACGAAGTTATGACGTTTTTGCAAGAGGCTGCTTTGGAAGAGGCGGCTACAAGCGGCGGCGCGCCGGCCCGCGTCAGCGGCGCGCCACAATCGTCGGATAGGATGACGCCATCAATGAGCCGATTACTGTCTCCAGCGCGGAGCGAAGCCCGATGACCGTCGCGGCGATGCAGCGTCCGCCCAAAGTCGCGCGCCAATCCGCGGCGGAGGGCGCGCGCCTTGCGCTTTCGGGCGACTGGACGCTCGTCGCCTCTCAGCGCCTGGAGGAGGAGGGGCGTCGAATCGTCGAGGAGGCCCGCCTCGACCGCATGGTCTCGATAGATCTTTCGCAAGTCTCGCAACTCGATACGGCCGGCGCCTGGCTGATCAATCGCGCGCGGCATGATCTCGCGCGCCGCGACGTCGCTGTCACGCTCGAACATGTGCGGCCTGAATATTCGACCCTGCTCGAAGAAACGCGTTACCGCGACTTCGCTGCGCCATCGCGGCCGCGATCCAATGTCATCTTCGTTCTGCTTGCAGATTTTGGCGAATCCGTCGTGGACGCGCTTCGCGAATTTTACCGCGGCGTCGGCTTTCTCGGCGAATTCGTCTCCTCGATGATGTATGTGGCCGCCAATCCGCGGCGGTTCAGGCTCACGTCGCTCGTCGCGCAAATCGAGCTGGTCGGCTTTCGCAGCGTCCCGATCATCGTGTTGATCAACATTCTGGTCGGCGGCATCGTCGCGCAACAGGGCATCTTTCAATTGCTCAAATTCGGCGCGTCCAGCTACACGGTCAGCCTGATCGGCATTCTTGTCTTGCGCGAACTCGGCGTGCTGCTCACCTCGATCATGATCGCCGGCCGTTCAGGCTCGGCGATCACCGCCGAACTCGGCTCGATGAAAATGCGCGAGGAGGTCGACGCGCTGCTGGTGATGGGACTTTCGCCCTTCGAGGTGCTGATCGCGCCGCGCGTGCTCGGTCTGGTGATTTCCCTGCCGATTTTGACCTTCGTCGCCGACATGGCGGCGCTCTTTGGCGGCATGCTCGTGGCCTGGTGGTATGGGGGGATCAGCCCCGCGGCGTTCGCGTCATTGCTCAAAGAGGCGATCGCGCTGCATACGTTTCTCGTCGGCATCATCAAGGCGCCCTTCATGGCGCTGGTGATTGGCCTCATCGCATCGATGGACGGGCTCGCGACGCAGGGCTCCGCTGAATCGCTCGGCCGGCAGGTCACGTCCTCGGTCGTGAAATCAATCTTCATGGTCATTGTGATGGATGGGGTGTTCGCCGTATTCTTTGCGGCGATCGACTATTGAGCGCGGCGATGACCAACGCCTCGGCTCACGCCGCTCAACCGCGCCCGAATCGCGACGTCATTATCAGCGTGCGCGATCTCGTGGTCGGCTTTGGCGACAAAACCATCATGAAAGGGCTCAGCCTCGACGTCTACCGCGGCGAGGTGCTCGGCTTCGTCGGAGGATCTGGGCAGGGAAAATCGGTGCTCACCCGCGCGATTCTCGGACTCACGCCGACGCGAGGCGGCTCCATTCGGGTTTTTGGGCAAGATCGCGACGCGCTCGCGCCGCTTGAGCGGCGTGCGCTGGAACAGCGTTGGGGCGTGCTGTTTCAGAACGGCGCGCTGTTTTCGGGCCTCACGGTGAAGCAGAATATTCAGATGCCGATGCGCGAAATGCGCGACCTCTCTCAGCGACTGATGGACGAGCTGGCCCTGCTGAAGCTCGAGCTTGTTGGCCTCAATCCCGACGCCGCGGACAAATTTCCGTCAGAATTGTCGGGCGGCATGGTGAAGCGCGCGGCCCTGGCGCGCGCCTTGGCGCTTGATCCCGAGCTTGTGTTCCTGGACGAACCGACATCGGGACTCGATCCGATCAGCGCCGCCGAATTCGACGCGCTGATCGGCACGCTGCAGCAGACCCTCGGGCTGACCGTGTTTATGGTGACGCACGATCTCGACAGCCTGTATTCTATTTGCGACAGGGTGGCGGCGCTCGCTGAAGGTCGGGTCATCGCCGCAGGGCCGCTGGAAACCTTGCTCGCATCCGACCACCCGTGGCTGAAGGCCTATTTCCACGGCGTGCGTGGCGGCAGACTGACTGCGGCGCGCGTTGAGCAGAAGGACGAACAATGGAAACCCGCGCCAACTACGCCCTGATCGGCGCTTTCACGCTGGCGGTCGCCTTCGCCGCCTTTCTTTTCGTCTACTGGTTTTCCGGTCCGAGCCAGCTTGGCCGGCAGGATACATTCCAGATTGTCTTCACCGAGGTTTCAGGGCTGAGCCGCGGGTCCTCGGTGCTGTTCAATGGCGTGAAGGTCGGCGAGGTCACGCATCTTGGCATTTCCGAACAGGATCCGAGCAAGGTCGATGTGCTCGTCAGGATCGACAGCAGAACGCCGGTCAAGACCGACACGCGCGCGCGTCTCGAGACGCGGGGCTTTACGGGCGTTTCCGACGTCCTACTGGTCGGCGGCACGCCCGGCGCCCCGCCTCTGACGGCGCAAGTCGGCCAGAAGTATCCCCAAATTCAGGCCGAGCGCTCCGAAATCCAAAATTTGCTCGTCAATGTTCAGAGCCTGTCGAAAAAAGCCGCCGAAGTCCTCACGAAACTCGACAAGCTCATAGACGATAATGGTCCGGCCATCACCGCGACGCTTAAAAACGCTGCAACGGTCAGCAAGACTTTCGCCGATAACTCCGCTTCGATCACGACTTTCATCCACGACGCGTCGGACGTCGCACGCTCGCTTAAACCGGCGGCGGCGCGGCTCGATCAGCTGCTTGCGGCCGGCGAAAGGACCATCAAGGCGATTGACCCCAAGCAGATCAAGGCGATCGCCGGCAATATCGCCGGGGCCTCGGAACGCATCAATCGTTTCGCCGCGACGGGGCTGCGCGAATATGGACAGCTCGCTGTGGACGGTCGCAAGGCCGTCGACACATTCGATCGCACGCTGCGTTCGGTTGAGAAGAACCCGTCACAATTCATCTTCGGGCCGTCCCAGTCCGTGCCGGAGTATCAAGGCCGTTAAATCAATCCAAAGCGTGGCTTTGAGCCAATGCGGGGATCGGATAGAAGAACGACGCGCTCGACGGGGCGCGCGGGCGAAATGGGGCGACGGGTCGGCATGAAACTGAAGGCGTCCGCTTCGACGCAACGCAAGGTCGCGCAGGCGACGGCGATCGTGTCGGTCGCATTTCTCGTTTCCGCCTGCGCCCAGGCGACGCGCGAGACGTTCGATCTGACGACCGAAACGGGCGCTTTGCGAAGCGTCGCTTTGCGCAGCGGCCCCGCGGTCTTCGTGCCTGAACCCGCCGCGCTCGCGCCGACCTCCTCGGATCGGATTGTGGTTCGCGCCGGCGATGACAGCGTGGCCATTCTTCCCGGCGTGCAGTGGTCGGATCCGATGCCGCGTCTTTTCCAGCGCCGCTTGATTGAAGCGCTGCAGCAGTGCGGTCTTTCAGCCTCTTCCAACTTTGGCGCGCAAACAAAATTGCAGACGGACGTGCGGCGCTTCGAGATCGACCTCGCCCGCAATCTCGCGGTCATTGAAGTTTCCGTCCAACTCGTCGACTCGGGCAGCGGCCGGGCGAAGGCGGCGCGGATCTTTGTCGAAGAGACGCCGGCCCCGGAACACACCGGCTCGCCAGCCGTGCGGGCGCTCAGCGACGCGGCGGCGCGTATCGCGCTGCGCATCGGCCAATGGGCCCGCGCCCGCCTATAGCAACGCTGGCGGGGCGCAATCGCTCAGTCCGGTATCGAACCGTCCCACAGCATGAGGTTCAGGCACGCGAGAAACGCGCCGCTTTGGGACGCCGCTTTAGACGCGCTCGACCAGTCTTCCGCCTCGTCTCGCGTCAAGACGCCCGCGGACACGCAATTCTCCGTCACCCGCGTGAGGTCGAAGATGATCTCCGCCGCGTCGAGACTTCTGACGACGAGAGCATGCCCCCTGCAGCCGATGTTTTCGACGCCGCACTTTTGGAGCAGAACGCCGATCTCTCGGCCGATGTATGGATTGGCGAAAGACTTCTCCCATAGTCGCGCCATCTTAGCCCCGGTTTCGAGTTTCCCGTTGTAGACGAAATATGTTCCCCAATCGGGCTCGGCGACGACGATTCTGCCGCCCTTGCGCGTCACCCGGACCATTTCGCGCAGCGCCTCGATGGGGGCGCTGATGTGCTGCAAGGAGCGATCGATTCGAACGCCATCGAACACGCGATCGCCGAAGGGGAGGTTGCGGGAGTCGCCGCCGACGAAAAGCGCATTGGAAAGCCCCCGCGCCCGCTCTCGCGCCAGGCCGAGAAAGCCATGCGCCGAATCGAGACCGAAGACGTCGGCGCGCGGGAAGCGCCGCGCGAGTCCGATGACGTCGAAGCCGACGCCGCAGGCCACATCCAATATCTTACTGTTTCCGGATATTTGCAGCGCGTCCCAAGTCTCCTGCTTGTAGCGCTTGAAAAAAGGCGTTTCGTTCATGAAATCGAGGCATCCGGTCAGCTGAGACCGTAGCGCGCCATCGGCGTTCCGGAAGCCTAAAGCGATGTCCGTCATCTGCGCGTCTCTTTCGGCGGTCGCCGCTGAATTGCATCGAATGTGGCCTACGGTCGCGCGCGTCGGGAGGGGCTAGCGCCGTAAACGGACGGGTGCTAACTGAACGGCGACAATTTGGGCAGCGCTGGCGGCGCAACCGCACGACGCGCGGAAGAATAGCGGCCCGTGGCTTTCTGCTTCAAGCACAGTCGGGAGCGCCGCGAAAGTCGCGCATGCATGAGGAAGAGACAGGCGTCATGGCGAAGATGAGCTTTGAGGATGCTGCGACCCGCTATGGCGCGGAGCCGGGGGGCGGCGCGCCGACAAAGGTCAAGATCACCTTCGTCGATTCTCAGGGTCAAGCCCGATCCGTCGAGGGCGAGGTTGGCTCCACCGTGATGGAGACAGCAAGGCGCAATGATATTCCGGAGATCGCCGCGGAATGCGGCGGCGCCTGCGCTTGCGCCACCTGCCACGTCTATGTCGATGAAAAATGGGCCGAAAAAACCGGCAAAGCGTCGCAGATGGAGGAGGATATGCTCGACTTCGCCTTTGACGTGAAGCCGAATTCGCGGCTGTGCTGCCAGATCACCGTAAGGCCGGAACTCGACGGGCTGGTCTTAACGACCCCCGCCCAGCAGGGCTGACGCGCAATTTTTCCAGACTACGCCCCAGCGGGTTTGAATCTCTCGACAAATGCGATAGACGAACCGGCAGGGCGAAATTTGAAGCCGGCCGCCGCGCAAGACGCGCCCGCAGCGCCGCCGGCGACGCACACGCGACGCGAACGGCGTCTTCGATCTTCCGCGTTTGAGGAATTAGTCGGGAATTGACGATGAACCAGCTTAAAGAAGCCGCGATCGAAACCGATGTGGTCATTGTCGGCGCCGGCCCAGCGGGTCTTTTTTCGGTGTTCGAACTTGGCCTGTTGGACATCAAGGCGCATGTCATCGACATTCTTCCGCGCGCCGGCGGCCAGTGCTCGGAACTCTATCCCGAAAAGCCGATTTATGACATTCCCGGCCTGCCGGTCTGCACCGGCCAGGAGCTGACGGACAATCTCCTGAAGCAGATCGAGCCGTTTCACCCGACCTTTCACTTCAACGAAATGGTCGAGACGCTCGTGTCGCTCGGAACGGCCGAAAAGCCGGAATTTCGCCTCAGCACCGACGCGGGAAAAATTTTCCACGCCAAGGTCGTCTTCATCGCCGCCGGCGGGGGATCGTTCCAGCCCAAGAAGCCGCCGATCCCGAAGATCGAGTCCTATGAGGGGAAGTCGGTGTTTTACGCCGTGCGCCGCATGGAGGACTTCCGCGACAAGAACGTCGTCATCGTTGGCGGCGGCGACTCGGCGCTCGACTGGACCCTCAATCTGCAGCCGGTGGCGAAAAGCATCACGCTCGTTCATCGTCGTGACCAGTTCCGCGCCGCGCCGCATTCCGTCTCGGCGATGCAGGAGCTCATGGCGGCGGGCAAGATCGACTTCAGGCTTGGCCAGATTACCGCGGTCGAAGGCGAGGATGGCGAACTCGCGGGCGCGATCCTCAAGGGAAATGACGGCGTCGAAGAGAAGCTCGCCTGCGAGCGCCTGATGCCGTTCTTCGGCCTCACCATGAAGCTTGGCCCCGTCGCCGATTGGGGGCTTCAGCTCAATGAAAACCTCATTCCCGTCGACACCGAGAAATTCGAAACGAGTCATCCCGGCATTTTTGCCGTCGGCGACATCAACTCTTATCCCGGCAAATTGAAGCTCATCCTTTCAGGCTTCCACGAGGTCGCGCTCGCCGCGCAGAAGGCCCATCGTTACGTCTATCCCGAAAAGAAGCTTCTGTTCCAGTACACGACGTCCTCGACCAATCTGCAAAAGAAGCTCGGGGTCTCCTGACGTCGGCCGACGCCGAGACGTCCGCGGCCGCCGTCGACGTGTTCTTCATCGACGTCGCGAAGATCGCCGACGACGAATGGCCGAAGCTCGCTGCGCTTCTCGACGAAGGTGAGACCGCGCGGGCGGCGCGTTTTGCGTTCGAATCGGATCGCCTCGCCTATGTCGCCGCGCATGCGCTGTTGCGCGCAAGCCTTTCCGGGCGCGCGAAAGGGATTGCGCCCGCCGCGTGGCGATTCGGCGTGACGCTGCACGGCAAGCCGTTCCTGGCGTCGCCGCGCACCGGCCTTGACGTGAGCCTGTCGCATACCCGGGGCATGGCCGCCGTGGCGATCGCGTCGGGACGCGACGTTGGCGTCGACGTCGAGTCGTTTCTCAGGCCGCGAGACGCCCTGAAGGTGGCGGAGCGTTTTTTTGCGCCCGAAGAGGCGGCGATCGTGCGCAGAGAGCTTGATCCGGAGTCGCAGAGCGACGTTTTCTTTGCGATCTGGACTCTCAAGGAGGCTGTCCTGAAGGCCGACGGGCGGGGGTTGGCGGGCGGGCTCGACAGCTTTGTCGTCAACCTGTCGCCGCTCGCCGTTAGCAGCGATTCCGGCGACAGTTACGGCGTTGAGCAATGGCGCCGCGCAGGTTTCTTCATCGCTGCGGCGGCGCGCGGCGAGGTCAAATTCCGCCTCATGGAAACGTATGCGGCCGCGCTGATCGAGGCTGCCGATTCATTTGAAGCCTGAGCCCGGCGCGCTAGTTGTGTCGCGGGTTCCTGGCGCACGCATTGGAGGGGTTTATGACTGGCTTGTTGCTCATCGTCTTGTTCTACGGCGCCGCTTTGCTCGCACTGGCCGTTTACCTGCAGCCGAATAGTTTCGTGGTGCGGCGCGAGGCGGTCATCAATGCGCCGCCGCGCCGGGTTTTTGCCGCGATCAATAATCTGCGCAATTGGGAGTCTTGGTCACCCTGGGCGAAACTCGATCCAAACGCCGAAATCCAATATGAGGGACCCGCGGCGGGCCCCGGCGCCGCCTTCGAATGGTCGGGCGACAAGAATGTCGGCGCAGGGCGCATGACCATCGTCGACAGTCGACCGACCGAGCGCGTCGACCTCAGGCTCGATATGCGCAAGCCCTTTGCTGCGGCCAATGACGTGACCTTCTTTCTCGCTCCCGACGGCGAACTGACGAAAGGACGCTGGCTCGCGCGCACGCTGGGTTTGGGCGGCGACTCCGCGGCGCATAAGACTCATGTCGTTTGGAGCATGTCCGGCGACGCCAGCCTCGCGAGCAGGGCGATGAACATCTTCGTCAGCCGCGACAAGATGATCGGCGATCAGTTCGAGAAAGGCCTTCAAAATCTTAGCGCGCATCTCAGCAAATAGCTTCAGGCCTTTGACCGCGCCCGGCACTTGCGTCGCGCGCTGCGAAACGCCATCTGGATGGCGGCCGCGATTCGCCGCCATTGATGCAGGTGATTGACTCGCATGACCGAAATGTTCGAGGCCGCTTTGGCGGCGCTGCGCCAGATCGTGACGCCGCCGTTCCGCGCGGTGCTGCTCAAGAGCCTCGGCATGACCTTCCTGTTGCTGGCGCTCGCCTGGGTGGGTCTCGATAAGCTCGCCATGTCCTTCATGATGGTCGAGCATCCTTGGCTGCGGACGGCGCTGACCTATGCGACGGGCGCCGGACTGTTCTTCCTGATGGCGTTTCTCATCGCCCCCGTCTCCGTGCTGGTGTCCGGATTATTCCTCGACGATCTCGCCGATCACGTCGAAGCGGATCTCTATCCGCCGGGACAGCACGGTCGCGCCATTCCGGCGACCCAGGCGATTCTCATGGGCCTGCGCTTCGCTGGAATTTCCGCGATCGTCAATTTCTTTGCGCTGCTGCTGCTCTTCGTGCCGGGAATAAACGCCGCGGCCTTCCTCCTCGCCAACGCTTATCTTTTCGGGCGCGAATATTTTCTCTTCGCCGCGACGCGTTTTCGTTCGCTGCAGGAATCGGAGGCGTTGCGCCGTCGCCATGCGCTATGGCTCTTCGTCGCCGGACTGTTCATCGCCGTCTTCGTCGCGACGCCGGGGCTGAACGTGCTGACGCCGCTCTTTGCCGTCGCCTTCATGACCCGCATCCATCGGATGCTGCCGCCACACCCGCGGGGGGAAACGACGCCGTCCGCCCGCGGGCCCTAGTTCAGAACGCGACGTCGTCAACGCGACGCGGATTCGCCCAGCCGCTGCGTCTGATATTGCCCGACCTTGCGGAAGCGATAGAGATAGGTCGGCACGATCGACTCGATCGATTGCGGATCGGCGATTCCGAGACCTTGCAGCGTGCGCGCTTCCGCCTTCGCCGGGTCGCTGACCACATTGTCGTGCTTGAGCAATTCGACCTGATCACGCGTCATGCGCAAAAGCTTCGGGAAAAGGCCCAGCGACAGCTTGGTCGCCATTTGCGTCACGCTGGCCATAAGCTTGCCGGTTCCGAAGGAGAGTTTCAGGACGCGGCGCTGGCGCTGCGTGACCTTCAGAACATAGTCGACGATCTCCGCGAAGCTTTTGACCTCCGGACCGCCGAGTTCATAAGCGACGCCCGGCTTGGCGCGGCCGGCGAGCGCGATCGCCACCGCGTCGGCGACATCGCCGACATAGACCGGCTGGAATTTTGTCTCGGCGCCGACGATGGGCACGAACGGAAAGTAGCGCGCCATGGTGGCGAAGCGGTTGAAGAAATCATCTTCCGGCCCGAAAATCACTGAAGGGCGCAGGATGACCGTGGCAGGAACCTCCGCAAGCATGGCGGCTTCGCCTTCCGCCTTGCTTCGGCCATAGGCGGCACGCGACTGCGGATCGGCGCCGATGGCGGAAATATGCACGACATTGTGGATGCCGGCCGTCTTTGCCGCTTCGGCGATCGTGCGCGCGCCGCCCGCCTGAACGGTCGAGAATTTCTGCGCGCCGGTTTCAGCAAGGATGCCGACAAGATTAACCGCCGCCGAGGCGCCGCGCAGGGCCGCCGCAATCGACTCCGGACTGCGCACATTGGCCTGCACCGCCATCACCTGGCCGACGCGGCCGAGCGGCTGAAGAAAGAAGGCAAGGTCGGGCCGCCGGCAAGCGACGCGCACGCGCCAGCCGTCGCGCGCCAGCGCTCGGACGACGTAGCGGCCGACAAAGCCGGAGCCGCCGAACACTGTCACCACCCGTCCTTCGCCAATGGTCTGGTTATTGTCGCCGATCATTGCGATTTGCTCCGCTTGCGCCGCGCCGGCTCTCGCCGGAAAAATGGTCGCTATGGCTCTAGCGAAATTTGACGACGAAGGAAATGCGCGAGCTGGCGCCGCCGCAACCTGGGCGGCCATGTGGTTTTGCATAAAGCGCGCATTGACACGAGGCGTCCGCTGCCCCTATGAGACGCGCTCTAAGCCCAGGTGGCGGAATTGGTAGACGCGCTGGTTTCAGGTACCAGTGGTGAAAGCCGTGGAGGTTCGAGTCCTCTCCTGGGCACCAAATCAAAGGCTATCGTCGTCGAAAATTATCGAAACCAACGATAAATCAAAGAGTTTTATTGAAATAGCGGCCCGACGCCTTCGCAGGTATCCTGCCGATTGTTGGTTTATTCATTGGTATTGCGCTGATGCCCGCCGGTCAGACAAAAATCATCCTATTCGATCTCGATAAATCGGTAGCCGACGCCGGGCTCGGTCACGATGATTGTGGGCGTTGCGGGGTTTTCCTCTATCTTCGCCCGTAGCTGGCCGATGAATACGCGCAGATATTGGCTGTCGTTCTGATGCGCCGGCCCCCAAACCGCTTTCAAGATTTCTCGGTGCATCAAAGGCCGGCCGGCGTGTCGCGCGAGAAAGGCGAGGAGCTCGAATTCCTTCGGCGTCAGTTTTACCGGCGCGCCGTTTTTTGCGACGTTTCGCTTATTCAGATTTACGACGAGCCCGTTGGCGATGACGCGTTCGGATTCGGAGGTCGCCGTATCCTGCGAGTGACGTAAGGCCGTGCGCATGCGCGCCAGCAGCTCTCCCATCGCAAACGGCTTCTCGACATAGTCGTCGGCGCCAAGGTCGAGCGCTGCAATCTTCTCCGATTCACGATCGCGCGCCGAGAGAACAATCACCGGCGTTCGCGTGATGATTCGCAACTTTCGCAGCACTTCTTTGCCGTCCATGTCGGGAAGACCAAGATCGAGGATGATGAGATCGGGCGAATTGGCCGATACGGCGGCCAGCGCCTCGCGGCCTGTCGCCGCTTCTATGACCTCGTAGCCGCTCGCCGTCAGCGACGGCCGCAACACGCGCTGTATTTGAGGTTCATCGTCAACGACAAGAACGCTCTCGCCGCTCATGCCGCAACACCCTGCTTCGACAGGCTTGCGGCAGGGAAGCGCATGATGATCCTTGTCCCGCGTCGCCGAACGGCAGGGCTCTGAGCGACGATGGTTCCGCCCATGGCTTTGACGAGTCCGCGACAGATCGAGAGTCCGAGCCCGGTTCCAGCCTTGCGGCCATCCACGCGCCCGCTCCGATAGAATTTTTCGAAGATGCGTTCGAGGTCCGCCGCCTTCACGCCAGGCCCTTCGTCCGTCACGGTGATGACCACGTCAGCGCCCTCCCGCCGCGCATGAATAATCACGCCGGTCGGACCGCCATATTTATGCGCATTGTCGATCAAGTTGAACAAGACCTGACCCAGGAGATTGGCGTCGCCTCGGATAGGCGGCAAGTCCGGCGCGATGCTGATGGACGTGTCTTTTCCGGAGAACGTTTTTCGAGATCTTTCCAAGACGTTGCGGATGACGTCGGCCACATTGACGAGATCGCTGCGCGGCGACAGACCGCCGGACTCGATACGCGACATGTCCAGCAGATTGGCGATGAAGCGCGATAGACGTCCGGCCTCTTCCTCGATCGAGAGGAGAAGGTCTTTGCGATCTTCGGGCGAGAGCTTCTCGCCAAGCTCGCGCAGGCTCGTCACGGCGCCGGTGATCGAAGTGAGCGGCGTGCGGAGATCATGCGAGAGGGCGGACAGCAGAATCGTCCGCAGCTTTTCATTCTCTTCGAGAGCCGCCGCCTTGACCGAGTCGCCGACGAGCATCGATCGGTCGATCGCAATCGCCGTCTGTTCAATCAGCGCCGCAATCGTGCTTTCCGTGGCAGCCGAGAACGGTTCCTGAGGCGTCTTAGGCTCGATCCCGCAAACGGCGACGACGCCGCGCGCCGTCGTGAGAGGCCGGAATTGGAAACGCACATTCGGCAGCGTATCCGTCCGCCAGCCGGCGGGCTCGGCTTTCTCCAGCGCCCATCGCGCGGCGGCGAGTTCGCCGGCGTCCATTTGATCAACCGGCGGCCAGGCGGCAGCCAGTCTCAAACCGGTCTCTTCCGGCATCAGCAGCACAACGCAGGATACGCCGCCGGCTTTCTGAATTTGAGAAGCCGACACCCAGAGAATGTCGTCGAGCGTCGTTATCGTCGAAAGCTTGCGAGAAAATTCAAACAGCGACTGCATCGCCTGAGACCGCTGGCGCATGTTCTTTGCGTAGTTGCGCATCTTGCTCGCGAGCATTGCCGTTATGACGGCGACGACCAGCGCGACAAGGAGCGAAAGAAATTCCTGCGGTTGGGAAATGGTGAGTTCGTAGCGCGGATTGAAAAAGAAAAAGTCGCAGGCGAGAAAGGAAAGAACCGCGGCCATGATCGCGGACCACATCCCCAAGCCGACGGCGCAAAGCACGACCGGAAGGAGGAAGATCACCGAGGGATTGGCAAGACCGAGCCAGCGGTCGAGCACATATCCAACCATCACCGTAATCGTGACCGACACTGCGGCGCCGCCGACCCCAAGCCACGTCTCTGACAGGGTCGGCAATTTCGGCGCGCGTCTCGCTTGAAGCGCGCCATCCTCCTGGACGACGACGTGAACCGCGATATCCGTCGATTGCCGAAGAATTTCGTCGGTCAGGGAACGTCGCATGATTCGGGCGAAGGGCCGAGCTGGCGAACGGCCGAGCACAATCTGCGTAATATTTTCGCGTCTTGCAAATCGCAGCACTTCGCCGGCGAGGTCGTCTCCCGAGATGCGCGCGATCTCCGCTCCAAGCCGCTCCGCCAGCTGCAACGACCGATCGACATTTCTTACCACCTCCGCGGATTGTTCGTCCTGTCCGGCGCGCTCAACATAAAGCGCGATCCATGTCGCGTTAAGGCCTGTCGCCAGTCGTGCGCCAGCGCGAACCACCTCCTCGGACTTTGCATCACGACCAACGCAAACCAGTAAGCGTTCCGCCGTCGCCCAGGGGCCTTCGATCGCTCCTTGGCGAAGGAAATCGACCATTTGGTCGTCGACGCGTTCTGCCGTTCGCCGCAGCGCAAGTTCGCGCAAGGCCGTGAGATTGCGCGGCGTGAAAAAATTCTGCGTCGCGCGCTTCGCGGTCTCGGGAACATAGACCTTGCCGTCCTTCAGTCTCTGGAGCAGTTCGTCTGGCGTGACGTCGACGAGAATAACGTCCGCAGCTTTCTGCAGGACTCGATCCGGAACGGTCTCTCGCACCGCGACGCCGGTCACGCGGGAAACGACGTCGGCGAGGCTTTCAAGATGCTGGACATTGAGCGTCGACCAGACGTCGATGCCGGCGTCGAGCAGCTCTTCGACATCCTGCCAGCGTTTGGGGTGCCGGCTATCTGGCGCATTGGTGTGCGCGAGTTCGTCGATAAGGATGAGCTGAGGCTTTCGCGCCACCGCCGCGTCTATGTCGAATTCCTCGATGATCCGACCGCGGTATTCGCATTTGCGACGAGGCAGCGTCTCAAGACCGTTGAGGAGCGCTTGCGTCTCAGAGCGCCCATGCGTCTCCGCTACGCCTACGACAACATCGACGCCCTCAGCCTTGGCCGTTTGCGCGCGCGCCAGCATCGCGTAGGTTTTGCCGACGCCGGGCGCGGCGCCGAGGAACACGCAAAGCTTCCCTTTGCTCTCCTTGTCGCTCAGGGCAAGGAGGGCATCGGGGTCGGGTCGGCGGTCGAAGTCTCCGTCGTCGCGGGCCAAAGACGTCTACCTTCTTGGGCGTCACCTCTAGTGTAAGCGATCAAGAGCCAAATTCAGCAAGAGCACATTTACACGCGGCTCGCCGATCACGCCAAGAACGCGCCCTTCGAGATTCGCTTCGACAACGGCGCGCACTTGCGACTCACTGAGATTGCGCGCCTTGGCGACGGCCCCCGCCTGCGCCAGCGCGAACTGCGGCGAAATATGCGGATCGAGGCCGGAGGCGGATGTCGTCGCGGCGTCGGCGGCGACGACGTCGACGCGGCCGGCGGCGAATTCCGCCTCGATCGTCGCATTGACGCGGTCGACAAGCTTCTTCGACGTCGGCCCGAGATTGGAGCCCATCGAGTTTGATGCGTTGTAGGGCGCATCGACGGTCTTCGAAGGATCAGCTGGGTCGGGGCCTGTCGTCGCCGAGGGTCGGCCATGAAAATAGCGATCGGAGGCAAAGTTTTGTCCGATCAGCGCCGAGCCGACCACTGTTCCGTCGCGTTCGATCACGCTTCCATTCGCCTGCGTCGGCAGGGCGAGTTGCGCAACGCCGGTGATCGCCAGCGGATAGACGATTCCGGTCAGCGCGGTGAAAAGAACGATCATGACGATCGCCGGACGAATTTGGGAGAGCATCTGAGGGCTCCTTACGCGAGATGAACGGCCGAGACGGCGAGATCGATAAGCTTGATGCCGATGAAGGGCGCGATCAGACCGCCGAGCCCATAGATCAGCAGATTTCGTCGCAACAAAGCGGCGGCGCCCACGGGCCGGTACGGGACGCCCTTCAGCGCGAGCGGGATGAGCGCGATAATGATGAGCGCGTTGAAGATCACCGCCGAGAGGATGGCCGACTGCGGCGAGGCGAGCTTCATAATGTTGATCGCCTCCAGTTCGGGATAGGCGACGACAAACAGCGCCGGAATGATCGCGAAATATTTGGCGACGTCATTGGCGATCGAGAAGGTCGTCAGCGACCCGCGCGTCATCAGCAGCTGTTTGCCGATCGCGACGATCTCGATGAGTTTCGTCGGATCGCTGTCGAGGTCGACCATATTGCCGGCTTCGCGCGCCGCCTGGGTGCCCGTCTGCATGGCGACGCCAACGTCGGCCTGAGCGAGCGCCGGCGCGTCATTGGTGCCGTCGCCGCACATGGCGATCAGGCGGCCGCCCTGCTGCTCCTTACGGATATAGGCGAGTTTATCCTCGGGCTTGGCTTGCGCGATGAAATCGTCGACTCCCGCTTCTCCGGCGATCGCCGCGGCGGTGATCGGATTGTCGCCGGTGACCATCACCGTCTTGACGCCCATCGCGCGCAAGGCTGCAAAGCGTGACTTGATGTCGGGCTTGATGATGTCTTTGAGCTGAATGACCCCCAGCAGCCTGCCGTTTTCCGAAACGGCCAGAGGCGTGCCGCCGGCGCGCGAAATCCGTTCGACGGCGCGTTCGAAATCGACAGGAACGGACTTGACTTGTGCGGCCACGGCGTCGACGGCGCCCTTGCGCAGCATCCGTCCGGGAAGATCGACTCCGGAAATGCGCGTGTGCGCGGAAAAGGGAACGATCTGAGCTTCCTGGCCGAGATCGGGCGTCGAAAAGCCAAGCGTGCTTTTCGCAAAAGCGACGATCGAGCGCCCCTCCGGCGTTTCATCCGCCAGCGAGGCAAGCAGAGCGGCTTCTCCAAACGCGCGCTCGGAGACGCCCTCGACAGGAATGAACTCATCCGCCATGCGATTGCCGAAAGTGATCGTTCCGGTCTTGTCGAGAAGCAGCGTGTCGACGTCGCCCGCCGCCTCCACGGCGCGTCCGGAGGTGGCGATGACGTTGAAGCGGATCAGCCGGTCCATGCCGGCGATGCCGATCGCCGACAAGAGTCCGCCGATCGTCGTCGGGATCAGACAGACGAGCAGCGCGATCAGCACGGTGACCGAAATCGCCGCGCCGGAGTAGATCGCGAGCGGCCAAAGCGTCACGCAGACGATCAAGAAAATGATCGTCAGCCCGGACAGAAGAATCGACAGCGCGAGTTCGTTCGGCGTTTTTTGCCGCTGCGCGCCCTCGACGAGCGCGATCATCCGATCGATGAAGGTTGAACCCGGCGCGGCGGTGATCTTCACCTTGATCCAGTCGGAGAGAACCGTCGTGCCGCCGGTCACGGCTGACCGGTCGCCTCCCGCCTCGCGGATGACCGGCGCGGACTCGCCTGTGATCGCGGACTCGTTGACCGAGGCGACGCCTTCAATCACTTCGCCATCGCCGGGGATGAGGTCACCCGCTTCGACCAGCACCACGTCGCCGAGCTTGAGATCGAGCGCCGAAACGCCTTCATAGACGTCCTTCATCCCGCTCTTGTCTTGCGGATCGATCAGCCGCTTGGCGCGTGAATCGCTACGCGTCTTACGCAAAGCGTCCGCTTGCGCCTTGCCGCGTCCCTCCGCCACCGCTTCGGCGAAATTGGCGAAGAGCACCGTGAACCACAGCCAGGCGGCGATCTGGCCAGAGAAAAAGGCGGCGCCATTCTGCGCGAGGAGATCGCGCACAAAGAACGCCGTGACCACCGCCGACACGGCTTCTGTGACGAAGATCACTGGATTGCGCGCAAGGCGTCTCGGATCGAGCTTCCTGAAGGCGTCGACGGCGGCGCGCTTTGTGATCGCGGCGTCGAACAGACCGGGAGCGGCCACTTTATGCGACATCTGACATGCTCCTTAGAAGGTTTTTCCTGCAAGCAGCGCGAAATGCTCGACGATTGGGCCGAGCGCGAGCGCTGGGAAATATTGCAGCAGATAGAGGATGACGATGACGCCGAGCAGCAGGCCGATGAAGAGAGGCCCATGCGTCGGGAAGGTTCCCACCGAGGCGGCGCCCTTCTTTTTCGCCGCGAACGCGCCGGCGATCGCCAACACGGGAATGACGAAGGCGAAGCGTCCGAGCAGCATTGCGACGCCGAGCGTCGTGTTGTACCAAGGCGTATTGCCCGTCAGCCCTGCGAAGGCCGATCCGTTGTTATCCGTCGCCGAAGCGAATGCGTAAAGGATTTCGGAAAGCCCGTGCGGGCCGGCATTGTTGAGACTGGCGAGCCCCGTCTGAAGCATGACCGAAACGCCCGTGAAGGCAAGAACGCTGAGCGGATAGATCAGCACCGCCAGCATCGCGAGCTTCATCTCGCGTGTCTCAATCTTCTTGCCGAGATATTCCGGCGTGCGGCCGACCATAAGACCCGCGATGAAAACCGCGATGATCGCCAAGACGAGAAACCCGTAGAGCCCCGCGCCGACGCCGCCCGGCGCGATGCTGCCCATGAGCATGTTGAACAAGGGAACGAGACCGCCGAGCGGCATGAACGAGTCATGCATGGCGTTGACGGCGCCGCAGCTCGTGCCCGTGGTCGACGCGGCAAATAGCGCGCTCATCGCAGGGCCGAAGCGCACCTCCTTGCCTTCCATATTGCCAGACGAAGGATCGACGCCGATCTCCGTCAGCAACGGATTGCCGCCTGCCTCGGCCCAGTAAGCGACTGATACGCCCGCGACGAGCACGATCATCATCGTGATGGCGATCGCGCGACCTTGTCGATAGTCGAAGACCGCACGCCCAAAGGCGAAGGCCGTGGCGAAGGGGATGACAAGCAGAGCCCAGATTTCCAGCATGTTGGAAAGGGCGTTCGGGCTCTCGAAAGGATGCGCGGAATTGGCGTTGAAGAAGCCGCCGCCATTGGTGCCGAGCTCCTTGATCGCCTCCTGGCTGGCGACCGGGCCTATGGCGAGCATCTGCCTGGCGCCCTCCAGCGTCGTCGCTTCGACCGAACCCTGAAGCGTCTGCGGCACGCCGAGAGCGACGAGGGCGAGCGCGACGACGATCGAAAGCGGCAGGAGCACGTAAAGCGTCGAACGGGTGAGGTCGACCCAGAAATTGCCGACGGTCGGCGATTCGGCGCGCGAGAAACCGCGCACCAACGCGAACGCCATCGCAAGGCCGGTGGCGGCGGATGCGAAATTATGCACGGTGAGGCCGAGCATCTGCGTCAGGTGGCTCATCGTCGACTCGCCGCCGTAGTTTTGCCAATTGGTGTTGGTGACGAAGCTCATCGACGTGTTGAAGGCGAGGTCGGCGGGAACCCCGCTAAAGCCCTGAGGATTGAGCGGCAGATAGGCCTGGAGCCGCTGCAGGGCGTAGAGCGACGCAAATCCAACGACGCTGAAGGCCAGCATCGCCATCGCGTAGGCAAGCCAGTTTTGCTCCCGCGCTGGATCAACGCCGGAGAGTCTGTAGAAGACGCGCTCAAGGGGCGAGAGCACGGGAGAGAGCAGGCTGCGCTCGCCCGCTAAGACGGTGGCTATGTAATTGCCGAGCGGAATAGCGGCGACAATAACGGCAAGCAGGACGATGGCGATTTGCGCCAGCCCAATGGAAGTCATGGCGAACGCCCGGCATATGCCGAGCCTCCCTTTAGAATTTTTCGGGATGGAGCAGCGTATAGGCGAGATAGGCGCCGAGAAGAACGGCGACGATCAGTCCGATGACAGGTTCAAACATGCGGTTCTCCTAAAGGCGCCCGCAGGCCCGCGCATAGGCGCCAACGATCGCAAACAGGAAAAGACCGAGGCCAACGTACAGAAGATCGAGCATGTGTTCCTCTCCGCGCTTACCGGCGACGTGAATCAATGCGCGCACGCCGCGCGCGCATCTCGTGAACCAGATTGTTCGCGATCACAAAGATAAAGGCCGCGACGCCTAGGCCTATGAGAGATAGAGGCATGAGCGCATCTCACTTTAATGTCGCGTTCTCGCCTTGATGCTTTGTCAAACGAGAACCACGAACCGCAATTTGCGCGCGAATGATGTAAAGGCGCTATTAGGATTTTTAGGTCGTCGTTGGATGCGCTCACATCCGTGTCGTCGGAACGGGCGCAACTGCATCAGCAAACAGCTAAATGGCGCATAGCAGGTGAATATCCCACCGGCGCGCCGCTGCCGGCATCGACCATCAACTCCACGCTCGCGGCATTGAAGGGCGCGGGAGTTGAGCGTTCGGCGGCGCTATGGGAGGCAGCTACTTCTAGGACGGCGTCTGCGGCTTGCCGGCGGACTTCTCGACTGCGAGCGCACGGCTCCTTCTCCGTCGGCGGAAATCCGCCGGCCTCTTCGTCGGTCCCCGAAGGGGCGACGGCAGGATCGGCGCCCGCGCTGATCGGTCGTCGGCGCTTTCTTCTTGGTCTCGTTCATCGCGAGCCTTCTGAGGCGGCGGCCGCGAGACAAGTTTCACATCCTCTCATTGCGTCCTCCCTGTCCAAACACGGACGTCGGACGGAAGACATGTAGAAGGCCGCGTCATCACGGCAAACGCCTGCTACAAGGACGGAGCGGCTGTCGCTGTTGGCGGCAGAATGCGAATTTTTTCAGCGTTCGTTGCCGCCTCGCAAGCAAGCGCGCCACGCGAATAATTCCTCGTGAATGTTTCGCAAGCGCGCGCGTGCAAGCGCGAACCCCTGCAAAAGCCTGGCTTCCAGAGCGGCTCAGCGACGCGCGCCATACAGCTTCGCTGTAGGTGGCGCCGCGATTGCATCCGATAGCGCGAGGGCGTCGCTTGCGACGTCACGCGGTCCACAGAAGGGCCCCCCAGCATCGCCGCTGTCCTGAACGTCTGCTTCGCAGGCGTTCAGGCAGCGGCTTTTTTCGTTTCTGGGGCGCGCGCAGGCGAGATGCAGATGAGGTTCGCGATGAAGAGAGCACAGTCCCAGCGATCGATGCGCCGACAGCCGCCATGGCGCGGCGCCGCAAAATTGATAGTCGCAGCGGCCGCGCTCGTGGCGACCGGCGCGAACGCCGCGCCCCGCAAGAACGCGCCGTCCGAGGCGCCTTCGGTACAACTTCAAGCGCCGCCGCCATCCCTGGCGCCGGCCGCGCCGCCTCCGCCGGCGCCCATGGGGGTGTTCGGCGCCGATATGCCGGCCGCCGGCAAACTCGTTCTCTCCATTACGCCCGTCTTCGCTAATCTGTCGGGCATCAAAATGGGAACGCGCACGGTCTCCAACGAATATATCGTCACGACGGTGCCGTTCTTTCTCAATCCCCGCCAAACCGTGCGCATCATCCCGCAAAATATCGCGGTCGCGACGCAAATTGTCGGCCTGAACTACGGCGTGACCAAAGATTTCGCCGTGGTTCTCACGGCCGGCATGATCGAGAAAAATCTCAACGCCCTAACCTTCAAGGGCGCGTCGGGCATTCTGCCGCTCGGCAGGAGTTTGCCGGGAACGACGAGCCTTGCCGACGTCACTTTGTCGGGCGTCTATCGTATCTATCAGGACGACGTCCACCGCATCCAGCTCTCTCTCGGCATCTCCTTGCCCGCCGGCAGCTACACCGCCACGTTCAAGGACTTTCTCCTGCCCGACGGAACCCGCCGCAACATCCGAGGATTCTATGGCATGCAGCCCGGCACGGGCACATTCGATTTTCTACCGGGCATCGTCTATGCAGGCTATCTGGGACCGTGGTCGTGGGGCCTCGGCTATCGCGGGCGCTTCCCTCTGGCCCCAAATTCACTGGGCTATTCCTGGGACTACCTGCTCGAATATCGCCTGCGCTTTCCGTTCGGTCCCAATCCTTCCGGGGGCTATCGCTGGGGCGATCTGCATGAATTCAACGCCTGGGGTGGCTACACTTGGACGCCCGGACTCACCACCACCTTCCGCGTGAGCGGTTCGACGCAGGGACCGATTCGCGGCTTCGATCCGGAAATCCGCGGCCCGGCCGTGCCGGCCAATCCGGCCTTCTATGGCGGCCAGCGAGTCGAAGTCTTCGGCGGCGCGACGATCAGCGGCAAATTTATCGGCTATGACAATGCGACTGTCGCGGTAGAGGCCGGCATGCCCGTCTATCAGAATCTCAACGGTCCGCAGATCATGAAGAACTGGCAGGCGGGCATGTCGTTGCGCTTCAAGATATAACGTGCGTTGGTCGCGGCCCGGCGGGCGGATCGCGGAGACTGACGGCGATGCGCCGCCGCTGGCGCGACCCCTACATGCGCTCACTGGACGCCGTGAATTGAAGATCGTCATTGTCGACGAAAGTCCCATTCGCTCGCTGATCCTCGAGGAGGGACTGCGTGACGCCGGCTTCACAGAGGTCGAGCGCATCAGCGAAATGCACAATCTGCTGAAGCACATCTACGCCAGCGACCCTGACGTGATCCTGATTGATCTCGAGAATCCTTCGCGCGATACGCTTGAACAGATGTTTCAGGTCAGTCGCGCCGTGCGTCGGCCGATCGCCATGTTTGTCGATCAGAGCGATACGGCGTCGATTCAGGCCTCAGTCGACGCTGGGGTCTCGGCCTATATCGTCGACGGGTTGAAAAAGGAACGCATTAAATCGATCCTCGATCTGTGCGTGTCGCGGTTCAATGCCTTCTCGAAGCTTCAGGATGAACTCGAACAGGCCAAATCCGATCTTGAGGAGCGCAAGACGATCGAACGCGCCAAAGGCATATTGATGAAGGCGAAGAAGCTTTCCGAAGAGGACGCTTACAAATTGATGCGCGGCGCCGCCATGCGCGAAAACAAAAAGATTATCGAAATTGCACGCTCGGTCATCACTGCGGCGGAGATGTTTAAATGACCAGCGAAGCGCATGTGAAAATCGGGTTCATTCCGCTCGTCGACGCCGCCGCGCTGTTGATTGCCGCGCATAAGGGCTTCGCCAAGGCGGAAGGTCTCGACGTCGAACTGATCCGCGAAGCGTCTTGGGCGAATATTAGAGACAAGCTCGCCATCGGCCGTTTCGATGCGGCGCATCTTCTGGCGCCGATGGCGGTCGCCTCCACGCTCGGACTGGGCCATGTGCGAGTCCCGCTTGTCGCGCCGATGAATCTCGCGATGAACGGCAATGCGATCGCGGTGTCCACGTCGCTTTATGCCGAACTCGCCGCGGAAGGCGAGGTCGCGCATCCGGCACAAACCGCGCGCGCGCTCGCCAAGCTCGTCGCGCGACGAAGGGCCGAGGGACGTGAGCCTCTGACCTTCGGCATGACCTTTCCTTTTTCCATGCACAATTATCAGCTGCGCTACTGGATGGCGGAAGGCGGCGTCGATCCCGACGAAGACCTGCGGTTGATCGCTCTGCCGCCGCCTTACATGGTCGAAAATCTGGCGCGCGGCCAGCTCGACGGCTTTTGCGTCGGCGCGCCCTGGAGTTCTGTCGCGGTCGACGCTGGCGTTGGGGTCATTCTGCATTTCGGCTGCGAGATTTTCGCATGCGCGCCCGAGAAAGTGCTCGCTCTGCGCGAGAGCTTCGCCAACGACAATCCCGATCTTGTAGCGGCGCTGATCCGCGCGCTCGACCGGGGGGCCGCCTTCGTCGACGACCCGCATAACCACGACGAGGTTTCGCAAATTCTCTCGCGCCCGGAATATGTCGGCGTCGACGCCGAGATCATCCGCCGCGTGCTCACGGGCCATTTGCGTGTTAAGGCGCGCGACGAACGAAGCGACGCCAATTACCTCATCATTGGACGAGACGGCGCCATGCGGCCGGATCCACGGCAAGCCGAATGGATCTATGCGCAGATGCTGCGCTGGGGGCAGACCCGCCATTCACCAGAGATGGCCGATCGCGCGAAGAGCGTCCTGCGCCCAGATCTTTTCGACGCCGCGATCGATGGGCCGCATGTTCAGCGCGAAATCGGGGCCTTTGCGGGACCGTCGTTCGACGACCGCAGCTATGAAGATTATCTCGCCGGCTTCGATATCGGACAGCGTCTGTGAGCGCTGAACTGATGCTCAAAAGGGACAGCCGTTAGGCGCCTCGCGCCTAAGCATTCGGCGCCGCAAAATGCCGCCTGCTGCCGTTGGTCAGCGCCAAACGCCCGCATTCCTCAGGAAAAGCCACGCCGGCGCCTCTGGCCCGAAATGTGCAATCACCTCATCGGTCAACGACGACCGCCGGTCCGCCGGAACGAGCCCAAAGCTGGGCTCCGTCACAGAAGCGATTTCGCAATTCGCGGCGCGCTTCGGTCGTCTTGCCCGTTCTCATCACCTGTAAGGCAAAGCGACCTGTGACCGGACCGTTCGGCCGTTCAGCAGAGTCGACACATGACTGGATTGCAGGATTGTAAAAGTCGCGAGAAGCTTGTCGTCGTCGGCGCGGGCATGGCGGCCACGCGTTTCGTCGAGGAGCTGACGAACCGGGCGCCGGGTCGATACGACATTCTCGTGATCGGAGACGAACCGCGGCTTGCCTATAATCGCGTGCTGCTGTCTTCGGTGCTGGCCGGGGAATTGTCGGTCGACGACATCGAGCTCAAGCCCCGGCAATGGTGGCGCGCTGCTGGCGTCGAGGTCCTGAGCGGCCGCAAGGTCATCAAGATCGACGCCGCGGCGCGGCGCCTCCTTCTCGATAATGGCGAGAGCGTCGACTATTCGAAAGTCGCGCTCGCCACCGGGTCGCGCGCGGCAAGGCTGCCCATTGAAGGCGCTGATTTTCCGGGCGTTCACGTGTTTCGCGACGTAAGGGATGTCGAGGCGCTGTCCCGGCTGGAAGGCAAAGGCGCGCGCGCGCTCGTCATCGGCGGCGGTCTTCTCGGACTGGAGGCGGCCTATGGCCTTGCGCGACGCGGCGTCGACGTGACGCTCGCCCATGTCATGGATCGGCTGATGGAGCGCCAACTCGATGCGGTCGGCGCCGACATCTTGCGCTGCCTCGTCGAAGAGAAGGGCGTGCGTGTGCTTCTCAACGCTAACGCGACGCGCATCAACGGTTCGGGCCAAGTCGAGAATGTAGAGTTCGCCGACGGACAAACGATTCCAGCCGACGCCGTGATTTTCGCCGTCGGCATTCAGCCCAACGCCGACCTCGCGCGACAGGCCGCTCTTGACGTCGGGCGAGGCGTGAAAGTCGACGATGGCTTGGGGACAAGCGAAGCCGGCGTTTACGCCATCGGCGAATGCGCCGAACATCGCGGCGTCTGTTACGGCCTCGTCGAGCCAGCCTATGAGCAGGGACGCGTTCTCGCCATGCGGCTTGCCGGACAAGACGCCTCCTATGGCGGCAGCGTCGTCTCCACCAATCTGAAAGTCTCCGGCGTGCGCGTTTTCTCGGCCGGCGATTATCTCGGCGAAGGCGATGTGCGCCGCATCGTCTGCAAGGACCCGCGCATGGGCCTCTATCGCAAGCTTGTCGAGCGCGACGACAGGCTGGTGGGCGCGATCCTGGTGGGAGACACGCGCGGCGCCGCCGACATTCTCGATCTCATCCGCTCCGGCGCGGACATTTTATCTCACTGCGACGAATTGATGTTCGGCGCGCCGATGCAAGAGGCCGCCTGAGATGTCCGTCGATTTCACGCTCGACCAGAAGCGCTATCTTGAAGGCTTTGCGGCCGGTTTCTCGGCGCGCAGCGGACAAAAGGCGACGCCCGCACAAGCGCAGCCGATGGGGCCGGACGCCGCGCATTTCTCCGCGCAGGACCGCGTCACCGCCGCAGGCGGCAAGCTGACCGATCAGGAAAAATGGAAGCGCGAAGAGCATCCATTCGACGCCTGGCCGCGGCTTGCCGCTCAGGCGAAAGAGAACGCGCCGCCAAAGCCCGCAGACAATTTCCGCTGGCGCTATTACGGGCTCTTCTACGTCGCGCCGGCGCAGGATTCCTATATGTGCCGGCTGCGCATCCCCAATGGCGCGCTGACTCATTGGCAATTCGCGGGGCTTGCGGATCTCGCAGAAAAATTTGGCGGCGGCTATCTGCATGTGACGACGCGCGCCAATATCCAGATCCGCGAAATCGCGCCGAAAAACGCCACGAATATTTTGGAGGCGGTTCAGGATCTGGGACTCTGGAGCAAGGGCTCCGGCGCGGACAATATCCGCAACATCACCGGCACGCCGACCGCCGGCGTCGATCCGCAGGAACTGATCGACACGCGCCCCTATGCGCGCGCCATGCATCATCACATCCTCAACGATCGCTCGCTATATGGCTTGCCGCGCAAGTTCAACATCGCCTTTGACGGCGCCGGACTGATCGGCGCGCTGGAAGACACCAACGACATCGGCTTTCAGGCCGTTGTCGTGCACGACGAGCATGGCGTCGCGCCGGGCGTTTATTTCCGTCTCGCGCTCGGCGGAATCACCGGGCACAAGGATTTCGCCCGCGACACGGGCGTGATCGTTTCGCCGGACGAGGCGGTGGAGGTCGCTGACAAGATACTGCGAGTCTTCATCGAACATGGCGACCGCACCAATCGCGCCAAGGCGCGGCTCAAATATGTGCTCGACGCCTGGGGCTTCGACAAATTTCTTGCCGCCGTCGAAGACAAGCTCGGCCGCAAGCTGCTTCGCATAGGCGCTGCGGCGATCGCCATTCGCCCGCGTCAGGATCGCGCCGCGCATATCGGCGTGCATCCGCAAAAGCAGGCGGGCTTCAATTGGATCGGCGTTGCTCTGCCGGTCGGACGTTTTACCCCCGAGCAGGCGCGCAGTCTCGCCGAGATCGCGCGCCAATTCGGCGATGGCGGACTGCGTCTCACCGTGTGGCAGAATGTGCTGATCACGGGCGTTAGCGACGCACAGATTGCCGAAGCTGTCGCGATGATCGAGGCGCTGGGTCTTTCGACGCAAGCCTCGCCGATTCGCGCGGGGCTCATCGCCTGCACAGGTAATTCCGGCTGCCGTTTCGCCGCCGCGGACACCAAGCGGCATGCGGAAGAAATCGCGGCCTATTGCGAGACGACGGCGCCGATCGACACGCCGATCAACATACATCTCACTGGCTGCCATCACTCATGCGCGCAGCATTACATCGGCGACATCGGACTGATCGGCGCGCGCGTGCCGGTGAATGACGAGGGCGACACGGCCGAGGGCTATCACATTCTCGTCGGCGGCGGCTTTGCGGAAGACGCGCGCATTGCCTCGGAACTCTTTCAAAATGTGAAGGCGGAAGAGGCGCCCCAAATGGTGGCGAAAATTCTGAGCGCCTATCGAAAAAGCCGGGCGAACGCGGACGAAACCTTTGTCGGCTTCGCGCGCCGTCACGACATCGACGGGCTGCGTCGTCTCATCAACGAGGAGAGCATGGCGTGACTCATCAGTCCTCTCCGCCGTTTCTCATTCCGCCGAATGCGCCTTTCACGCCGGAGCAGCGCGCTTGGCTCAGCGGTTTCTTTGCCGGCTTCGCCGCGCCCGATGACAGCTCGATCACGCCGCTCTCGCCGGAAGCCAACGCCGCCGTCATGGCCGGCGCCGATAGCGACGATGGCGCGGCGCCGTGGCATGATCAGACGCTGGCGCTCGAATCGCGCATGCAGCTTGCCCAAGGCCGTCCGCTGCGTCGCCGCCTGATGGCGGCCATGGCGCAGCAAGACTGCGGCCAGTGCGGCTACATTTGCGAGACTTATGCGGACGCGCTGGCTACTAAGAAGGAAGCGCGCCTCAATCTCTGCGCGCCCGGCGGCAAGGATACGGCGCGCATGGTGAAGGCGCTTGCGGCGGAGCTGGATCAGCCGTCGCCGTCGCCGACCGCTGTCGCCCAGATTGAACCCACGATCGCTTCGGCGCCCGGCTGCTCGCGCGACAATCCGGCGCGCGCGACGTTCGCTTCTCGCCGTCGGCTGAACAAGGAAGGCTCTGAGAAAGACACCTGGTATATCGAGTTCGATCTCGGCGCCAGCGAACTCAGCTACAAGGTCGGCGACAGTTTCGGCGTGTTTCCCGAAAATGATCTCGGCCTCGTCGATCAGATCATCGCCATGCTCGGCGCCTCGCATGTAACGCCGGTGTGCGACAAAACTCTTCGCGACGCCTTGCTCAGTGACGTTTCGCTGTCTCCGGCGCCTGATGCGCTTTTCGAGTTGATCTCCTTCATTACCGGCGGTGCGCAGCGCGAGAAGGCGCGTTTGCTGGCGCAAGGCAAAGATCCTGACGGCGACGCGGCAACGCTCGACGTGCTCTCCGTGCTGCAGAAATTTCCAGGCGCGCGGCCACATCCGGAAGCCTTTGTCGAAGCGTTGGAGCCGCTGCAGCCGCGCCTCTATTCCATCTCCTCCTCGCCCAAGGCGACGCCGGGACGCCTGTCGTTGACGGTCGATGCTGTTCGCTACGTCGTCGGCAAGCGCAAGCGTCTTGGCGTCGCCTCAACCTTTCTGGCCGAGCGCATCGCGCCAGGCGACAGCCTTCGGGTCTATGTGCAGCCTGCGCATGGCTTCGCGCTGCCAGACGATTTCGCGACGCCGATCATCATGATCGGACCTGGCACCGGCGTTGCGCCGTTTCGCGCCTTTCTGCAGGAGCGCGCGGCGACTCGCGCGCCCGGCAGGAACTGGCTCTTTTTTGGACACCAGCGCTCGGCCTGCGATTTCTTCTACGCCGACGAATTCGAAACGATGAAGGCGACCGGTCTGCTCACACGCCTGTCGCTCGCCTGGTCGCGCGATGGCGCGGAAAAATTCTATGTGCAGGACCGCATGCGCCAGTCAGGCCGTGAATTATGGGCGTGGCTGGCGGAAGGCGCGCATTTTTACGTCTGCGGCGATGCGCAGCGCATGGCCAAGGATGTCGAACGCGCGCTTGTCGACGTCGTCGCGGAATTCGGCGCCCGCAACGCGGATGAAGCGGTCGCCTTTGTCGCCCAACTCAAGAAGAGCGGGCGCTATCAACAGGACGTCTATTGAGGCCGCTCATGCTCGATGAAGTCCTGGCGCCCGCGCGGCTTGAAAATCCGCACAACAGCCTAGTGCCTGATCAAGCGACGACGACGCGCTCGACCTGCCCCTATTGCGGCGTCGGTTGCGGCGTGCTCGCGTCGGCAAATAGCGCCGACGTGATTGGCGATCCGGCTCATCCCGCAAATTTTGGTAGGCTCTGCTCAAAGGGCTCAGCGCTCGGCGAAACGCTGGGGCTCGAGGGGCGCCTTCTCCATCCGATGCGCCGACAGGCCGACGGCGCCTTCGCGCGCGTGAGCTGGGGTGCCGCGCTGGACCAAGCCGCGGACGGATTTCGTCGCATCATCGATGAGCACGGTCCCGACGCCGTCGCGGTCTATCTCTCCGGTCAGCTGCTGACCGAGGACTATTATGTCGCCAACAAGCTGATGAAGGGCTTCATCGGCTCGGCCAACGTCGACACTAATTCGCGCCTATGCATGGCCTCCACGGTCGCGGGCCACAAGCGCGCCTTCGGCGCCGATGTCGTTCCGGGCTGTTATGAAGATCTGGACGAAGCCGACCTCATTGTGCTTGCCGGCTCGAACGCCGCCTGGTGTCACCCTGTTCTTTTCCAGCGCATCATGCGCAACAAGGAAGAGCGCGGCGCCAAGCTCGTCGTCATCGACACGCGCCGCACCCCGACAGCGGAGAGCGCCGACCTTTTTCTGCAGATTGCGCCGGGCGCGGATCAGGCGCTGTTTTGCGGCCTGCTTGTCTATCTCGCGAAGCTCGGCGCCTTCGACGATGATTACGTCCGCCGTCATACGACGGGGCTGGAGTGCGCCCTAAAGGCGGCGCGGAACATCGCGTCGTCGATTGAAGCGACTGCAGCGTCCACCGGACTGCGCGAGGTCGACATTGCGTCCTTCTTCGAATTATTCGCGCAAACGCCGCGCACGGTCACCGCATTCTCGCAGGGCGTCAATCAGTCGGCGCAGGGAACCGACAAGGTCAACGCCATCATTAATTGTCACCTCGCGACGGGCCGAGTCGGCAAACCTGGCGCGTCGCCCTTCTCCCTGACCGGCCAGCCCAACGCCATGGGCGGACGCGAAGTCGGCGGACTCGCGAACAGCCTCGCCGCCCATATGGGCTTTGACGCGGACAGCATCGACCGCGTTCGTCGATTCTGGAATGCGCCGCGCATGGCGACGCGCCAGGGGCTGAAGGCGGTGCAGATGTTCGACGCCATCGCGCGCGGCGACATCAAGGCGCTGTGGGTTGTCGGCACCAATCCGGCGGCGTCGCTTCCAAACGCCAATGCCGCGCGCGCTGCTCTCAGCAAGCTCAAACTCTTCATCGTCTCCGACAATGTGGCGTCGAACGACACGATCAACAGCGGCGCGCATTTGCTTCTGCCGGCGCAGGCGTGGGGCGAAAAAAGCGGCACGGTGACAAATTCGGAGCGCCGCCTCTCGCGTCAGCGCGCTTTTCTACCCTCGCCGGGCGAAACGCGCGCCGATTGGGCGATTTTCGCCGATGTCGCGCGGCGCCTGGGTTTTGCAGGCTTCGACTACGGAGCGGTCGCGGAAGTCTTTCGCGAACACGCCGCGCTTTCGGCATTCGAGAATAACGGAACGCGCGCTTTCGACATTGGCGGTCTCGCGCGCTTTAGCGACGCCCAATATGACGCGCTCGAGCCGACGCAGTGGCCAGTCTGCGATGGTGACGGCAAGGGCTGCGCGCGCTTCTTCGCCGACGGCGGCTTCATCTCGCAGGGTGGACGAGCACAATTCGTTGCGCCGGCGAAGCCGACCTTGGCGACCACATTGACGCGGGACTTTCCGCTTCGGCTCAATACTGGCCGCATTCGCGATCAATGGCATACCATGACGCGCACTGGGGAGAGCCCACGCCTTGCGCGACATCTTCCCGAACCCTTCGTTGAAATCAATCCGTCGGACGCTGAACGCTTTGGATTAGAAGACGGCGGCTTCGCCCGCGTCGCGACGCCCTATGGAAGCTGCGTCTTGCGCGCGGTGGTGACGGAACGACAGCCCGCCGGGCATGCTTTCGCGCCGATTCACTGGACCGATGAAACCGCCGCGGATGCGCGCATTGGCGCGCTTGTCGCGCCTTGTGTCGACCCCTTCTCGGGACAGCCGGAATCGAAGGCGACGCCCGCCATCGTCACCCCTTTGCGCTTCGCGCGGAAGGGCTTTCTTCTCTCCCGCAGCTCGATCACGTTGCCCGAGGGCGTATGGTGGGCGCGCGTCGCCGTCGTCAATGGCTACGGCTATCGCGTCGCTGGCAATCTCACAGATGACGAGTGGACGGAGATCATCCACGCCGCTGCGGCGAGCGAAGACGTTATCCATTTGATCGATGAGACGAAGGACCAGTTTTCCGGCGCAACCTTCGTCGAGGACCGCGCAGCGCTCATCTGGGCTTTGTCTCCCGTTGCACAATCCTGGGACCTGGCGCTCGAACTCTTCGCCCGCGATCGTCTCGATCAGTCAGAGCGGCTGTCGCTGTTGTCCGGCCGCTCGGGCCGACAACGGACGGATGACGGTCCGCTCGTCTGTTCATGCTTTAGCGTCGGCCAAAAGCAAATCGAAGCCGCAATCCAGCAAGGCTGCCGCTCGGCGCTCGACGTCGGGAAGGCCACTCGCGCAGGCTCCAATTGCGGCTCCTGCCAACCGGAAATTCAACGTCTCATCAAGATTTCTCTCGCCGCCGAGTCTGCGATGGGTTTGGCGCGAGAGGACAAAACAAACATGAAAGAAGGAGCATCTGATGAAACTGTCGGATTTTAAAAAGGCCGGTCATTGGCCGACGTTGCTTGCAGCCTTCCTCTACTTTGATATCAGCTTCATGGCTTGGGTCTCACTCGGCCCGCTGATGATTTACATCACCAAAGGCATGCCGATTTCGGTCGAGGACAAACTCTCGCTCGTCGCGATTCCAGTTCTCGGCGGCGCCTTCTTTCGCGTTCCGCTCGGCCTCCTCGCCGACGCGATCGGCCCGAAGATGACGGGCATCCTCGCGCAGGCGATCGTGATGTTCGCGGTATCTCTGGTGTGCGTCTTTGGCCTGAGCAGTTCGATCGCCATCGCGCTTTTCGGTCTGTCTCTCGGGCTCGCCGGAGCCTCTTTCGCCGTCGCCTTGCCGCAGGCGGGCCGCTGGTATCCGCCGCAATATCAGGGCCTGGTGATGGGCATCGCCGGCGCCGGCAATATGGGGGTCGTGCTCGACACGCTCTTTGCGCCTTCGATCGCCGAGGCTTACGGTTGGCAGACCGTCTATGGCGTATTGCTCGCGCTGATGGTCCTGGTGCTGCTCATTTATTCGCTGGCCGCCAAGGACGCGCCCGGCGGAAAAACGACGATTGCTCTTGCCGACTACGGCAGCATGCTCGCAGACTCCGACAGCCGCTGGTTCATGTTTTTCTACTTCATTACGTTCGGCGGCTTCGTTGGTCTTGCTTCGGCGCTTCCGCTCTATTTCACGACGCAGTATCACGCCACGGGAGTCGCCGCGGGCCTCATGGTCGCGCTGATCGTCGCTTTCGGTTCGGGTTTCAGGCCCGTCGGCGGCTATATCGCGGACCGCATCGGCGGGGTGAAGACGTTGTGCTTCCTCTTCGTTCTCGTCTCCGCCTGCTATTTCGCCGTCGCCTTTCTGCCGGCGGGACCGGCCCCGGCGAAAGGCGTCGCGGGATGGGGTCTGATGCAGCTGCCGCCCGTCGCCTTTGCAGCGGTGGCGCTGTTCTCTGTCGGCGTGCTATCGCTCGGCATGGGCAATGGCGCGGTGTTTCAGTTGCTGCCGCAGCGGTTCCGCCGGGAGATCGGCGCGATGACGGGCCTCGTCGGCGCCGCGGGCGGGTTTGGCGGTTTTTTTCTCGCCAAGACGCTCGCCTACTCCAAAGGCGCGACGGGCGGCTTCACCGCCGGGTTCGTCTTCTTCGGTTTCCTTGCGCTGCTCGGCCTCGTCGGTCTGATCTTCGTGAAGACGCGCTGGCGGACCACCTGGGGCGCCGTTTCGGGCGCGCGAATCTGAGCTGAGGAACAGCCGTGTCGGTCCGCGTCGTTCATGATCTTCGAATCGAAGCGGGCTTTGCGACGCAAAAAGGCCGACGGCCCGACAATCAGGACTATGTCGCATTTTGCCTGGGTTCAGGCGGCGCCGGCGCCTTGCAGGGCGTCGTCGCCGCCGTCGCCGATGGCGTCGGCGGCCACAAGGGCGGACGCGCGGCGGCTGAGACCGCTGTGCGCGCCTTCATCGACGGCTACTATGCGCAGCCGGAGACTTTGGGCGTCAGTCGCGCCGCCGCCCGTTCACTTGAAGCGGCCAACAGTTGGATCGCGGCTCAGTCGAGAGTCGATCCTTCGTTGGAAGGCATGGCGACGACGTTCAGCGCGCTGATCCTGTCGCGCCGAAACGCCTTTATCCTTCACGTCGGCGATACGCGCGTCTACCGACTCGCCGGCGCCAGCCTCGAACGACTGACGAAAGATCACACTATCGGTCGCGGCGATTTCGCCCATGCGCTCCTTCGCGCTGTCGGCTTCGACGATGCGCTCTTGTTTGACCAAGGAATGCATAGTCTCAATGTCCATGATCGATTTCTGCTGTGTTCGGACGGCGTACATGGCGTGTTGCCAGACGAAAAGCTGCGTGCGCTGCTCGCCGAAAGGGGCGGGCCGCAGGAAACGTCGGAGAGGATCGTTCAGACGGCGCTCGAGGCGGGCAGCCACGACAATGTCACTGCGCTTGTCGTTGACGTCGTCGATGTGCCGCCGGCCGACGAACGCGCCTTGTCGCGCGCCTTTGCAGCTTTGCCGATTCGCGAGTTGCCGGCGATCGGAGATTTTGTCGACCAGTTTCGAATTGACAACCTTCTTTCTGAAGGGCGCTACAGTCGGCTGATGCGGGCGACGGATACGCAGAACGGAAAAGCGGTCGTTTTGAAATTTCCGCATCCGCGCGTCGCCGATGACGCCGCCTACCGTCTCGCCTTCGTCAATGAAGCCTGGGTTGCGGCGCGGGTGAGAAGTCCGTTCATCGGCGAAGTCGTCGAACTGCTCCTGGGCAGACAAAGCCGACTGTATTCGGTGATGCCATATTACGATGGCGAGACGCTGGAGGGGCGCCTGCGGCGCGAACCGCGCATCGATCTTGCCGAAGGCGTTTCGATCGCGACGCGTTTGTCGCGCGCGATCGCGACCCTCCACCGCTGCGGCGTCATCCACCGCGACATCAAACCGGACAACGTCATTTTGCTCAAGGATGGCGGGCTGCGGCTCGTCGATCTCGGCGTTTGCCGCGCGCCGAACCTCGAGAATTTGCCGGAAGCGCATGCGCCCGGCACGCCGAGCTATATGGCGCCCGAGCTTTTCGACGGCGCCGCCGGCGACGAAGCGTCGGATCTTTATGCTTTCGGGGTCACCGTCTACCGTATGTTCGGCCGTTGTTACCCCTACGGCGAGATCGAGCCGTTCAGCAGACCGCGATTCACAAAGCCGCTTCCGCTTTCCCTCAAGCGAGCCGACCTCCCGGCCTGGCTTGACGCCGCCATCGTCAAAGCGATCGCCGTCGCGCGCGAAGATCGTTTCGGCGATGTGCTGGAGTTCGCCTTCGAGCTTGAAAACGGCGCGGCGCGGGGGCAACCGTTGACGTTGCGCAAAAAGCCTCTCTACGAACGCAATCCCCTCATCTTCTGGCAAACGCTCTGTTTGCTGCTGGCGCTCTTCCTGGCGGTCGCGCTTTTCCATCGCTAGCAGCGGCGTAGGGAATTTCCTTGAGCCAAGCGATTTCCGGCGTTCAGGGCTTGTGCGTTTGCGCACAGCCCCATCGCGCGTCTCTCCTTAACTTCTGATCAACGCAGAAAGGAGAACGTCATGGGACCGATGATCACGACAGGAATTTTCGGAATCGTCGCCATCGCACTGGCCGCCGAAGCGCTCAACATCGCCATGGCGCTTGGCGAATTCAGCCACGTCGCCGCCTATAACGCGGGCCTCTTCTAACGCTTTGCAGACGCACCGCGGCGGCGTCTCTAAGCTGACGCTCGGAACGCAGTGGTCATCGATCGCGGCCGAGCGTGGGGAAGAAACCTTTGCCGACATGGCGGGCGGCGACGTCGCCTAGAATATCGCGCCACATGCGGTAGGGATCGTTGAAAACGCCTTCTCCGAGATCCCTATCGGCGAGAGCCGCCGCCAAACATGCCATGGCTTGAGGCAAATCATGCGCATTCTCCAGATAGAGCAGCCGCGTTCCGACCGACTCTTCGCCCATCAACGACATGGCGGCTGCGATTTCAATATTGTCGCGGCGTCCAAATGCCACGCCGCAAACGCAGACGAGACAGGTCTCCCAAACGGCAGGGTCGGTCTCGTCGATGAAGCCGTGCAAGCCTCTGACGATTGAGGCGTAGACCGCTTCTCCCACCGCGGTGATGATCTTTTCAAGTTCGACCTGAACCTTTTCGAGAGCTTCCGGGAGCTCCGCCGGCGTCGCCATCTGACCCGCGGCCCAGTTGACTGAGAGCTGAAGCAGCTGACCGAGAACGATTTGCGCGGGGGACACGAGTTCGGCGGGCAGTTCACGCGACAGACGCGACACGGCGTCCTCCAGCGCCTTATTCAGGCGAACAGCCGCAAGCCGTGCGGATTCGAGGTCCTTCCCGCGCACCAGGCGCGCCCAGGTTCCCTGGACGCCGATGACAGCATGCATCAGCGACTTGGTCTGCGAAAGCCACGGCGTTGGCGGATAGGATTTTACGACCGCTCCATGCTCGATGCGCCAGATTTCGCCGGTCCCGATCAATGTAATCGCGGAGACCGGCGTTGATGCGAACACCTCGTCGCGATTTGCGCCATAGAGCATTCGGAAGGTGGCGTTAATTTCGCTGAAAGGATCGCTCTGCATAGATTTCAGTCTCCCAATATCCGACATCGATCAACAAGACAGCGCTCATCGCATCGCGCGCCGCAATCTCAGCGTCCAACCACTTCGCGGGGCCATGTAACATGGCGCCAACGGCAGTCCAAAAATTATCGAGGAAACGCCCAATGGCGCGGCGATTGCGACGTCGTCATTTCCAGAACGGGCGGGTCTGCTCGAGATCTCTCCAGAGCGCCTTGGCGCCGGTCCAGCCCAATTCGGCGCGCGCCTGACTCGCCCCGATCATCCAGCCGATGGCGCGCTGTATCGAGGGAGCGTCGGCGCCGGGAACATCCGTTCCCGTGAACATGGCTTTCATCGTCGCGGCGTCGTTGAGATCGCCAAACACGGTCTGCAGCTTCTTAAGACGCTTCAAGAAAGGATCGATTCGTTTCGCCGGAAATAAGGAGCAAAAGAACTCGACGGCATAGCGCAGCTTTTTGAGCTCCTTGCGCAACTCGTGGCGCTGCTCCACTGTCAGCGTCTCAAGTCCCTGGGCATGCTTAGCGGTCTTCTTCCAGCGTTTGTTGAGAGACGCGCGCGCGAGCGTTGTAATCGGCGCCGCCAGCCGCTCGGTCTGGACAAAATCCTGAGGCACAAGCCAACCACGCGTCTCCACGAATCGCGCATGATCGATGAGGAACGCCTGCACGCGCGCGCCGACAAGAAGCTTGCGCAGCTGCTCACGCCGTTCTTTCGCCTGCCGCGAGACCACATCGGCGAGCGCCGAAAGTCCGGGCTCGTCGGGATGAGTTGCGGCTTCGCGCCGCGCCATGTCGTTCGCCACCACATCGAGATCCCTCAGGCTCCCGACTTCCTGTCCGAGCCAGCGCGCCTCGGCGTCAAGCCGCTTCATCTCGGGGCTTCGCAGCACGGGGGCATAGACCGAAAATGCGCTGCGCAACCGCCGCAGACCAACCCGCAGCTGGTGAGGCCCCTCGTCGTCGTCCAGCTGGCGAACGACGAGCACATTCGTGGCGATCTGATCGAGGCATTCGCGCAAGACGTCACGGGCCGCTTGCTCGGCGGTTTGCGCCGGGTCAAGCGCAAGGTTCTGCGCATTGCGGGGCGCAAGCGGCGAATCGATCCGTCCCTCCTGGGCTAACAAAAAACCGCGCGCGGCCTTGGAAAGACGGGAGAACTGCAACCCGCCATCGGGAACCAGGATGAGCGCAATGTCGAACAGTCCGCTCGCGTTGCCGGCGAGGAGTTCGATTTCCAACTCGGAGAGTTCAGCAGAGCGTTCGCCGGCCCGAACTTCGCCAATGTCGAGCGCGAGCTCCGCGCGCGTGCCGTCGGCAAGCATCAACTCGCTCGTCCTGCGCGTGATCACGGTCTCGCAAACGGGCTGAAGCGGAGCGCCGTTGACGCGGTCAAGGATCTCCTCACGAATCGATGAATCCGAAATTGCATCGAGACACAGCCGTCCGCCAGGCGCCGGGTTTTCTAGCTCGCCGACCTGCGATAGGCCGCCATGCAACGTCGCCCTGGTTTTTACGCCCTGAATCCACCGCCGCCCATCGCGCCTGAGCCTCAGCGCAATTCCCGCCTTGTTCAGTGCATGCTCGGGCGTATCGAGATAAATGCTTCTGAGCGTTCTCGTTACAGGGGCGCCGTGAGCCAGCTTCGACGCCTTCAGGCGCGCCCAAATCTCACTCGACATCTCCTTGTCCAGCAAGAGTTTTAGCTCGATCTCGCTCATGTGACGAATATATCATTTTGTAGCGCGCGTAGCGCTCGGTCGGCGCTGCCTCGGCGGGGTCGGTCCGGAGCGACTATGGCTGTGTTTGGTCGGACCCTTTTCTCTGCTTCTTTTTCTTCAGCACGATCGTCAGCTTATCGCCCCTTTTTGACACCTCTACAGATTTCAACTGGCTCTCTCCAAGAGAGATGCCGCCGCCGACAGCCTCAATCCACTGCTGCAAAATTTCCGCTTCGGTTTTCTCGGGATCTGTCATGCCATCCTCTTGAACCGGACGATTGATCACACACCCAACTTATTCGCCTTACGAAGCAGAATGGCAACGTCATAAATGGCGAGAACCGCAGCTTGGTCCTCTTGTTGTCGGGTGACCGCAATAAAAGCGCCTGCCGTCAAATCTCGTATTGTCGCCTCGGGACAATCTTCACATAGTTGAGCGACCAGCTTCTCGCCGCGAAACCCTTCGGTGGCGCGGCGAACAAACCGCGCCGCAATTGAACGGCGTTCAGCGCTAAACATTCGTCGCAGGACCAAGTTTGTCGAAATACCCTTCCCTTGTCACCGAAACATTGGTGACAACGTCGGGTTGAACGGAGTTCCTGGATAGCATGTAGGCTCCACCTATAAATACGCGAGCGTTCCGGCAAGCGTCGCCTGACGCCCAGGTTTTGAGCCGTTTGAGCAGGAGACGCCCTCCACGACCAAGAGGATTTTTCAGCTTTGGTTGGTAGCAACGCGCCTATTCGTAACGCTCTCTCAGCGCAGCAAATAACCCCGCCGACTCGGCGCCGGCGGGGACGAAAATGTCCGGGTTTTGAAAGCCGCATCCCTATGGCCTGTCGGTTACGCTCTCGTGACAGGCGAGTTCCACCGTTCGCCAACTGGCGCGCCGCGGGATCAATTGCCGCCGTGCGAGTCGGGCGCCGCCAGCGGCGCGCGCGAGGTCGTCCCTTTTTGAATTGGCCTTAGTTTGGCGCCTGCCAATTCGCGATCCGATCGCGACCTGCGGCTTTGGCGGCGTGCAACGCCTGGTCGGCGCGCTCGATCGATTGCTCGACGGGAACGGATGGGTCGAGGAGCGTAAGCCCGAAGGAAGCCGTTACCGTGAGCGGCAAATAGCCTTCGACGAAGAATTCCCTGTCCGACAAGCCCTTTCGCAACTGCTCTGCGATCGCGCGACCCTGATCCAGGTCCGCATCCGCGGCGCAGTAGAGGAACTTTTCGCCTCCAAAGCGAAAAAACTCATCATGGGGCCGCAAGTGGGACATCACGAATTCTGCGTATTGCACGAGAAATTCATCGCCGAGCGTGTGGCCGTATGTGTCGTTCACCTCCCTGAAGTGATCCAGGTCCATCATCGCGAGACATGTGGGTCTCGGCGCGAGAGCCTGCCGCTCGCTCAACGCCGTCAACATCGCGATATGGTTCCCCGCGCCTGTCAACGGATCACGATTACGAAGCGCATCCTCGAGTTCGTGCTTGATGGTCACTAATTGGGCGCGAACCTGCTTCAGGGCCGACAGGAATAATTCATAGTCGTCGAGAGGAATCGACCGGTGCTCCGACGCGGTTCGCAGCATGATTGCCGCGTGCCGGTGCATAAGCTCATGCGCGAGCAAAATCTGGGAAAAACTTGGGTGCGAACCCAGACGACCGGCGCCAGCGCCATGCAGCCATTGTCCGAGCGGCCACCTGTGGTTCGCATCTTCTCGGAAGTCCCGCTCGTCGGGAACCTGATCGCAAATGATCGTTCTGTTGAAATTCTCGTACCAGAGTTCGTGCTGAAACAGCGCCTGCCGGAGCTCATTCAGGGTCGTCCGCTTTTGTTCGCGGCTCAATTTCGAAAAGGGCATGGGGCACCGAAGTTTTCAGCGTTTCTTGCGCCATTTGTTCCGAGACAGAATATTGCATTTCAGTGTCACATTCTTGAGAAGTGACCTGTCGCTTTCGCGGCTTTGCAACGAGCGGGGAGGCGAATTGATTCGGCGGCTCTGACGAGAGAACGTAGACAGCGGTCTCCAGCGCCTGTTCAGGCGAACAGCCGCAGGCCGCGCGGGCGTGGCCATCAGCGTCCAAACAAGCCGCGCATCGCGGCAAACAATCCCTTCGACCGCTCCTGAGCCGGCGGCGCCTGCGCGAGGCTTTCGGCTTCGAGCCGGGCGGCGTCGAGTTCGACGCCGGCGCGCGCGACGAGCGCGGCGAGAGTCGGCGCTTCGTGCGGCGGCGCCCAGCCGCCAGCCCGCCGTAAGTCAAGATAGGCGTCGAGCATGTCGGCGGCGTCCATCGCGCCAGCTTCCGTGAAATGCGCGCGCGCCCGCTCGACCGCGGCGGCGTCGACGATGAGTCGCGCCGCCTTCGCCGCTTCACGCCGGACGCCGTCGTCGATCGCCAAAGCGACCCGCGCCTCGCGTAACGCGGCCACATCCGGCTCCTTCAAGAGCGCGCGCATCAGCCGCGCTTCTTGCGTGGCGTCAACCCCAGCCGGCGCCATGCCTTGGGCGCCGCAGGCGTCGAGATAGCGGGCAAGCAGAGAAGGCGCGCTGCGCGCTGGGGCGGCTTCGGCGGAAAGGCGGGCGGACTGCGCAAATTCGCCGCCCTCCGCAATCCCCGCCGAAAGCGCGGGATCGGCGCAAAAGGCGCCATAGCCGCCGAGTTGCTGCAAGCGCGCGCGGGCCGGCCCCGTCTCGCCGACGACGAGCGCTGCGAAGCTCGCTTGCGCCAAGGGCTCGAGCGCATCCCACAGGCCCGGCGGCTCAAAACGCGCAGCGACTTCCGCGCGCGCCAGAGCGCCGTTCAGCGAAGCGACAAACTTGTCGCGCCGGCCTTTCAGACCGGCGGCGCGTTCGGCCACGGCGCGGGCCGCCGCGCCGGTCCCGGCGCGCGCGGCGTCGGCGGCGCGGCGCATGAGATCGTCAAGAAGTCCCTCGTCGTCCGTCGCGCGGCGCGGCGCCAGTCCATCGCCTTCGACTCGAAAAAGCCGCGCGAAGGCGGGGCCGCCGGGATCGACCGGCGCGATGCCGAGATCGCCGGGCCCTGCCGCCGGGCAAACGAGGCCAACGTCATCGCCAAGGGCCGCGCCATAAAATTCAATGTCCGCGGTTTCGCCCATCCCGGGGGCGGCCTTCTCGCGACTGCGACGCAAGGCGATTCCGTCGACCTCCGCCTCTTCAGGATCGACAAGCAGCGCCAAAAGATTGCCGACGACGACCGGCTCCGCCGTTTCCGCCGCGTCGGGATGTTCATGCGGATCGCCCGTCGCCTGCCGCAGGTCGTCGAAGGTGAGCGGATCCACGGCGGGTTCTCCCGCCGATCGCTGCTCGAGCGTCCAGCCTTTCAGTCGCCGGCGCTGGTTCATCGCCAGCGCGACGCTGCATCGGCCGAGCAGCGTGGCACTCTCTTCGATCGAATCGGGAATTCGCAGGCGAAGAATAATGCGCGGGGCGCCGGGTTCGCGCAGCCAATGCTCCATGATGGCGAAGGGCGCCTCGCGCGCGTCGGCGGCCGCCGACGATTCGAACGGCGCCGCCTCCAGGACGAGTCGGCTCTGATAGGCCGGGAAGATGCGGCGCGCCGGGGCGAGGCGGATGACGACGGCGTTGTCGGCGCGTTCGACGACCCGGCGCTGGCCGATCGCCCATACCAATCGCGCGCCGGCCGCCGCGGTCTGCTCGCGCGACAGCCGTTCGACGTCGCCGCGCGCCGGAAACGCCGCCAGCCGAAAGGCGACGGGGTCGGCGCCGCCGGCGTCCGGCAGCAAGGTCAGGAGCAGACGCCAGTCGCCGCCCTGCGGCAGTTCGCGCTCCGTGGATAGCGCCAGGATGAGTTCGGCGCCGTCGGCGGCGGTCAGTCGGACGAATCGATGCTCAGGCGGCACATCAACGATAATGATGCGGGCGCGCCAGCGCGCGGCGCCGATGACGTCGACGAGCGTGGGCGCGTTCGTAAAGCGCTCGTCGCGCGCAGAGACGACCGTTAGTTCCGGCCGGACTGCGGCGCGTTCGGCGCCTTCGAACCAGCCGATGGCCAGCCGGCGCCGCCCATCCCAGTAATAGTCGAACTGCTCTCTCCACATTGACGGCCGCGCCCGAGCGTGAGGCATGGCGCCGTCGCCATGCGAAGCTGAAGTCGCCAGGAGCATATCCGCGCGCGCCGCAATCGCGCAATTCTGCGCCGTCGCGCTCGCCGCCGCGCCAAATTCTCGTGCAACACCATGACGTTGTTCCGCCACATAGTCCGCGTAAACGCCTTAAGCGCCGACCGCCGCCTTCGCAAATAAAGCTCACCTGCGCGGGCGTGAAGGCGCGATTTCAGGGCGGAGCGATAGATAAAAGCGGGGCTTTGATGAAATTATTGATCACCGGGGGCGCGGGGTTCATCGGCTCGGCCGTTGCGCGCGCCGTCATCGGCAAGAGCGTCGATCAGATTCTCGTTCTCGACAAGCTCACCTATGCGGGAAATCTCGCCTCGCTGCGGCCCATCGCCGACAGTCCGCGTTTCTCCTTCCTCCAAGCCGATATCTGCGACGCGGTGGCCGTCGCGCGCGCGTTCGAGGATTTTCAGCCCGACGTGGTCATGCATCTTGCCGCCGAAAGCCATGTCGATCGCTCGATCGACGGGCCGGCCGCCTTCGTTGAAACCAATGTCGTCGGCACTTTCGTGATGCTGCGGGCGGCGCTGGACTATTGGCGACGGCTCGATCGCGCCCGCGCGGGCGCCTTCCGCTTCCTGCATATCTCCACCGATGAGGTGTTCGGGGCCCTCGGCGCGGAAGGCCTCTTCTGCGAAGACACGCCCTATGCGCCGACGTCGCCCTATTCGGCGTCGAAGGCGGGGTCGGATCATCTTGTGCGCGCCTGGCGCCACACATATGGTCTTCCGACCATCGTCACCAATTGCTCCAATAATTACGGTCCCTATCATTTCCCGGAGAAGCTCATTCCGCTCACCATCATCAATGCGATCGAGGAGAAGCCGCTGCCGGTTTATGGCCGCGGCGAGAATGTGCGCGACTGGCTTTATGTCGAGGATCACGCCTCGGCGCTGATGCGCGTGGCGCGGGAAGGCGACGTCGGCGAGTCCTATAACGTCGGCGGCCGCAATGAATGGCGCAATATCGACGTGGTTGAAGCCATCTGCGAACTGATGGACGAATTTCGTCCGCGGCGCGCCGGATCGCATCGCGATCTCATCGCTTTTGTCGCCGACCGGCCGGGACATGATCTGCGCTACGCCATCGACGCCTCGAAGATCGAGCGCGATCTCGGATGGCGGCCGGCCGAGCGGTTTGAGACTGGTCTTCGCAAAACTGTTCGCTGGTATCTTGATAATTCGGAGTGGTGGCAAGCGATCCGTTCGGGCACATATCGCGGCGAGCGCCTCGGCGTGCTTACCGAGCAAGATGAAGAAGCCGTCGCCTGACGCGCGACAGGGGGGGCTGTTTGTTTGAAGATCTCGAGCTTTCGGGGCTGAAGCTCGTCACGCCTAGAAAATTTGGCGACGAGCGCGGCTTCTTTTGCGAAACGCATAATGAAAAGACCTGGGCGAACGCCGGATTGAATTTCGACTTCGTCCAGGACAATCACTCATTGTCCCGCGACGTCGGGACGGTGCGTGGTCTGCATTTCCAGACCGCGCCTTTCGCGCAGGACAAGCTCGTCCGCGTGATCAGCGGCCGCATACTCGACGTTGCGGTCGATCTTCGACAGTCTTCGCCGACGTTCGGGCGTCACGTCGTGGTCGAGCTTTCAAAAGAGAACTGGCGTCAGCTGTTCATTCCCATCGGTTTCGCGCATGGTTTCGTCACGCTCGAGCCCGATACGGAAGTCATCTACAAGGTGACGAATTTCTATTCGCCGCAGCATGATTGCGGCGTCGCCTGGGACGACCCTGACATTGGGATCCCGTGGCCGGCCGCCGCCGAAAGCGCCGTGCTGTCGGACAAGGATCGCAAATGGCCGCGGCTGCGGAATCTGACGGAAGTTTTCGCGTAGAGTGGGCAAGATGAAGCGCATCGCCGTCACGGGGCTCACCGGCCAGGTCGTCAGCTCGCTCATCGAGCGTGCGCCGAGAGGCGTCGAAATGCTGGCGCTCGGCCGCCCGCGCTTCGATCTCTCCTCCCGCGACATGGTTCTTGCGTCTTTGCGCAGCGTGCGCTGCGACGCCATCATCAACGCCGCCGCCTATACTCAGGTCGACAAGGCCGAGAGCGAGCCTGACGTGGCGATGCGCGTCAATGGCGCGGGCGCGGGCTTCGTCGCCGAAACCGCCGCTGAACTGAAGGTGCCGCTGCTGCATCTTTCGACCGACTATGTCTTCGACGGCGCGCTCGATCGTCCCTATCGCGAAGACGACGAACCCAGCCCGACCGGCGCCTACGGGCGCTCGAAGCTCGAAGGCGAAAGGCAGATCGCGGCGCGCTGCGAGAACTGCGTCATCTTGCGCACCGCCTGGGTTTACAGCCCTTTTGGAGCGAATTTCGTCAAGACGATGCTGCGTCTTGGCGAGACGCGCGACGAAATCGGCGTCGTCGCCGACCAGATCGGCAATCCGACAAGTGCGCTCGATATCGCCGACGCGCTGCTCGCCATCGCCGAAAGGCTGGTCGAGGATTCCGATCCGCGCCTGCGCGGCGTTTTCCACATGACCGGGCGGGGCGAAGCCAGCTGGGCGGACATGGCGGACGCGATCTTTTCCGCAGCGGAGACGAAAGGCCGTAAGCCCGTGCGCGTCAAGCGCATCGCCACCGCAGACTATCCGACGCCAGCCCGTCGCCCGGCGAATTCAAGGCTCGACAACGCCAAGCTTGAAGCCAGCTACGGCGTCGCGCTGCCGAAATGGCGCGACTCCGTCAACGCCTGCGTCGCCCGATTAATTCCAAACTGAATAGGATTCTCATGCGCGGCATCATTCTCGCCGGAGGAAGCGGCACAAGGCTGCATCCGATGACGCTCGTCACGTCGAAGCAATTGCTCCCCGTCTACGACAAGCCGATGATCTATTACCCGCTCAGCACGCTGATGCTCGCCGGCGTGCGTGAGATCCTGATCATCACCACGCCGGAGGATCTGCTTTCCTTCAAGCGGCTGCTCGGGAGCGGCGCGCAATGGGGCCTCTCGCTGTCTTATGCCGTGCAGCCGCGGCCGGAGGGGCTGGCGCAGGCCTATCTCATCGGCGGCGAATTCGTCGATGGCGAACCCTCGGTCCTCATCCTTGGCGACAATATCTTCTACGGCCATGGCCTACCGGAAGTGTTGAGCGAATCGTCGCGCAGCTCGGCGGCGGTGTTCGCCTATCATGTGCGCGATCCGGAGCGTTACGGCGTCGTCGAATTCGATTCCGCCGGCCGCGCGATCTCGATCGAGGAAAAGCCGACGCGCCCACGATCGAATTGGGCGGTGACCGGCCTTTATTTCTACGATGAACGCGCGCCGGAATTCGCGGCGCAACTGAAGCCTTCGCCGCGCGGCGAATTGGAGATCACCGATCTCAACCGCATCTATCTGGAGCTCGGCGAACTGCAGGTCGCCCGACTTGGCCGCGGATTCGCCTGGCTCGACACCGGCACGCCCGAGGCGCTGATCGAAGCCAGCGAATATGTGCGCGCCATCGAGCAGCGGCAGGGACAGCGCGTCGCCTGCCTCGAAGAGATCGCCTTCCGCTCCGGGTGGATCGACGCCGCGCAGGCGCGCGCCGCCTCCTCAAAACTCTCCAAAAGCGGTTATGGTCAATATATCTCGCAGGTGCTCGCGGAGATGGAGCGGGAGGTCTCGCCGGTCGCGTAGAGCGGCGAAGCCGCGGCGCGGCGCAGCTCAGCGGCAAGGGTTTTGGGATCGAATCGACGCGTCGCATCGGCCGGCGGCGCGGAGGGACGCTGACGAGGAACGATGGCGCCGACGAAAGGCTCCATTCTCGCGACAGTGTCCTCGATCAGATCCGCAAGCGATGCGGGATCGAGCCGCGCGGGCGAAACGATGTTGTCGAACCGGCGGCGCAAATCCTTCCCCGCGAAAGCGTTGGTGATTGTCGCGAGCCCGGCTTCCGCCATTTCGAGCGGCGGGTAGCTCGGGTGCGGAGAGATCATCAGCGAAACGCCGACAAGCGCGCGGCTGAGATGGTCGGCGTAGTCATCGAGCCGGGCCTTCCCGCCGACGGTGGCGTTCTGCACCGGATAGAGAAGCGAGTCAGGAAAATCCTCGCCGAGAAAAATGATGTTCCAGCGGCTCGCCCGGATCGGATCGCGCTGCTGCCAAATGACGAGCGCGGCGCAAATCAACTCAAAGGCGTTGCGCGCGACAGCTGGCCGCCCATACACCAGCATCGCCGGCTCTCGCGCGACATTCGTCAGCCGCTCGCCAATGCGTTCGTTGAGCTCGTAGGGAACATAATAGGCGTCACGGAACCGAAATTTCTGCGTCATGACCGAGAATAGCTCTTCGGAGTTGACGATCGCGATCGTCTGATCGCCGTGATGATAGGTCGCTTCGGCAAGACTGGACTTTGCGCCGCGGCCATAGAAGTTCGGCTCGTCGTCCTGAATGAGGTAAATGAACGGACGCTCGCCGCCGAAATAGCGGGCCCGCTCGCGCTCCATGGCCAGTGCGAATTCCGCGGTCCACCAAGCGGTCGCGAAAAAAAAGTCATTGGCGCGCAGGTTCAGCCTGCCGCCTTCCCGCTCGTTGGCGTCGACGAGCGCAGCCCTTTCGGCGTCGAGACTGGCCGCATAGGGAACCGGCGTATAGCCGGACAGCGTCGCATAGGCTTCGGGTTCGATATCCGCGTCGGTCACCACGATGCGCGCGTCGAAATCGTCGCCGAGCTCGGCGAGCAGCGCCGAGAAGAGTTTCATCGCGGTGGCGATACCGCCGAAGGTCTGCTTCGGATTGACCGTTGGGGTCAGAAGCGTCAGGCGCGGCCGATCATTGCGCGAGGGATAGGAGAGCAGAGGCCGCGTTTCGGCGATCGGGGTTGCATAGGGATGAAAATTGGAGTCGACGCATGCGAGCGCGGGTTGGAAGACCTTGAGCCGATGCTCCGCGAGGTCGTCGACGCTGTGCACGGGCAGCAGCGTATGGCCCATCGGATAGAGATCGCGCTGCGCGACCTTGAGCCATTCGAAACCGCGCGATTCAGCAATCATCAGCAGAGAACGTTCGATGGCGTGCGCAAGGGTGCCGTCAACCTGTCCGCTCTCTGGCGGGAAGTCAGCGAAGTCGATGTCGATGTCGAGCAGCGGGCGGATCGCAGCGGTCCTGCCCCAGAACATGGAGCCGGAGGGAAATTCGAGCGTGAGGTTCTTGTCGATCTCGATATTCATCCGCTTCAACAGATTGCGCGCGAGATCGTAGTCGTAGCCCCAATTCAAAATGCCGCGCAGTTCGAAAAGATGCTGCGGAAATACGACGCCGAGCCGAGGATCGTCGAAAAGCGAGAGAATCGAGCGCACGATACGCTCTGACCCGAGAAGATTGTCGATGAGATAGTCGCGCCAGCGCGCCAGCGCCTCGCCACCGTGGGGCGAGCGCTTGGTGTGAAGGTGAATGAACAGCTCGTAGTCCGCGTAGACGTCGCGAAATCCGAAGAATTTGGCCGCGATGTCGCGCCCGCGATTGGGGCATACGCGCGTCAAAACCTTGCCCTTGCGCCAGTCGGCGCAGACCTCGTCGACCGCTCGTTTCTTTTCCGCAGTGTCTGTCGAGACGCAAAGATCCAGCGCGCCGGGAACGTTATGCAGCTTTTCGAGGACAAGCGGCAGCACGTCCGGATAGAAGGCGTGGACGATGGCGACGATCGAATGCGCGCGCTTCGGGCCCTCGTCAAAGGCGAAAGGCGTCTCGAGCGCGAAGTCCATTTCATTGACCGGACGGCGGGAGGGAACGACCCCATCCGGCTTGGTCAATTCATAAGTGTAGTAATAGCTGATCGCCGCCTGACGCAGCGGGTCGTTGATCGGATTGCGTCGCCGGCCGAGCGGCGGATCATATTGCGCGGCGATCTGGCGCAATACGGCGCCGCAGGCGGCGCGCAACCCCTGTTCGCGCAGGAAGCGTGGACCGTCCCGCAAAAGATCGCGCGGCGCCAGAAACACGCCGACCGGCGAATCGATCAGCTTCGCCAGTTCGCGCATCGCCGCGCCGTAAAGCGCCACGGCGCCGCGTGTGCTCATGATAATGTAGCCGTTGCGCAGATGGCGGCGCGCCCATTGCAGCCTGGTTTCGGATTTCTTTTCCGTCATGCGGGCGCCTTCCAGTCGAGCTTGGGCAATTCGGGGCGGTGGAAATTTACGAAAATTCAACCGTCTCCGGCTTAAACGAAAAACGTTTGTCTCGCCATGACTTAGCCAAAAATTCGGCGTAACCAAGGCCCGCGGCGCGCTTGGGGCTGCGCCGGGGGAACGTGACGGAACACCACCGTCCGCCGCTCGGGAATCATGATCAAGCTTGACAATGTCTTTAAATATTATCGCTCGCACGGCCACAGGAAGGTCGTGCTCGATCATGTCAGCCTCGACTTCGCCGCTGGCCGCAGCTACGGCATTCTCGGCGTCAATGGGGCCGGAAAGTCGACTCTGATGCGCCTCCTGGCAGGCACCGAGCTGCCCAACGGCGGCCGGGTCGTGCGCTCCTCGCGCGTCTCCTGGCCGCTGGGGTTTTCCGGCGGGTTGCACCCGATGCTCAGCGGACGCGAAAACGTGAAGTTCGTCGCGCGCGTGTACGGACAGGACGCGCGCAAGGTTATCGACTTTGTCGAGGACTTTGCCGAGATTGGCGCCTATATCGACGCCCCGATTCGCACCTATTCGTCCGGCATGATGGCGCGTCTCGCCTTTGGCCTGTCGCTCTCGATCGAATTCGACTGCTATCTCATCGACGAGGTCACCGCCGTTGGCGACGCGCGCTTCGCTGCGCGGTGCCAAGAGGAGTTCTCCAAGCGCCGGCGAACGGCGGACGTTATCATGGTGTCGCACGCCATGACGACCATTCAGCAATATTGCGATCGCGGCATGGTGCTGGCGGGCGGGCGAATGCACGTCTTCAACAGTGTCGACGACGCGATCGAACTTTATAAGAAGCTCAATGCCTGAAGCCGTTCACGCCCAGCAACCGGAGATCACGGTCGCGCTCGCTGACCCCGAGCGGGGGCCGCTGAGCCCGCAAGACGCTAGCTTTAAGGCGAAGTCGATCTCGCGCGCGCTGCGCAGGGCCGCGAACAAATCCCGCGCGCCGACGAGCGTCATCGCCGGGGGCGGCGGCTTCCAGGCGCGACGCGGCGACCGCGCGTTCCGCCTCGGCGTCCTCGCCAGCTTCGGCGCCTTCGTCATTGCCCCGTTCCTCGTCGCCTCGATCTATTGGGGGCTGATCGCCAGCAAGCAATATGTGACCGAAACCAAATTCGCGCTGCGCGCCGGCGAAGCGTCGAGTCTCGATCTCTTGAGCGGAGGCGCCATGGGTTCGCAGGCCTCTCAGCAGATGCAGGACGCGCAGGTTCTCGTCAATTTCATCCGCAGCCGCTCGATGATCGAAGCGCTCGACCGGAAGGTCGGCTTGCGCGCCATGTTCTCGCGTTCCGGAGTCGACTATTTTTCGAGTTTCGATCCGGAAGATTCGGTTGAGGAGTTGGAAAAATACTGGAAGCGGCGGATCGACGCGAGCCTCGACATGATGTCTGGCATCATTTCCATCAATGTGCGCGCCTTCACGCCCCGCGATTCGCTCGCCATCGCGCAGAACGTCACTGAACTTTCGGAACGGCTGGTTAACGAACTGTCAACGCGCTCCAGGCGCGATGCGCTGGCGCAGGCGCGCACGGAACTGACGCGCGCCGAAGAACAGTTGAAGAATGCGACGGGCTCCATGCGCGACGCGCGCAATACCGAGGGCGTGCTCGATGCGCCCGCTGCGGCGGAGGCGATCAACAAGCTCATCACCACGCTTCGGCTTGAACTCTCAGCGACGCAGGAAGATCTGGCGCTGCACAGCGACTCGGCGACGTCGGACTCGCCTCAAGCGCGCCTGCTCACTGCGCGGGTTCAGAGCCTCAAGAGCCAGATTGACGAATATTCGACGCAAATCGCTGGCGGCGGCGAGAGGGGGGAGGGCTCTCTGGCGCAGCGTGCCGGCGTGCTTTCCATGCATCAGATCGAGCTTGATCTCGCCCGGCAAAGATACGCGCTCGCCGCATCGATGTTTGAAAACGCCCGAGTCGATCTCGAAACGCAGCGCGCCTATCTCGTCTCCTTCCTTCGCCCGACGCTTGCGGAAAAATCTCTCTATCCCCGGCGCTGGATCGAATGGGGCATTATTGTCGCGCCGGCGACGATCGGCTGGCTCGCGCTCGTCGCCGTGGCCTTCCTTGTCCGCGATCACATGGCCAAATAGCGGCGCGGCGGCGGGGCCGAAAGGCGGATCGGCGGCGCTTATCCGTTGAGATGGAGCGATCGTGTTTTTCAATATTGACGCCGACGACGGCGCCGCCATTCATGGCTGGCTCGCGCCGGATAATCCTTCCGCCGTTCCGAAGATCCTGGTCCGCCGACCGGGAGAAGAAGACATTGAAATCTCGGCGACCATTCAGCGTCCGGACGTGCGCGACCTCGGCGTTCACGCCACCGGTCTCGTTGGCTTTCTGATCGACGACAAGATGATCCAGGGGTTGCCGGGCGTTGAGGATATCGAACTGCTCGAAGCCGACACCGGAATTCTGATCTACCGGCGATTCAAGAAGGGACGGCACATCGAGCGCAAATTTTTTCTGTTCGACGGTTCGATTCGCCCCATCGAGAAATTGGGCGGACGGTCGAGAAATCTGTTCACGCTCACCTACCCGTCGACCGAGCGCTACGCATTCGAGACCATGCTCGTGCTCATTAACAACAGTTTCAACAAATCAATCTTCATGTCGGGGCGCTCGAGCTTCCCGCGTTACGCGCATTTCCTTTCCAATGCGAAATTCACTACAGCGGCGCTGTTGAGCGACCCCTTCGAGGAGCTGGCGCAGCGACTGGTGATCCTCAGCCTGATCCAGAAGTCGGATTCGACGCATATGCTGCCGCTGCTCTTCACCGGGCTGACGGCGTTGACCGATTTTGTTCGCGACCTGCCGCTCGAAGATCCGAAAGGCATCCTTGCGAAATTCCGGAATGTTACCGATGAGGAGCGTGAGGCGCTCATTAGCCCGATGACGCGAATGTTCGGCTGCATCCCTGGCGAGACGCCGGAGCGCCGTCACGTCCCGGCCGCGCTCGAGAACCTGGCGTCGATGGAGCTCGTGGGCGTGCGCAGCCGCTTTCGTGATTTCAGCGCGCTGCTTGCCGGCATCCTCGGTCACGATCTCACCGGCGATTATGAACCGGTGGTGCATCCTTCGATCAGCGCGCTGGCCGATCGGCTGTCGCGCATCAGCCTCGTCGCGGACCTTCTTGAAGCCGATTTGGCGCTCTATTCCTTCGCCGAGGAATCGGTCCTTTCCGCGCTCTCCGATGACGCCGACGTCGTCGCGCGGGACACTCAAACCATGTGATCGTCGATGCTCGCGATGATCAGCGAAATCGCCGCCCAGGCGACGACCAGCGCGCAAAACAGCAGGATGGTGTTCGCCGCGGCTTTCGGGTAACTCGCAGATTCCGGCAACGTCGGCTCGACGATCGTAAGGAGATAGAGCTGCTGTTTTGCAAGTTCCTGCCGCGCGTGATGGTAGGAGGTCTGCGCGATCGAGTAGAGCCTTTCAGCGAATTGCTCGTCGAGCTTCAGGCGCTCATAGGACGCGATCTGCGAGGAAACGGCGTCGGCGCCCTGCGGGTCCGTAAGCTTCTTCTTGAGCTCCGCGATCTGCTGGTCGATCGCGGCAAGACGCGTGCGTTGCAGCCGTTGGCTGGGCGCATCGCTGGAGAGCGACGAAGAAAATGTCGAAAGCGCGTTGACGATATCCATGCGCTCCATCGTGAGCTTGCCCAACAGTTCGCCAATACTGGTGGCGCGCGAACCCGGGTCGATGATGACGTTCTTGTTGCGGAACTGAAGCGTCTTCTCGCGCGCGTCGGCGAGCATCTGACGGGACAGCGTCACTTCGAGCTCGGCGCGGCTCAATGCGTCGGTGCGATTGCGCACGGTGATCTTGTTGACGAGTTCCTCGCTGAGCCTGACGATATCGCGCGCGACGTCGAGCGCGTCCTTGGGTTGGAATGCGTCGGTGCGCACGGTCAAAATGCCGGAAAGGGTGTCGACGCTGGCCGAAATATGACTCAGCCAATATTTCCAGACTTCTTCGGCGTTGGCGTTTCTGCCGAGCCGTGAAAAATAGTCGACGCCGGAGCCCGCAAACTTTTTCTCCATGTAGTCGCGGCCGCCGAGGTCAGCGACGATGGCGCGGCTTTTTACGTAATTGAGCACCATGAAGGCGTCCTGCGAGGACGTATTGGCGCCCCCGCCCGTCAGCTTGGTGATCATTGACGCCGCGTCGGTCCCCGACTTTTTTTCATGTTGAGCGCGCACGGTCAGCCGGGTCTCAGCGACGTAGCGCTCCGACTGCCAGAAGCAGGCGTAAAGCCAGAACAGAAAAGTAGGCAGAACAACGGCGAAGATAAAGCTGCGTCCGAGCAGCCCGCCGCCCGCGTCCGCCCTGGCGGTCGCCAGTTTTTCCGCCATGCCCTCGAAGCTTTCGCGAATCAGCGTCGGCAGGCGGCTCGCGGCGTCCTTCGTCGTCAGCGGCGCGAGAATTTCCACCGCCTTGGTCGACGAGAAACGCGCCACGTTCTGCGCGGTGGCGATCACTTCTGACAGTTTAGGCGGTCTCGGAGCCCTATGCGTGCTCATCTACCCTCAAGTCGCTGACCTGTTCATGCGCTACGCATGTTAACTGAGGCTGAATCGCCTAAGCGCGTTGACGCGGCGTCGGTCCCTGGCGGCCCTATCGTTCGGGCGGAGCAGACAGTCTTCCCGCGCCGCAAATTAAGCGGGTCGGGCCCCCGGCGCAAGCGACTAACGTCACGGTAAAGCTTCGCTATTGGCGTAAAGAGACAGCCCGGGATGGAAATGCGGATCGTCGCGAATGACGGCGCGCCAGCGTTCGTAAAACGCGCGGCGCTCGGTCTCGTAGACGCGCTGCAGACGAAGCGCGCCGCCGCCGCGGCTCGCCGACTGACGATGGATTAGAAGCGTCTGCGTGTGGCAGATCGTGCGCCAGCCGCGCGCCGCCAATCGCAGGCATAAGTCGACGTCGTTCAACTCGACGGGAAGATTGATTTCATCGAAGCCTCCGACGGCGTCGAATTTGTCTCGTTCGATCATCATGCAGGCGCCGGTCACCGCCGAGACGTCGTGCGGCAAGACATTTCGGCTCATCCACCCGCGATCGTCTTCGTTCACGCCGGCGCCGAAATGGCCTGCGACGCCGCCCATGCCGAGCACGACGCCGACGTGCTGAACGCGGCCGCCGGGATAAAGCAACTTCGCGCCCACGGCGCCGACATCCGGCGCCGACGCAAAAAAGAGCAGCCGTTCGATCCAGTCCGGCGTCACCACTTCTGTGTCGTTGTTGAGAAAAATCAGGTAGTCGCCGCGCCCGGCGACCGCGCCGGCGTTGCACAGGGCGGAGAAATTGAAGGCGCCTGACTTGCGCAGGACCTTGAGCCGGGGGTCCTGCGCTTGCAGCCCATGCAGCAGCGCCTGCGTGCGCGGCTCGACGCTGTCATTGTCGACCACAATGACGTCGAATTGAGGATAGAGACTCTTGCGCAGCAGGCTGTCGAGGCAGGGCGCGAGCAGATCGATGCGGTCGCGCGTCGGAATGACGACAGTCACCGCAGGCGGCGGACTGCGGAATACAGCGTCGATCGTCGTTCGCCGCCCGCTCGCCGCCCGCGCAAGGCGAAACAATGGCCGGCGCACCGCGCCGACGACGTCGTTTCCCGCGCGTGACAGCAGCCGGTCGATCAGTGCGTCGGCGCCGGCTTCGATCCAGCCGGATTCGCCCGCCAGGAGGCTTGCGCGAACGCAGGCGGCGCGGCCGACATAATTTTCAAAACGATGAAGCGTCGGGCTCCAGCCGGGTTTGTAGATCGGGCGCAAGGCGTCGCCTTCGCCGACGGTTTCATCCGCATAGGCGATGGCGTGCTGCGGATGGCGGGCGAAATGTTCGACAAAGCAGGCGCAGGCGTCGGGCGCCAGACGATCTCCGGCGATAAGCGGCAGCACGAGATCGCGCGCGTCGAGCTGCGCCCCGTCTGTCTTCGTAAAGACGGCGCAGTGCGGATAGGTTTGTGCCGCGACGCTCTCGCGCGTCGTTTCAATGTCGCGCGGCGACGCGCCGCGGGCGTCGACCAGCGCGACGACTTTCGGCGCCTTTGCCCATTCGCTCCGAGGCCGGTCGAAGTCGGGGTCGCTCTCGCGCGTTCGCGCGGCGCGCCAGGACGGGTAAGTGGACATCGGCGCGGCGCCGAGCGCCCAGCGCCAGTTGAGCTCCGCTTCCTCGGTGAGTCCGACCATATCGGCCGACAGCGCGAAGAACAGACGCTTGGGCGCCGCGGATGCTTTGCGCAGCGCCTCGATGCGGCCCAGCGGCCGCGCGCCCAATATGCGGAAGCTGAAGGCCCCGGAACGATTGGTCGGGCTGATCCAGACCGCGGTCGTCTCGCACGGAACGCGCCCGATCCAAAGCGCCACGCCTTCGCAAGGCGATGGCAGAATGTGCTCTTTGAATTCCTCGCCAATCCAAAATCGCAGGATCGGCCGCACCGGCGCGTCATAGACGCTCGCCGCATAGCGAAGTTCGACGAATCGGCCAGGCGGAAATCCCTTCAAGCCGCAAAAGCGCAGCCATGGCTCCTGCGACAGCGCAAGGAAGCCGTCTTGCTCGCGCCGAACGTCGCGCGCGGGCTCCATGGAAATGGGGTCGCTCGCGGCGTCTGACGGCGGCAATTCAGCGCCCCCCTGTGGCGCAAGCGCGCAAAGCATGAGAGTCGGCGACGATTCCAGCGTCGGAAAACGAACGCGCTTCGATAATAATCTCCACAATGTCGCATTTGGCGGCCGCGCCCGAACGACCGGAACAAAAGAATTACGTCAGACCCGGCGGGAAACTATGGGCGCATCGCCGCGAGGTCAACACGCGCGCTTTCGTGCGATTCTCGCAAAATTTGATGTGAATTCAGCGGCCGCAATGCGCGGGTCCTTATTACGCATCTCGTGCGGCGATTGGTCGAGCCGAGACGGAACGCGGCGCGACGCCAACCACTGGATGCGGCAGGGCAGGCTCTCGCGTTTACTGCATTTATATGCGGGCTCCCAGTCAAAATAGCAGTAAAGAACGAATTCATCGGCCGGAACGGGAATATTGACATCGGCTCGGACTCTAACCTCCCTCGGGGCGATGATCGGCTGAGCGGCTGGTTTCAAGATTTCTTGATTTTTTGCCCTTCCCCTGCCATATAGGGACGATCTTCATCTCATAACGATCATTCTCGGATGATCGCCGATTGAGAGTGGGGCCCTCCGGGGACCCGCTCTTTTTGCTTTGATCGTTCGAGAGCTTCAAGGACAGCGCTTGACGCAAAACGCCGCCGCCAGCACGACCTTTGACGAGCCGCGTCTCATCAGCGAGACCGGCGTCGCCGCGCGCGTCGCGCATCTTGTAGAGCCGGTGCTGGGGCAGTTGGGCTACCGACTCGTGCGCGTGCGGCTCTTGCAGCAGAACGGACCCATTCTGCAGATCATGGCGGAGCGTCCGGACGGAACGATGACCGTTAATGATTGCGAGGCGGCGAGCCAGGCGCTGTCGCCCGAACTCGACGTCGCCGATCTCATCGCCAGCGAATATCGCCTGGAGATTTCTTCTCCCGGCGTCGATCGTCCGCTGGTGCGTCTGTCGGATTTTCATCGCGCCATCGGTCATGAGGTGAAGATCGAACTAACCCATCCCGTGGCGAGCGGACGCAAGCGTTTTCGCGGAATCATTCGCGGCGTCGAAGGCGAGGGGCAAGGCGCGACGCTCGCGCTGGAGCGCACCGACGCGCGCTCGGATGAAGAAAAAGCCGTGTCGCTGCCGCTCGCCGATCTCGACGAAGGCCGGCTGGTGCTGACCGAGTCGCTCATTCGCGAGTCGCTGCGGGCCGGAAAGCTCCAACAGACTGAAGAGACGCAGGAGGAGGCGGACGCGGAGGAGCGTCCGCGCCGTGGACCGGGACGCTTTCGCGGTCCCGCGCAGCAGAAGCAAAAACCGCTGGCTCCGGCCGGCGTGCAAACCCAGTTCAAGAAGGCCGGCGGCAAACCAAAGCCCTCCGGCCGTTCGAGGGGAGACTAACAATGGCCGTCAGCGCCAACCGACTTGAGATTTTGCAGATCGCCGAAGCCGTCGCGCGCGAAAAGTCGATCGACCGTTCGATCGTCATCGCGTCGATGGAGGACGCGCTGCAGAAGGCGGCGCGCTCGCGCTACGGCCAGGAAACCGAGGTGCGCGCCGAGATCAACGCCAAGACAGGCGAAGTTCGCTTCTCACGGCTGCTGCTCGTCGTCGACGAGGTCGAAAACGACTCGACGCAGATTTCGCTCGCCGAAGCGCGCAAGCGCAATCCGGCGGCGCAGTCCGGCGACTGGATCTCGGAGACGCTGCCGCCTTTCGACTTCGGCCGCATCGCCGCGCAGTCCGCAAAGCAGATCATCGTGCAGAAAGTGCGCGAGGCCGAGCGCGACCGCCAGTATGAAGAATACAAGGATCGCATCGGCGAAATCGTCAACGGGGTGGTCAAGCGCGTCGAATACGGCAATGTCGTCATCGACCTTGGCCGCGGCGAAGCCATTATCCGCCGCGACGAGATGATCCCGCGCGAAATGTTTCGCCCGGGCGATCGAGCCCGCGCCTACGTCTACGATGTGCGCCGCGAGCAGCGGGGCCCGCAGATCTTCCTCTCGCGCACCCATCCGCAATTCATGGCGAAGCTGTTCAAGCAGGAAGTGCCGGAGATCTATGACGGCGTGATCGAGGTGAAGTCGGTGGCGCGTGATCCGGGTTCGCGCGCCAAGATCGCTGTGGTGTCGCGCGATTCCTCGATCGATCCGGTCGGCGCCTGCGTCGGCATGCGCGGCTCCCGCGTTCAGGCGGTCGTCGGCGAGCTGCAGGGCGAGCGCATCGACATCATTCCCTGGTCCGCGGACGCCGCGACCTTCATCGTCAATGCGCTGCAGCCCGCGGAAGTGGTCAAGGTCGTCCTCGACGAGGACAGTTCACGCATCGAGGTCGTGGTGCCGGATGATCAGCTTTCGCTCGCGATCGGGCGGCGCGGCCAGAATGTGCGTCTCGCCTCACAGCTGACCGGCTGGGACATCGATATTCTCACTGAGGCCGAAGAGTCGGAGCGCCGGCAGAAGGAATTCGTCGAGCGCACGAAGTCGTTCATGAACGCCATCGACGTTGACGAGGTCGTTGGGCGGCTGCTGGCGTCCGAGGGCTTCCGCTCGGTCGAGGAGCTCGCCTATGTCGAACTTCCCGAACTCGCGACGATCGAGGGCTTCGACGAGGATACCGCCGCCGAAATCCAGAACCGCGCCAAGAACTATCTGGAGCGCATCGAGGCGGAGAACGAAGAGCGCCGCAAGGCGCTGGGCGTCGCCGACGACCTGCGCGAGATCGAGGGCCTGACGACCGCGATGATGGTCAAGCTCGGCGAAAACGACGTGAAGACGATGGAGGATTTCGCCGGCTGCGTGCCGGACGACCTCGTCGGCTGGAGCGAGAAGAAGGATGGCGAGACGGTCAAGCACGAGGGCTATTTCGAGGGCATTGACCTGTCGCGCGAAGAGGCTGAAGCGATGATCATGTTCGCGCGGGTGCGCGTGGGCTGGATCGAGGAGCCGGTGGCGCCGGCCGAGGTCGAGGCTGAAGCTCAGGCGGAAGGCGAATAGCGGATTGATCGAGGGCATGACGCGCGAGCCGCATGTTTCGGAGAGGACCTGCATCGTGACGCGCCAGAGCGGCGCGCCCGAGGCGATGATCCGCTTTGTGCGCGGGCCGGACGGCGCGCTTGCGCCCGACATCAAGGCGCGGCTTCCGGGCCGCGGCGTCTGGGTGACGGCGCGCGCCGACGTCGTTGCGCAGGCGGCGCAAAAACGTCTGTTCGCGCGCGCGCTGAAGACGCAGATCGACGCCGCGCCGCAACTGGCCGAGGACGTCGACCGATTGCTCGAAGCTGATTGTCTGCAGATGCTGTCGCTGGCCAATAAGGCGGGCGCCGTTGCGGCAGGCTTCGGCAAGGTCGCCGACGCCCTCGCGCAAGGTTCTGTCCGCGCCCTGATCGAAGCGCGCGACGGCGGCGAAGACGGCAAGCGCAAGCTTGCCCAAGCGGCCCGGCGCGCCGGGTCGACGACCCCCGTCATCGGCTTATTTTCGTCGGTGCAATTGGATTTGGCGTTGGGCCGCACAAATGTGATACATGCTGCCCTCGCCGGGAGCGGTCCGACGACGGCTTTCATCGGGCGATGCCGTCGACTCGCAGCCTATCGGGGCGTATGCATCGACGGCGCGACGGCGACGGGCGACGAAAACGAGGCGAAGCCGAGCGGCTGCGCAGACTGAAGTTAACGGGTCGTAGCGACCCAGGATTGGGAACTGGATGAGCGAAGGCGAGAACAGCGGCGACAAAACTCTGACCGTCGCGCCGTCGAAGACGTTGCACTTAAAGCAGCGACCGGTCGAGCACGGCATGGTCCGTCAGAGCTTCTCCCATGGCCGCTCAAAAGTGGTCGTGGTCGAGAAGGTGAAGCGCCGCGCGCCCGGACATGTCGAACCGGCGAAGCCGGCCGGCGCGACGGCCCCGATTGCGGAGCCGCCGGCGCCGCCGCCGAAGGCCGCGCCGAAATCCGAGACCCAGCGTTCGGCGCCTGCGCCGCGCTCCGGCTCGGGCGTCGTGCTGCGCGCGTTGACCGATGAGGAGCGCGAGGCGCGCGCCCGGGCATTGGTCGACGCAAAATCGCGCGAAGAGGACGATCGCCGCCGCGCGGAAATCGACGCCAAGGCGCGCAACGAACGCGAGGAGCGCGAGCACGCCGAGCGCGCCGCCGCCGACGCGCGCAAGCGCGAGGAAGAAGAGCGTCTCGCGCGCGAAGCCGAATCGAAACGCAAATCCGAGGAAGAAGCGCGTCGCCGGCTGCCCGGCGACGCCGCCGGCGTTGCAGCGCCGCGCAATCCCGTCGGGGCCGCCGCGCCTGGTCCGGCCGGCGCCCGCGCGCCCATTCGCACAGAGGGCGAAGCCGCGGTGCGACGACCGCCCGTGCGCACCATCGGCGGCTTCACGCCGCCCGCGCCGCCGCGCCCGACCCCCTCTCGCGGCGGGGCCATGAAAGATCGCGGCCGGCTGACGGTCTCCACCGCCACGGCCGGAACCGACGAAGAGCGCACGCGCTCCGTCGCCTCCTTCAAGCGCCGCCAGCAGCGGTTGTTCCGCGGCCAGGTGGAGCAGAAGGAAAAAGTTCTGCGTGAGGTGATCCTTCCCGAGACGATCACCATTCAGGAACTCGCGAACCGCATGTCGGAGCGCGCGGTCGACGTCATCCGCCTGCTGATGAAGCAGGGCGAGATGCACAAGATCAACGACGTCGTCGACGCTGATACGGCGCAGCTCGTCGCGGAAGAGATGGGCCACACGGTCAAGCGCGTCGCCGAATCCGACGTCGAGGAAGGCCTGTTCGACACGCCCGACGTCGACGTCGATCTCACGGCGCGTCCGCCTGTCGTCACGATCATGGGCCACGTCGACCACGGCAAGACGTCGTTGCTCGACGCCATTCGCCAGGCCAATGTCGTCTCCGGCGAAGCCGGCGGCATTACCCAGCATATCGGCGCCTATCAGGTGACGGCCCCCAACGGTCACGCCATCACCTTCATCGACACGCCCGGCCATGCCGCCTTTACGGCGATGCGCGCCCGCGGCGCCAAGGTCACGGACATTGTGGTGCTGGTCGTCGCGGCTGACGACGGCGTCATGCCGCAGACGATCGAGGCGATCAATCACGCCCGCGCCGCTCATGTCCCGCTGATCGTCGCCATCAACAAGATCGACAAGCCGGACGCCAAGCCTGAGCGGGTGCGCACCGAACTGCTGCAGTATGAAGTGCAGGTCGAATCCATGGGCGGCGAAACGCTCGAAGTCGAAGTCTCGGCGAAACAGCATACCAATCTCGACAAGCTGCTCGAGCTGATCGCGCTTCAATCCGAGGTGCTTGACCTCAAGGCCAACGCCGATCGCGCCGCCGAAGGCACGGTCATCGAGGCGCGGCTCGACCGGGGCCGAGGGCCTGTGGCGACCATGCTGGTTCAGCGCGGCACGCTACACGTCGGCGACATTGTCGTCGCCGGAACCCAATGGGGCCGCGTGCGCGCGCTGCTCGATGACAAGGGCGCCGCGCGTCCCGAAGCCGGCCCGAGTTTCCCTGTCGAGATTCTGGGCTTCAGCGGCACGCCGGAAGCCGGCGACCGCGTGGCTGTCGTCGAGTCGGAAGCCCGCGCCAGGGAGATCGCCGAATATCGCGAGCGGATGAAGCGCGACAAGATCGCCGCGCGCGGCGGTTCGGCGCGCGGTTCGCTTTCCGACATGATGAGCCAGCTCAAGACGGCGGGCCGCAAGGAATTCCCCCTCGTCATCAAGGGCGACGTGCAGGGCTCGGTCGAAGCCATCGCCGCGGCGCTCGAAAAGCTCGGCACCGAAGAGGTCGGGGCGCGCATCGTGCATGCCGGCGTCGGCGGCATCTCGGAATCAGATATTTCGCTCGCCGAGGCCTCCAACGCCGCGGTCATCGGCTTCAACGTGCGCGCGCACAAAGAGGCACGCGACGCGGCCGAACGCGCCGGCATCGAGATTCGCTACTACAACATCATCTACAATCTCGTGGATGACGTGAAGGGCGCGATGTCCGGCCTGCTGGCGCCGACGCTGCGTGAAACCCTGCTCGGCAATGCGACGATCCTCGAGGTCTTCGATATTTCGAAGGTCGGCAAGGTCGCTGGCTGCCGCGTGACGGATGGCAATGTCGAGCGTGGCGCCAATGTGCGGCTCATCCGCGACAATGTCGTCGTGCATGAGGGCAAGCTCTCGACGCTCAAGCGCTTCAAGGACGAGGTCAAGGAAGTCGCCGCTGGACAGGAATGCGGCATGGCTTTCGAGAACTACCAGGACATGCGCGCCGGCGACGTCATCGAGTGCTATCGCGTCGAGGAAATCAAGCGAACGCTGTAAGCGGCGCTGCGCCGCCGCGAAACGTCATGGCCGGGCCTGTCCCGGCCATCCTCGTCGCGCTGAGCCGCGCTACCTTCATTCATTACGCGTCATGCGCGGTATGTCCGCCACAAGCACGGGCGTGAGACGACTGCAATTACCGGGTCCAAAATGTCCAGAGCTCATCACTCACAGGCCGGGGCGCCGTCGCAGCGTATGTTGCGCGTCGGCGAACTCGTTCGTCACGCCGCCGCCCGGCTGCTCACACGCGGCGAAATCACTGATCCGGTGCTCGAACAGCATGTCGTGACCGTTTCGCGGGTGAAGATGAGTCCAGATCTCAAGCTCGCGACGATTTACGTCGTTCCGCTTGGCGGCAAGGATGAGCCTGAGGTGCTCGCCGCGCTGGATCGCCACAAGCGATTTTTGCGCGGGGAGATCGTGCAAGAGGTGAATTTGAAGTTCGCGCCCGAAATCCGCTTTCGCATCGACGACACATTCGACAATGTGTCCCGCATCGACGCGCTGCTCAGTTCCGACCGTGTGAAGCGCGATCTCGCCGATGGCGACGACGCCAAAGAGGATGGCGTTGAGGAATGAGCAAAAAAAAATCGGACCGAGTCGTCGTGGACGGCTGGCTGGCGCTGGATAAGCCTGTCGGCCTGACGTCCACGCAGGCGGTGTCGCGCCTCAAGCGCATCTACAACGCCCAGAAGGCCGGCCATGCGGGCACGCTCGATCCGCTCGCGTCCGGCATTCTTCCCGTCGCCTTCGGGGAAGCGACCAAGACCGTGCCCTTCGTTCAGGACGGCGAGAAGGCCTATCGTTTCACCGTGCATTGGGGCGTCGAGACCGACACTGACGACGCCGACGGTCGGGGCGTGCGGGAGAGCGCTGTGCGGCCGGAGCGCGCCGCGATCGAAGTTCTGCTGCCGCAGTTCGTCGGCGAGATTTCGCAGACGCCGCCGCAATTCTCGGCGATTAAAATCGCCGGCGAGCGCGCCTATGACATCGCCCGCGAGGGCGAGCTGGTCGATTTGAAGCCGCGCGTGGTCAAGATCCGCTCGCTGACGCTAATCGACGCGTCTCGCGACGAGGCGACCTTCGTCATGGAATGCGGCAAGGGCGCCTATGTGCGCGCGATTGCGCGCGATCTCGGTCGGGTTTTGGGCTGTTTCGGCCATGTCACGGCGCTGAGACGCACCCGCGTCGGGCCTTTCGTCGAGGACGACGCTTATACGCTCGACGAGATCGAAAATCAGAACATGGCCGCAGAGGCGCTGCTGTCGGTCGAAGCCGGATTGGCCGAACTGCCTTGCGTCGTTGTCGATCGCGACATGGCGGCGCGGCTGCGGCGTGGCGGCTCGGTGATTTTGCGGGGCCGCGACGCGCCGCATGAGGGCATTGTGTACGCCGCTTGCGGCGGCGTGCCGGTCGCCTTCGGCGAAATCGTCCAGGGCGCGCTCGCGCCGGCGCGGGTGTTTAATCTCCCGTTCTGAGCCTATTCGACAAGCGCGACGCAGCCGGACGATGCGGCGGGCATTCGTCGGCAAGCCGATCCAGCGAGGACCGGCGCATTCGACGGCGAAGCCAGCCGCTATTTAGGGTTTTGATGGCGCGCGCCCAAGACCTCGGCCAGCGGCGCCTTTCGCGTGGTTTCGCGAAAGCGCATGAGATCATCGATCGCGCGATTGATCTCCGCCTGTTTGACGCCAGGTTCCGCCGCTCGGCCTGTGATGCGACGCGCCTGCCTCGTGATTTCTTCAGAAGTTCCGCCAGCGCGGGCCTGAGGGTGTTTTACATCTCGCATGATGCCTAACCTCGACGGGTAAGAACAACCCGTCAAATATTGTCCTCGACCGACCGGCAGTTGATCTTGTCACGGGAAGCTTGTCCAATTGGCTTCGAGATTCGCCGCACATGACCCGTCCGCCCAAACTCCTCGTCTTCGATTCCGGTCTCGGCGGCCTCACGGTCTTTGCCGAAATCATCAAGCTGCGGCCATCGGCGGACTATCTCTATTGCGCGGATGACGCCGGCTTTCCTTATGGGTCCTGGAAGGAGCCGGAGCTCGTCGAACGCGTGATGGAACTGATGGAGCGGCTGATCGCCGATCACGCGCCGGACATCGTGGTCATCGCCTGCAACACCGCGTCGACGATCGTTCTGCCTTACTTGCGCGTGCATTGGCCCGCCTTGCCTTTCGTCGGCACGGTGCCGGCGATCAAACCGGCGGCGGAGCGCACACGGTCAAGGATGATCTCGGTGCTCGGCACGCAGGGCACGGTGGCGCGCGACTATACGCAAAACCTGATCGCGCAATTCGCCGCGCATTGCTCGGTGACGCTCGTCGGCTCGAAACGTTTGGCGGGTCTCGCTGAGAGCTACATGCATGGGGAAGGCGTGAGAGACGCCGACATCGGCGCCGAGATCGCTCCCTGTTTCCGGGAAGAAGGCGGCAGGCGCACGGACGCCATCGTTCTCGCCTGCACGCATTATCCGCTGCTGATCGACGAGTTCAAACGTCTTGCGCCCTGGCCGGTCGAGTGGATCGACCCCGCGCCGGCGATCGCGCGGCGCGCGGATCAATTGCTTGGCGAGCGCTTCGGCGCGGATGCGCCGGGACGCCAGCCGGTCTCCCGTCGCATCATCTTCACGAGCGGCGCTCGTCCCCCGGCGCCGCTCGGCGCAGCGCTCGCGCGCTACGGCCTTGCGTGGACCGCTGTTGTCCCTACCGCCTAGTGCGGGGCGTGGTCGCGTTTCGCCAAAGCGCCAATGTTCCAGAAGGCGTTATGGCTTGTTCCGATCGGTCAAAGTTTCGAGAAACGCGACGATGGCGTCGATGTCCTTATCGGACAGCCGCGGCTTTTGCCCGGGCTTGCGATCGTAGGGAACCTCGTCGAGGTTGACGTTTTCATGCGCGGTGGCCGGCAGGTCGTCAAATTTTTCCGGCTTGCCGCTTCGGTCTTTCGGGTACCAGTGACCAGGATCGGTGTCGCGCGTCGCGTAAAAGGCGACGACGTCGCGAAGCTTGTCGAAGACGCCATTGTGCAGATAGGGGCCGGTGACGGCGATGTTGCGCAAGGTCGGCACTTTGAAAGCGCCGCAGACGCTCTCGACCTTGAAGTCCGCGGGAGCGACTTCAGCGAGTCCCGGTCGCGCGCACAGGCCGAGATCGGGAGCTGAATCAGCCTTCGCCGCGGTCGGAATCGCTTTGTTTCTTGGACCGCCGAGCGCGTCATAGGTGAAGTCGGTGAAGAGCCAGTCCTGCGGATTGCGCGAATCTTCCTTGCCGGCGTGGCAGGCGAGGCAATTGCCCTTCTTCGGGTCCTTGAAGAGTTCGAAGCCTTTCTTCTCCAGCGCCGTCAACTGCGTTTGCCCGCGCAGATAATCGTCGAATTTGGAGGCGAAGGGATGAAAGCGCGCGCTCGCCTCGAAAGCGACGACCGCTTGCGCGAGCTTCACGAAGGCGGCGTCCGGATCGGCGAAAACTTTGTCGCCATAGACCTGGCGGACAAGGTCGGCGTAGGCGCCGCCCTGCACCGTCTCGACGATAAAGCGTTTCGACGGCGCGTTCATCTCGAGCGGATCGAGCATCGGACCTTCGACCTGGGCGAGGAGATCGTGCGCGCGGCCATCGAAGAACTGTCCGCCAGCCGGAATTTTTTCGATCTTGCCGGTCTCTTCATCCTTATCGTCGATGAATTCGAAAGGCGGCGCGAAGGACGCATACATGATCGACGGCGTGTTGCGCTTGCCCAGAGACGTCGGCAGCGAGCCCCGCGCCACGGCAGGGACGCTCGAACCATTATTGCCTTGAAAGGCCGTCGCAGCGTCATGGCAGGAGGCGCAGGAGACGCCCGCCGGGCGGGACAGGCTCGCGTCTTCGAACACGCGCTTGCCGAGGAGTTCGAGCGCCGTCAGGCCGCGTTCGTCCGCCGCGCCGGCGCGAGGTGGCGCAGGCTGCGCGTCGAGCGGCGAGCCGAGCACTGCGAAGACGGCGCAAAGCGCGGCTTGGCGCGCCTTGCGTAGACAGGAAAGGGTCACTTTGAGCAGCCCGTTGGAGAAGAAAGCGCGTTTCTCCGCGCCTTCGGAAACTTTAGGAATCGCGCGGCGCAAAGGTCAATTTCGTTAATTTGGATATCTTCCAGCAAGGCCGCGAATTTACACTGCATGCCGCGCGCGCAGCAGCAAGCTGCGCCGTCAACTTACATCCAACACACTGAAATTAACCAGATTTAATCTCCTGAAAGCAACCTGGCGCAGTACAGCCACATTTTAACGTTTGTCTGGACGCGGATGGTGCGACCGCGCGCGACTCATCGCGGAGTCCTTGGCGCGCGCCAATGAAAGGGTTCAGGCATGATGGATATCGGCGACGATAAGGAGCTGATGGCTGAATTTGCCGAGTTTAAAGAGTTGCTGCGTCGCGACCTCGGCCACGCCCCCGAGCCAACTGCTGCGCCGGCTCAGGGCTTCGAACGCCCGCCAACGAATGCAGCGATCAATCCGGGTCCTTCTCCTCAAGCGCCGCGCGCAGAGGAAGCTTGGAGCGCCGTCCATGCGACGGAGGAAGAATTCTACGACGAGCCGGAGGAAGAGCGCGAAGGCGGCCGTCGGGCCTTGTTCTTCGCGGCGGCCGCGGTGGTTATCGCCGGACTGGCGGCCTTGACCTTTGTCTTGGGTCCGTGGGGCGCGGTCCAGCCAAGCGAGGATCCGGCGCTGGCCACGGCGCCGCCTTTGGCCGCTCCGGAAGCCGCTGAACCCGTTCTCGGCAGCGCCGCGCCGCAACCGCAGGACGCCGCGCCTACGGATGATGAGACCGCCAAAGCGCCCGCGCTTGAGGAAAGCGCCAGGGCGCCGGCTGAGCCTGCGCCGGCAGCCGAACCTGCGTCTGGCGCGGACCTCCAGTCGGAGCCAGCGCCGGTGGCAGGCGCGGCGATGACGCCGACCAATCCGGCGGCTGCGCCGCTTGGCGCAACCATTCCTGTTCCCACCGGCGCCGCCGCTGCGCCGCAACTCGCGCCATTGCCCACGGCGCCGCTGCCGATGACGGCGACGACGCCAACGCCCATGACGGCGACGGCGCCAGTGACGGCGACGACGCCGTCGGCCCCGGCGCCGACGTCGCCGCCGAAAGCCGTTCCGCCGAAAGCCGCGGCGCTGACGCCGCCGCAAGCGGCTGCGCCGGCCGCGCCAGTTTCAGCGCCGCCGGCCGCCGCTGAGCAAACGATCGAGACGCCAAAGCCCGCGCCGCGCGCAAAGGTGGTGAAGCAGAAGAAGCCGGCGAAGCCGGTGGCCAGCCGACCCAAGTCGGCCGCCGAGGCGCCGGTGGCCGTCGCGGCGCCTGAGCCGGCGCCGGTCGCGCCGCCTCCGCCTCCACCGCCCGCGAGCGACGGACCTTTCGGCTTCGTCAAGCGCTCGGTGAACTCGGTCGGATCGGCCATCGGCGGCCTCGTACGCTGACCTGAGAACGGCTCCATTCGAAACGCCGGCGCGCGCGCGCCGGCGTTTTTCTTTTGACGAATGGATCAGCACTGGCCTTTGCCAAACGCCATAGCCTGTGACTTTATCCAGGGCTGGGCGGGCGCGTCCGTCTCGACGATCCTGGAGGGCTGAAGGCATGGCCAAACCCACTCAAGCTGACGCAGAGGCGGCCGTGCGGGTTCTCATCGAATGGGCGGGAGACGATCCTAGTCGCGAGGGTCTGATCGACACGCCGGAGCGTGTGGCGCGCTCCTACCGCGAGCTTTTCGCGGGCTATGAAGTCGATCCGCGCGACTACCTCAAGCGCACCTTCGACGAGGTCGGCGGCTATGACGAGCTCGTGGTCCTCAAGGACATTCGCGTCGTCAGCTTCTGCGAGCACCACATGTTGCCGGTGACCGGGCGCGCGCATGTCGGCTATCTGCCGAGCAACCGCGTGGTCGGGATTTCAAAGCTCGCGCGCGTCGTGCATGGCTTCGCGCGCCGGCTGCAAATTCAGGAAAAGCTCACCGCCGAGATCGCCGAAGCGATCCAGGATATTTTGGAGCCGCAGGGGGTCGGCGTCGTCATCGAGGCGGAGCACAGCTGCATGACGCTGCGCGGCGTCAACACGACAGGCTCGCTGCTAACGACGAGCCGCCTGCTCGGCGTCATCCGCGACGATCCGCGCACCCGCGAGGAATTCCTCGGCATGGTGCACGGGAAGTAAATCGCGCGGAGCCTGTTCTAGGACAGCGCCGTCTTCAGCTCCGCCACGATCGCGTCGCCCATCTCTTTTGTTGAGACGGTCGACGGCGCGTCGCCCTTGATGTCGGCCGTGCGCAGGCCTTTGGCCAACACGCCCGCGATCGCCGCGTCGATCGCGTCTGCCGCCTTCGGCAGATCGAAGCTGTAACGCAGGGCCATGCCGAGCGAACCGATCATGGCGATCGGATTGGCGATGCCCTTGCCGGCGATGTCGGGCGCCGAGCCATGGCAGGGCTCATACATCGCATGGCGCTTGCCCTTTTCATCCGCGGCTCCGAGCGAAGCCGACGGCAACATGCCGAGCGAGCCGGTGAGCATCGCGGCTTCATCGGACAGCATGTCCCCGAAGAGATTGTCGGTGACGATCACGTCGAACTGTTTGGGCCAGCGCACGAGCTGCATGCCAAGCGCGTCGGCGAGCATATGTTCGAGCGTCACGTCGGCATATTCGCGCTTATGCAGCGCGGTGATGACTTCGCGCCACAGATAGCCCGACTTCATCACATTCGATTTTTCGGAGGAGGTCACCTTGTTGCCGCGCTTGCGCGCCAGCTCGAAAGCGACCCGGCCGATGCGCTCGATCTCATAGGTCTCGTAGACCTGAGTGTCGACCGCGCGCTTCTGGCCGTTGCCGAGATCGGTGATCTCCTTGGGCTCGCCAAAATAGACGCCGCCGGTCAGTTCGCGCACGATCATGATGTCGAGACCGTCGACGATCTCGCGTTTCAGGGAAGAGGCGTCGGCCAGCGCCGGATAGCAGATCGCCGGACGCAGATTGGCGAATAGCCCCAAGTCCTTGCGCAGGCGCAGAAGGCCGGCTTCGGGCCGCACGTCATAAGGCACGCCGTCCCATTTCGGCCCGCCGACGGCGGCGAGCAGCACGGCGTCGGCCTCATGCGCGCGCTTCATGTCGGCTTCGCTGATCGCTTGCTTATGCGCGTCATAGGCGGCGCCGCCGACGAGCCCCCGCTCGACCTCGAAGCTGGCGACGCCTGCTTCGTTCAGAACGGCGAGAACCTTTTCGGCCTCGGCGGAAATTTCCGGTCCGATGCCGTCGCCCGGCAGGAGCAGAAGCTTGTATATGGCCATGAATGCCTCGTCGTCGGCTTTGAAACTCGCGCTGTCAATAGAGCGCGCGACAAGGCGACGCAACCGCACGAAATTTCATTTTGTCGTGCGACAATTCGCCTGCCGCGCCGCCCTTGCCGCAGCGCGTTAAGCCGTGCAGCTTGAAAAATGTCAAACGCAAGGGGGCTTCGCGCGAGACGCGTCAATCAATGAGCGACGTCGGCGGGAAGCGATGCGCAGGCTCTGCGCAGTTGGGAGACGCTTGAGATGAAGAGCTACAAAACCATCGTGCATATCATGGCGCTTAGCCTGTTCGGCGCCCTCGCCGGCGCGGCGCCCGCCAAGGCTTTCTGCCTCGTCAATTGCGAGCCCAAGCCCGAGCACGCGAAGCAGGTCTTCGAAAATCTCATCAAGAAGAAATTCGACAAGGACGTCGTGATCGAGGACTTCAAGGTCACGCGCTTCTGGCCGCTCGATGTCGAAGGGGCCGGTCACGCCGGCTATGAGTTCTACTACACGGCGAAAGTGCGCTTCCCGAAGGGCGCCAATCTCGAGTGCAAGCCGGATGGCGGCGCGAAGCCGGGCTGCTCCGATAACACGAGCTATTATTCGACGACGATCCAGAACCAGATGATCAAGGACAAGCAATATATCGAGCCGGGCAGGGTCATCGACTTCAGTGACGAGACGCGATTCGACGAAGAAGGCTCGAAGTGGAAGGGCCAGGACGGCAATTTTTATTGAGCAGCGTCCACGACGCGGACGATCGCGAGCCGCCCGGCTCGCGATTCTTCGTTTAGGCGGCTGATCGCACGGTCTTATCCCCTTCCGCGCGCGCGGCGCTTGGTGTAAAAGGCGCCCAACGATTGCGCGTCGAGCTCGGCTCAGGCGCGGCTGGAAGGGTGCACATGCAGCAGGTCATTATCGCGATCCACCTGATGGTGGTGACGGCGCTCGTCATTCTGGTGCTTTATCAAAAGTCGGAGGGCGGCGCGCTCGGCATGGGCGGCGGCAGCGGCGTTTTCACCGGCCGCGGCCAGGCCAATGCGCTCACCCGCGCAACGGGCATCCTCGCGACGATCTTCTTTATCACCAGCATCGCGCTGACCGTGCTGCCGGCCTGGGAACGGCGCAGCGAAGGCGGCGACGACTGGACCAAGGCGCTTGATCCAGCATCGATCCAGATCAAGGAGCTTCCCAAGACCGAAGGCAAGGGCGGGCAGGCCGCGCCTGAAACGGCGCCCGAACCCGGCAAGGACAGCATCTTCGAGCAGCTCCAGCGCGCCCAGCAGAAGCGCCAGCAGAGCGCGCCCGTAGAGGCGCCGCCGGCCGCGGCGCCGCCGCCGGCCGCAACCCCGCCAGCGGCGACTCCGCCCGCCGCCGAAGCGCCGGCGCTGCGCCCGTCGCAGGAGCCCGCTCCGCAGGCTCCTGCCGCTGAAGCGCCGAAGCCTGTCGCGCCGCCTGCCGAAGCTCCCAAGCCTGAAGCGATTGCGCCCGCAGCGCCGCCGGCCGCCGAAGCGCCCAAGCCTGAAGCCGCGAAGCCTGACGCCCCGAAGACTGACGGCTTGAAGACTGACGGCTTGAAGTGGGAAGCGCCGAAGACGGAGGCCCCGGCGACGACGGCTCCGCAGGCCCCGGCCGCGGAAGCCCCCAAGCCCGTCGCGCCGCCTGTCGAAGCCCCGAAGACGGAAGCCCCCAAGGCGGAAGCTCCGAAGCCTGCAGCGGTTGCTCCCGCAGCTCCGCCCGCCGCCGAAGCGCCGAAGCCCGACGCGTCGAAGAGTGACGGCTTGAAGTGGGAAGCGCCGAAGACGGAGGCTCCAGCCGCGCCGGCTCCGCAGGCCCCGGCCGCGGAAGCCCCGAAGCCCGCCGCGCCGGAAACCAAGCCCGCGCCTTCGACGATCTGGAAAGCCCCGACCCAGTAACCGGCGTCAAATCCGCCATCCGATGATCTTGGCTGGGGGCAACCGCCCCCGGCCCGATAGAATCCGCTATTAGAATCGCTGGAAAGGCGTTAGGCGTTAGGTCCCATGGCGCGGTACATCTTCATCACCGGCGGCGTGGTCTCCTCACTTGGCAAGGGTTTGGCGTCGGCGGTGCTCGGCGCGCTGTTGCAGGCGCGCGGCTATACGGTCCGGTTGCGCAAGCTCGACCCCTATCTCAACGTCGATCCGGGCACGATGTCGCCCTATCAGCACGGCGAGGTCTTCGTCACCGACGACGGCGCGGAAACCGATCTCGACCTTGGACATTATGAGCGCTTCACCGGCCGCCCGGCCTCGAAGCAGGATAATGTCACCACCGGCCGCATCTACCAGGACATCATCAGCAAGGAGCGGCGCGGCGATTATCTCGGCGCGACGATCCAGGTCATTCCGCATGTGACCAACGCCATCAAGGAGTTCGTCGTTGATGGCAATGAGAACGTCGATTTCGCGCTCATCGAGATTGGCGGCACGGTCGGCGACATCGAAGGCCTGCCGTTCTTCGAGGCGATCCGCCAGCTCAAGAACGATCTGCCGCCGCATCACTGCATCTATATCCATTTGACGCTGCTGCCGTACATCCCGAGCGCCGGCGAGTTGAAGACGAAGCCGACGCAGCATTCGGTGAAGGAGCTGCGCTCGATCGGCATTCAGCCCGACATTCTGCTCTGCCGCACCGACCGCGAGATTCCGCGCGAGGAGCGCCGCAAGCTCGGACTCTTCTGCAATGTGCGCGAACAGGCTGTGATCGAGGCGCGCGACGCCGCCAACATCTATGACGTGCCGCGCGCCTATCACTCGGCGGGGCTCGACGCGCAGGTGCTCGCCGCCTTCGGCATCGAGCCGGCGCCAAAGCCCGACATGAGCCGTTGGAACGCGGTGACGCAGCGCATCAACAATCCCGAGGGCGAAGTCACCATCGCGGTGGTGGGCAAATACACCGAGATGAAGGACGCCTATAAGAGCCTCATCGAGGCGCTGGCGCATGGCGGGCTGGCCAACCGCGTGAAGGTCAATCTCGATTGGATCGAATCGGAGATTTTCGAAAGCGCCGATCCGGCCGCGCATCTTGAACATGTGCACGGCATTCTCGTGCCGGGGGGCTTTGGCCAGCGCGGCGCCGAGGGCAAGATTCTGGCGGCGCGTTTCGCGCGCGAGCGCGGCGTGCCTTACTTCGGCATCTGCTTTGGCATGCAGATGGCGGTGATCGAGGCCGCCCGCGCGCTCGCCGGAATCGACAAGGCGAATTCGACCGAGTTCGGCCCCTGCGCTGAGCCGGTCGTCGGCCTGATGACCGAATGGCTCAAGGGCAATGAATTGGAGAAGCGCGGCGTCGGCGAGGGTCTCGGCGGCACCATGCGTCTTGGCGCTTTTCCGGCGCTGTTGAAGCCGGATTCGCGCATCGCGGGCATTTACGGCGCGACGGAGATCTCCGAGCGCCACCGCCATCGCTATGAGGTGAACTTCGCCTATCGCGAGCGGCTGGAGAATTGCGGGCTGTTGTTCGCGGGCGCGTCGCCCGACGGCCTATTGCCCGAGACGGTGGAAATCCCGGGCCACCCCTGGTTCATCGGCGTGCAATATCACCCCGAATTGAAGTCGCGGCCGTTTGAGCCGCATCCGCTGTTCGCGAGCTTTATTGCGGCGGCGAAGGCGCAGAGCCGGTTGGTGTGAAGTGTGCGCCGCGCTGCGGCGCGCTACGTCGAGGTTTGCGCTATCTTTCAGCCGTCATGGCCGGGCTTGTCCCGGCCATCCACGTCGGGACGATTCGCAGATGCTGCGAGGTTCGCGCAGCGGCGCCACGTGGATGCCCGCGACAAGCGCGGGCATGACGCGGAGAGGATGCGCCTCAACGTTTTCCTGATCAGTTCGCTAAGTCCTCGTACAAGTCGCGCCAATCCGGGTTCATCTCGAGAATGAGCCGGACCTTCCACGTGCGCGGCCAATGCTTCATTGTCTTCTCGCGCTGAATCGCTGTGCGGATGTCGTCGTGCGTTTCGTACCAGACGAGGCGCCTCAGGCCATAGATTTGTGTGAAGCCGCGACTGCGGCCCTCGCGGTGCTCGAAGGCGCGGCGCGCGAGATCGTTGGTGACGCCGAGATAGAGCGTCCCGTTTGGCCGATTGGTCATGATGTAAACCCAGCCGCCGCGCATCGGCGCATGGTGATGGCATCGCGTTAGAGAGACAACCCACCGTCATGGCCGGGCTTGTCCCGGCCATCCACGCCAGGAAGATGCGCAAATGCTGCGAGGCTCGCGCGCGGCGCCGCGTGGATGCCCGCGACAAGCGCGGGCATGACGCGGAGAGGATGCGACTAGGCGAGCACCAAAGAGGGCCTTTCCAACAGCGCTCACCTTACCCCAACTCACCCCACCTCATAATCCTCATCAATCGGCACGCCGAGCGCCGTCACAAGCCGGTTCGTCTCCGACGCCATGCCGACGATCGCCAGCACTTCGCGATATTCCTCTTCGCTCATGCCCTTCGCGCGGGCGTTCGCCGTGTGCGAATGGATGCAATAGGGACAGGCATGGGCGATGGAGACGGCGATATAGATCATCTCCTTGACCTTCGGCTCCAAGACGCCCGGACCCATCACCTGCTTGACGCTCTCCCAGGTGCGCTTCAGCGTCGCCGGATCATGCGCCAGCGCGCGCCAGAAATTATTGACAAAGTCGCTTTTGCGCGTCGCGCGAATGTCGGCGAAGACGGCGCGCGCTTCGGGCGAGAGGTCTTCGTCACTGAGCAGTCGAACCGTGGCCATGATTTTTTCCGTTTGATGCAGACAGCGCGCGTCATTTGTTGGGAGGGTTGGCGGCGGCTGGCCATGTGCGGGGGCCCGGATTGACATGATAGTTCACGCCGCAGCCTGCGAGCGCCACGGCGATCACGGTAAGCAATATCAATTTGACAAGCGTTGTTCGCATCTTTCCTCTCCTGCGGCGTTTAAGTTCCCTTTTGTCAGAAAAACCCCACGAGCGCCCTTCAATCGCTGTGCTTTCGGCTTGTAACAATGGCGCGTGTTTTGCTTCTCGCGGCGAGCGACACGCGCGTATGACAGGGAGAGAAACGCAGGACGCCAGCTGGTCCCGCTGCCGGAGTTTTCTGCCTCATTTCAAGGCGGTGCGCCAATTTGACCGGGCCGCGCCCAATTGACGCGCGATATGCTGCAGCGCACAATGTTCGCCACATGCCTGCGCTATACGATTCGACCGGCGGGGCGCGCGCCCGTCGAATTGTCCGCGCGGCGAGGAGGTCACCATGGAAGCGGTCAAACAATGGTTTCAGGACTGGTCGGACGCCTGCGAATACGCAAAGGAATGCGCCCCCGACTTTTCCTTCCTCAAGTCTTTCGCCATTGGCGAACCCTATACGGCGCTCATCAGCATCGCCGGCGTCTGCTGGCTGGTCTGGGCGCTCAATGAGCGCGCGATCAAGCGCAAAGCCGCACGCCTGCGGGCGAAGGCCGTAAAGGCGGAAAGCCGCGCGGAGTCGCGCGACGCCGCGCCGCGGGATATGCCGGCGCCCGTCGAGGACGGCAAGAAAGAAAAACTCGCGGCGTGAGCCCGCCAAGCGCGGATTGAACGCGCCCAGCCGCGCGCTATCCTTGCGTTAGAGCGCTCCTTCGCAAAAGGGGGCGCAACGGCTGTCGGGCTTGTGACCGAACTCCCGCGAGGATACGACGCCCGCATGACGCGGCTGCGCGCGCCGCAGCCGAGCGGCCTCGCCTGACGTCCAGATTGATGAGAACGACGTTGGGAGGCGAGGGAGCATCATGAGCGAATTTTCCGTCGGCAATGGCGCCTGGGTCCTGGTCGGTGACGGCCGCCGGGCGCTTTTTTTTCAAAATCACGGCGACGCCGAGCTCCTCGACCTTCGCGTCGTCGAGACGCGCGTCGACGACAATCCGCCGACGCATGAGCAGGGAACGGATCGTCCCGGCCGCAGCTTCACGTCCTTCTCGCCCGGTCGAAGCGCCATGCAAAATACCGACTGGCATGAGCTGGAGGAGGAGCGCTTCGCCCGCGCCATGGCGGACCGCATCAATCAGGCGGCGGAGTCGGGCGAGTTGGACGCCATCGCCATCATCGCGCCGCCAAAGGCGCTCGGCGAAATCCGCAAGGAGCTGTCCGCCAAAGCGCAAAGCAAGGTTGTTGGCGAACTCGCCAAGGACCTGACCCGCCATCCGCTCAAGGATATCGAAAAGGCGCTGACCCGCGGCTGAAAGGCAGGGGAAAGTTTTGAGGCTTTCCCCTGCGCAGTCGGAGGCGATTCGTCCCAGCCCCGCCTCCGACGCTCGCCTCTTCAGCGAGCGTGGCCATAATGGCGCATTCCTCTCAAGAAATCAGTGCGGCTGCGCACAGCGCGCGAAACCGTCGCATTTGAGCCGCAATGATGAGGGACGGAGCGTGTTTGGCTTCGCCTGAGCGGCGACGCCGCGGATGAACACTTGAGTACAGGCGGCGTATGGGGCGCGGGCGGATTATCTTGGCGGCGCTTCTGGCGCTCGCGTTCAGCGCTTGTTCAAGCCGGCCGCACGGCACGCTTGTCGCGACGCATCAGGTTGCGCCCGGCGCCAGCGTCGTCGATCTTCTGGTCGTCACCACGCGGCAGCCGAATGACTCCGAGCCCGGCGTCATGTTTTCGGGCGAACGCGGACACGGCGTTCATTTCGCCGATATCGCCGTCTCGATCCCGCCAGACGCCTCGCGCGCGGTCGGGGAAGTGCAGTGGCCGGATGGGCCGACTCCCAACCCGGCCATCCAATTCGCGACCGTGCGCGCCGAGGTGCTGAGCAGGGAGGCGGCGCTCGCGGACTTCAACGCCCGCATCCGCAAGACGCCCAAGCGGCAGGTGCTGCTCTTCGTCCACGGCTTCAACACGCGTTTCGAGGAGGCCGTCTACCGCTTCGCGCAGATCGTCCACGACTCGCGCGCGGAAGTCACGCCGGTGCTGTTCACCTGGCCGTCGCGCGGCCGGCTGCTGCAATATGGCTATGATCATGAGAGCGCCAGCTATTCGCGCGACGCCCTGGAACTGGTGTTGCAGGCGCTGCAGCGTGACCGGGACGTCGGCGAGATCTCGATTCTGGCGCACTCGATGGGCAATTGGGTGACGCTGGAAGCGCTACGCCAGATGGCGATCCGCAACGGCCAGATCGGATCGAAAATCCAGAACGTCATGCTCGCCTCGCCGGACGTCGATTTCGACGTCTTCCGGCGTCAGATCGCCGAGATCGGCGGCGTTCGACCTTCGATCTTTACGCTGTTCGCCTCGCGCGACGACGACGCGCTCGCGGCATCCCGCCGCTTCTGGGGCAATACGCGTCTGGGCGCCGTCGATCCGAAGGCGTCCCCCTATCAGGAGGTCCTCGACCGGGATCGGGTGAAGGTCGTCGATCTGACGGGCATCGCCACCAGCGATCCTTTGGAGCATAGCAAGTTCGCGTCCTCTCCCCAGGTCGTGCGCTCCATCGGCGCCAGGCTGGCGCAGGGTCAGCCGCTGAGGGACGGCCAGCCGGGCATCGGCGATCACCTTGGAATCGCGACCGCGGGGGCGGTTTCGGCGGTCGGCGGCGTGGCCGGGGCGGCGGTCGCTGCGCCCTTCGCCATTGTCGATCCGGCGACGCGCGAGAATTTGAGCGAACATCTAAGCGCCGCTGGTCAAAAGATTGATACGCAATATTAATTTAACACAGCTGTGAATTCGATGCGTCTGGTGGTCCTATTTTGGGGGGCTGTTGCCGCAATGTCACAGCCAGCGAGGCTGAAGCCCTTTAGGGTCGACAGCTCGCGACGATCACCCACGGGACTTCAATAGCAATGTCATACAAGCGTCAGCTTCTCGCCGTTCTGGCGGTCGCCCTCGCTGCGTCTTCAGCGCGCGCCGAGGGTCCGACCTGGTGGAAGGCTCCGCTCTCGGAAAACCCCGGACCCAAGCGCGCCGTCGACGGCGTCAACGGCAAGCTCGAAGGTTTCGGCGGCGGCTCTGACTGGGTGGGCTTCGCGCGTCTGAACAACGCCTCGGCCGGCGGGATGGGGTCGATCATAGCCCCCGTCGGCGACCGTTTCGGCCTTCAGGTCGACGCGATCGCGGCGGCGCATCGCGGCTTCTTCGTGAGCGGCGGCGCCGGACACGCCTTCTGGCGCGATCCGAGCGTGGGTCTCATCGGCGGCTATGGCGCGATCGCTCACGACAAGCGTCTCGACGACACGCGTTTCCGCGTCGGCGCTGAAAGCGCCTATTACTATGGACCGTTCTCGCTCACCAGCATCGCCGGCTATGAGGAGAGTTCGGGCCATTTCTTCACGCCGCTGGGCTATGGACCGGGATATCTCGCCTATCAGTGGCAGCCGCGGCGCGGGCGCTTCTTCGACATGTTCGATATCAGCGTCTATCCGACCTACAACGTCAAAATCTCGGTCGGCCATCGTTACGTCGGCGGGCGGCATGCGGCCGCGCTTAGCGGCGAGGCGCTCATCTGGAATCTCGGCCATTCCGCGATCACCGGCTTCATCGAAAGCCGCGTGGGCGAGAATGATTACAAAGCTGTCTGGGGCGGCATTCGCATTTATCTCGGCGAAAGCGACAAGACTCTCATCAGCCGCCACCGCGAAGACGACCTGCCCAATTGGCTGAAGGACGACATGTTCGCGTCGCAGAACAGCGTTCGCGTCGGCGCGACGCCCGTCTTTTTCCCGACCCTGCAGCAGCCTTGAAGCCGCCGCGCTGCGCCCGATATGCGGGACGCAGCGTGAGCAGGCGCGAGGAGGCGCTATGAGCAGCTCGACGTCTTTTTCGGATCGGCGGCCGTCGCGGCTCGTCTTAGGAGTCGCCGCCGCGGCGCCTGTGCTCGCCGCCGCGGTGCTCGGCAGTTTCGCGACGTCGCCGAACATCCCTTGGTACGATACGCTCGCCAAGCCGCCGCTGAATCCGCCAAATTGGGTGTTTGGCCCCGCGTGGACCACCCTCTATGTTTTGATGGCCTACGCCTTTTACCGCATTCTACGGCTCGAGCCGGCGACGCCGGGCAGGCGCGCCGCGATCATCGTGTTTTTTGCGCAGCTCGTTCTGAACGCGGCCTGGTCCTTCGCTTTTTTCTATGCGCGAAGCCCACAGCTCGGACTCGTCGTCATTTTGCCGATGGCGGCGCTCCTCGTCGCCACGATCGTCCTGTTCTGGCGGCTTGATCGCGTCGCGGGATATTTTCTGGCGCCAACCGCCTTCTGGGTGGCCTTCGCGACCTATCTCAACGCCGGGATTTTTATCCTCAATCGCTAGAATGGCGCCGATCGCGCGGCGGCGACATAGGCGTCGGCGTCCTGCTGCAGCAGCAGCCGCTCCTTGACGAGCTTGTCGGCGATCACGCGCATGGTCGCGACGAAATAGGCGCGCGATCCGTAGCGCTCGACGAGCGCGGAACGAGAGTCGGCGTTCTTCTCGCGATCAACCTTCGTCGCCGCGAAGGGAATCGCCGCGCCCGCGACGCAGAGCGGTCCTTTCTTGTCCTTTTGCGCGTTGAAGCCTGTGTAGGTGGCGATCGGCAGCGCCAGATCGGGCAGCCGCAGGCCCGGAACCTCATTGCCATCCGCGTCGATTTTCGGGACGCGGCGCGCCCCCTCGGGCGGCGCCGGCAGGGCGGGAATTTTCGGCCATTTTAGATCCTGCGCGGACGCTAAATCGGCGTCGAGCGGCGCGCGTGAAGCAGGCGGCGCGACGCCCTTGGCCGTCCACTCATCGAGCGCGGCGAACAGCGCGCGCAGCGCGGGGGCCGAGGGGCGCGCGTTCACGGGCGCGGCGCAATTCGTCGCCGTCGTCGAAGCGGCGATTCCGGCAAGATAGAAGCGACGGCCGTTCGCCGGCGCGGCGTTGGTGAAGTCTACGCGCGGCTTCTCGCGCCAATAGGCGTCGGCGCCCCAACTCGCGATAAAGCGCGTTGGCGCGGCGGGCTCTCGACTCGCGTCGCGCAGCAAAAGCCCATCGAATGCCGGGGCTTCGTCCGACATCGCATCGGCGTCCGAGCCCTGCGCGCGGCCGAGCACGCGCTTTATCTTGAGCGCGCCGCGAAGATGGCCGAGGACATCGCGCAAGGCCGGCGCTCGAGCTTTGTCTGGGAGTTTCGCAAAATCGAGCGTCAACACGGCGAGCCCGCGTTCGAGCGCCAGCGGTTTCACGTCCTCGCTCGGTTGCGTCTCGAGCAGAAGCGCCTTTGCGCCGCTTGGCGGCTTCGCCGGCTTCGCGAGCGTTCCCGCGATTTCGTAAGAAGTTCCGTCGAGCTTCACCGTCGCGTGAACCGCCTCGTTCGCGCCTTCGGGATGCGTTTCGAATTTCAGCAGTTCGGCGTGGGCGCCGTAGGCAAACGCCAGCGAGCCTACGAATGCAGCGCCTCTAATTCGCGCGCGCGTCCTTTTCGATCCAGCGAGCGATCTTGCGTAGGTCGGCGAGGAAGCCCCGCCACGCTTGGCGCTTATCCGATTCATCCTTCAAGCGTAGCAGAGAGGAGGGGTGAAAGGTGGCCAGGAATTGCACGCCGTTCCCAAGGTCGATGATCTCGCCGCGCCGACGTGACACCGTCTCCGAGCGGCCGAGCGCGCCGCGGATCGCGGCGAGCGACGCCAAGAAGGTCGATATAGGCGACCCTGCCTCGCGGAAAAGCAGACTAGGAAAAAGGCGTCACTTCGCTAGGAAGCGTCTCGGGACATTGCGTCCCGAGACGCCCCGATCACAGCGTCTTCAGATATTCGAGCAGCGCGCGCTTGTCCGTCTCGCTTAACGCCGTTCCGAAGTCGTGGCCGCAATGGCTGACGCCTGAGCCTCTGTTGCAATCCGTTTTCATCAGGAAGGTCGACTTCGGCTGCTCCGTGGCCAAGCCGACAGCGGAAATGTCATAGGCCGGCCCGACCTTGAAGTCCGTGGCGCGATCCTGTGGCGGCTTCAACAGCTCGGCGAGCGACGGAACCGAAGCGTTGTGCAGATAGGGCGCCGCCGCCCATATGCCTTCGAGGACGCGCGCTTCAAATTTGAGTTTGCCCGGCGTCTCGGGCGCGCGGCGGCAAGCCCATCGTCCTGCGCCCGGCGTGCCCGGAATCTTGTAGACGCCCTTTAGTTCTTCGACCAAGGGCCGCAGAAGCGCGAGCGCCACGTCGGCCCTTTGTCGCTCGACCGAATTCACCGTGACAGGAATGAAGTGCTGCAGGATTGCGCCGCGCGCCGCGGTCGCCAGCACCGAGACGGGCGCGTCGGTTCTGCCAAGCGGCTCCGACACGAAAGGAATGAAGGCGCCCGTCAGCGCGCCGGTGTCGACCTTCCACTCCGGCGCGAAATATTGATATTCGCGCGCGTCGGTGCCGACGTCCTGAACGGGCGTGCACCAGGTGTCGGGATTGAGCAGACGCGGCTGTCCTTTGTCGATCCCGTGGCAATCGGCGCATCCGCCCTCTTCATAGGGACGCTGGTAGATGAGCTTGCCCTGCGCGGCGAGCGTCGTGTCGGTCGGCCACGGCCATTTCGGCGGACCGATCCGCTCGACGAGCCGCTCCAGTTCGATCAGCCCTTTGAAGTCGACCGAATTGGCTTTGACGTAATTGAAGCCCAGAAGATGGCTGGCGTCTTTCTCCGGGAAAAATTCGCCGAAGACGCCATAGACCTGTCCGACATTTCTGGCCATGGCCAGAATGCGGTCGCCATTGTCCGCGAAGCCCGGCCACTGCGTATGGTCCTGCCGCGGCGCGTTCCACAGGAACGGCGGGCGCACCGGCGCGTCCGCCTTCCGCATATTTCCTAAAATGACATGCGTCGGGCCGGGTCCGATATCGAGGCCGGTGACGCGGTTGAGGATCATGCCGACGGCGTCGATGCGTCCGGCGCCCCAGGGCCTGTCTTTGGGCAAGCCCGCCTCGGTGATGGCGTGGTGGCGCGCATACCAGAGATCGACTTCGGCGCGCAGCTTGGTCTCTTTTTGCGGATCGTAGCCGCTTCCGAGAACGGCCTTGGCGAATTCAGAGAAGGACGCCGCATCCGCGAGAACCTTCCCGACGGCGGTATCGAGATCGGCCCAAAGCGCGCCCATGTCGGCGAGCGCCGGGCCGCCGTCGATGCGATAGGCCTTGCCCTCGACGTCGATCTGCCGCGTATGGCAGGCGGCGCACGAAGGCCCCAAAACGCCATCGGCGACGACGAAGCCGACCGGCAGCCCCGGGGTCGGACTCGCGGGGTTGGCCAGATAGCCGTAGCGGGCCAGTCCATCCGCAAGAAAGAGTTGGCCGTCAGCCTGCTTGAGCGCTCTGATCCAGTCCCAGGGGATGAGGCGGGAGCCTTGGCTCGTACGGTAAAAGTCGTTCCAGGCCTTTTCATCCCAAGGGCCGGCGCCCGGAATGGAAGAGGGCTGTTCGACGCGTTCCAACGCCATGGAAGCGGGCGCGCTTGCGAACAGAATGGCGACAGTAAGCGCAGCGGAGCGGAATGCCTTGGTGATGCTCATCTTGCAAACTTCTCAATGACGGCCGTTACAAAATCGCGTCAACGCCGATGCAAAAACGCATGGGAACAGCGCATTGCATTAGGGTCGACGATCGCCAGTAGCGTGTCAATACTCCGAATTGATGACGCGCGCGTTAGAGTTTCGCCATGAAATTGGCGAAGGCGAGCGACCCCTCCGGCCACGGCCCGTGGCCGCTGTCGACATTGATATGTCCGGCGGCGCCGGCGTCGATGAAGCGCGCGCCGATATCCTGCGCGAGTTGGCGCGCAAAGAGCAGATCAGCGTAAGGATCGTCGCTACTGCCGACCAGCGCCGCCGGGAAAGGGAGCTTCGCGCGGGGTATCGGCAGAAAGGCGGAATCGACCGACGGCAGCTCGCGGATCACCGCTTCCGAAGGCGGCGCGACAAGAAAGGCGCCGGCGATCTTATCGCCGACGCGTTGCGCGGCATGCAGAGCGGCGATGACGCCGAGCGAATGCGCGACGATCACGACAGGCCGCGCGCTGGCGAGAACCTCTTGCGCGATCGTCTCTTCCCATTCGGCGCGGATCGGCTTCTCGAAGTCGCGCTGAGTGACGCGTCGCGCTGTCGACAGTTTCGCCTGCCAGCGCGTCTGCCAATGTTCGGGGCCGGAATCGCTCCACCCCGGCACGATGAGAATGTCGGCGTCGGCGGCGCGCATCAGGCGGTTTCGCGCGCCACAAAGGCGCCGTTGAGCGCATCTTCAATCAGCTTGCGCGTCTCGGCGACGCCGTAGAGCGCGATGAAGGAGCCAAAGCGCGGGCCCTTCTTCTCGCCGAGCAGCACTTCATAGAGCATGTTGAAGAAATCGTTGGAGACGCCGGGACGCTCGGGCGTCGCGCCCTTGGCGGCAAAATCCTGGTAGCGCGGCGCAGCGCGGCCGACATCGTAAAGCGCCGACTGAATCTCTTCGGCGCTGGCCTTGTCCATGGACTGCAACGCTGCATCGATCTTTTGCAGCACGTCGCGTTCGACCTCGTCAGCGGCGCGATAGGTTTTCGCCGGCTTCACGAAATCGCGGAAATAAGCGACGGCGTAGCCGACGAGCTTGTCGAGCCGGGGATGATTTTCGGGCGTCGCGGATCGCGCATAGCGGCGCAGAAAACCCCAAAGCACGGCCGGATCTTCGGCGTTGGCGACGGCGGCGAGATTGAGCAGCATCGAGAAGGAGACGCTCACGCCCTTGGCGTCGCCCTCATGCGCCAGCGTCTCGGCCTGCGGCGGGTCGCCGGCGTGGATGTGCCAGACGGGATTGCCGAGGCGGTTCTTCCAGTCCTGGCGCGGATAGGCGTCGAGGAAATTCAGATAGTCGTCGACCGCGCGCGGGATCACGTCAAAATAGAGCCGCTTCGCCGCCGTGGGCTTTTGAAACATGAATTGCGCCAGGCTCTCGGGGCTGGCGTAGGTCAGCCATTCCTCGATCGTCAGGCCATTGCCCTTCGACTTGGAGATTTTCTGGCCCTTTTCGTCCAGAAACAGTTCGTAGTTGAAGCCTTCCGGCGGGCGCCCGCCGAGCGCGCGCACGATGGCGCCCGAGAGCTTCACCGAATCGATGAGGTCCTTGCCGGCCATCTCGTAATCGACGTCGAGCGCATACCAGCGCATCGCCCAGTCGGGCTTCCATTGCAGCTTGCAATGGCCGCCGGTGACGGGCGTCGTGAAGGCCTCGCCCGTATCGGGATCGGTCCAGGAGATCGTGCCCGCTTCTGCGTCATAGCCTGTCAGCGCGACCTGCATGACGATGCCGGTCGTGGGATGGATCGGCAGGAAGGGCGAATAGGTCGCCGCGCGCTCCTCGCGAAAGCTCGGGAGCATGATCTTCATCACCGAATCGTAGCGCGCGAGCATATGCTTCAGTGCGGCGTCGAAGCGGCCGCTCTGATAATATTCCGTCGACGACGCGAATTCATATTCGAAGCCGAAGGCGTCGAGGAAGGCGCGCAGCCGCGCATTGTTATGCGCGCCGAAACTCGAATGCGTGCCGAAAGGGTCGGGCACCTGCGTCAGGGGCTTGCCGAGATTGGCGGCGACGAGTTCTTTATTTGGGATGTTGTCGGGGACCTTGCGCAGCCCGTCGAGGTCGTCGGAGAAGGCGAGGAGGCGCGTCGCGATCTTGCCCTCGGTCATGACTTCGAAGGCGCGGCGCACCATGCTGGTGCGGGCGACCTCGCCGAAGGTGCCGATATGCGGCAGGCCGGAAGGACCGTAGCCGGTCTCGAACAGCACGCTCTTCTGACCGCTCGCTTCCACGCGTTTGACCAGCTTTCGCGCCTCTTCGAACGGCCAGGCGGGCGAGACGCGCGCGGCTTCGACGAGTTCGGGCGACAATAGGAGCGATGCGGACATGGGATGCGAACTGGCCAATCTGAGCGGGAAGCGCGGCACAGTAGGGAGAGGGGCTCGGGGCGTCAACGAAGAAGGAGCAGTGTCAAAACAATCCGATTAAAAGCAAGAAGAGGCGCGACTCCCTCCCCTTGACGAGGAGGGTGGTTCGCGAAGCGAACCGGGTGGGGTGATTTCTCGAAGCGCGCAGCAGCTCCCCCACCCGCTCGCCTTCGGCGAGCGACCTCCCCGCAAGGGGGGAGGTATTTGCGCCCTTCTTCCGAAGGGTCTTTGGCTTGGATGGACAAGCGCGGTCATGGCGTTAAGCTCGACAGAGCGTGATTCACCGATCTGGCTGGCGGGAAGGCCGAAGAGAGATGTGGCGGCGGAGGGAATGGAGCGGGCCGGCCTCCCCGAAAAGGCGACGCGCGGGGATCTTAATCGCCGCGGCCGGCGCCAGCGTCGCAGCCCTTGTCGCGACGATGGGCGCGCCGGCTTCGGCCGAAGACAGTCTCGTCTCGCTCGCCAAGCAGAAATCGCTGACCGATACGCCGGGCGGGCCCAAGGACGAGCTGCGCCGCTTGGGCATCGACGTCAACGTTTGGGTCACTCAGTTCTTTCAGGGCATTCCCGCGGGCGCGATCGACCGGACGGCGCGCTACGGCGGCAAGATGGACATGTTTCTGCGGGTCGACGGCGAAAAGCTTGGCTTCTGGAAGGGACTCAAGTTCAACGCGCAATATGAGCATTACTTCGGCCGTAACGTGAACCGCCAGGATCTCGCGCTGCTGCCGGTCAACGTCGCCCAGGCTTTTATTGAGCGCGACGGTTATCACTCGGCGCTGTCGATGACGCTGACGCAGGAGCTCAGCGAAGAACTTTCGGTGACGATCGGCAAGTTCAACATGCTGACGCTTGCCGCGCAGACGCCGCTCGTCGGCGGCGGCGGCATCGACACCTTCATGAACCGCGCCTTCGCGCTGCCCTCGACCGGCATCGGCGTCAGCTCGCCGGAAAGCGTCGCCGACCGTCTGATTATCGCGCCGCCTTATCTCTTGGGCGGCGTCGCCGCGCTTAAGACCAAATATTTCGACCTCAGGGTCATGGTCGCCGATCCGCGCAACGCGCAGCAGGCGCGGGTCATCACGCGGCCGTTCGAGCGCGGCGTCGGCGCCGGTCTGATGGCGACCGTCCCCGTCGAGATCGGCGGCCTCAACGGATTCCATACGCTGCGCTTCGCCTACAGCAATGCGCGCGGTTTCGACCTCGACGACATCGGCGAAACCCGACAGTCGATCGCGCGCCTTCGCGGCTTGACCAAAAAGGGCTTTTGGTTCGTCTCCTACGCCGTCCAGCAATATTTCGTGCAGAGCGCCACGGACCCCAAACTCGGCTGGGGTCTGTTCACGCTCGCGACTCTGTCGGACGGCAATCCCAATCCGGTCAGATGGAGCATGCTCGTCGGTCTCGCCGGCTACAATCTCATGACGGGTCGTGAGGACGATCGCTGGGGCGTCGGCTATTACCATTACGGGCTGACCCAGCCGCTCCTCTCCGGCCTGGCGGCGCGGCGGATCAATCGTCGCAGCGAAGGCGGCGTCGAGGCCTTCTACAATTTCGCAGTGACCCGATGGCTGCGGCTTTCGGGGGACGTGCAGATCATCGATCCGTGGAATCCGCTGCGGGCGCGGGCGAGCTATCTCGGCCTGCGTCTCCAGACGATATTTTAAGGAAAACGGCGGCTCAAAAAGAAAAAGGCGAAGACGTCCGTTTCCGAACGGTCCTCGCCTCAGGCCAGCCCCTTGGCCTAATCCGGGTGCGCGACTCTCGGCGTCAATTGGCGCAGGAGACGCTACGCATGTAACGGACGCGACCCCGCTCGTCAGCCTTCGGCGTGATGACGAGCGTGCAATCTTCATCCTCGGCGCCGTAAGCGCGCCCCACTCGGATTGCCGGTCCGTGCGCAAGCGGACGCATGCCGACGTCACTAAGGCTCACGGCGGCTTGGACGCCAGTGGCGGCGGACTGAGTCTTCGGATCAGACGCGGAGGGCGCGGCTGCGACAGCAGCAACCGCGCAGATGGCGACTGTGAATCCGAGGACGATCCGGGACGTGCGGCTTGCGAAAGGGCTTTCGCGCGAAACGGCCATTAATAGGGCTCCCACAGGGTGATCGGGAATTTTTCCCCGGCTCGCTACTCGAACGATGCGAACCTGGACGCTTCCTCTTTTGCGGGGGAGAAACGCAGCGGCCCCGCTAATGGTTCCGCCGCAGTCATAAAATTTTAAGACTTGCCTTAAATCCGCCCTATCGCTCGAGCCGGGCGATGAGGCTCGAGGTGTCCCAGCGCCGCCCGCCCATCTTCTCCACCTCGGCGTAGAACTGGTCGACGAGCGCCGCGATCGGCAGCCGCGCGCCGTTGCGCCGCGCCTCGCCAAGGCAGATCGCGAGGTCCTTGCGCATCCATTCGACGGCGAAGCCGAAGTCGAATTCATTCGCCGCCATTGTTTTCGTGCGATTTTCCATCTGCCACGATTGCGCCGCGCCGTTCTTGAGCAGATCGACGACGCTCTCCGGCTCGAGGCCCGCCGCCTTGGCGAAATGCAGCGCCTCCGCCAGACTCTGGATCAGGCCGGCGATGGCGATCTGGTTGACCATCTTGGTGAGCTGCCCGGCGCCGGGCGGCCCCATCAGCCGGCAGGCGCGCGCGTAGCAGGCGATCACCGCCTCCGCCTTGGCGAAAGCGGACGGATCGCCGCCGCACATGACGGTCAGCGCGCCTTTTTGCGCCCCGGCCTGGCCGCCGGAAATGGGCGCATCGATGAAGCCGAACCCGCGCTCGGCCGCCGCGGCGTGAAGCTCCCGTGCGACCTCCGCCGAGGCCGTCGTATGGTCGACGAAGATTGCGCCCGCCGACATGCCCGCGAAGGCGCCGCCGTCGCCGATCGTCACGGCGCGCAGATCGTCGTCATTGCCGACGCAGGAAAAGATGAATTCTGCGCCGTTCGCCGTTTCGGCGGGAGTCGAGAATCCTTCGGCGCCGGGGAATTCGGCCACGAATTTCTCCGCCTTGGCGGGTGTGCGATTATAGACGCGCACCTTGTGGCCGGCGCGATGAAGATGGCCGGCCATGGGATAGCCCATGACCCCAAGGCCGATGAAAGCGACGGATGTGGGCTCCATCACTCAGCCGCCCGTCATGCTCATGTGGCGCGAGACGGCGGGCGCCGGCGCGGTTCGATCGATCACAAAATCGTGGCCCTTGGGCTTGCGCAAAATCGCGGCCTCGATCGCCTGATGCAGCAGCGCGTCGTCGGCGCTTTCGCGCAGCGGCGCGCGAAGGTCGGCCGCGTCCTCCTGGCCGAGGCACATATACAGCGTCCCGGTGCAGGTGACGCGCACGCGATTGCAGCTTTCGCAGAAATTATGGGTGAGCGGCGTGATGAAGCCGATGCGTCCGCCGGTTTCGCGCGCACGCATGTAACGCGCGGGGCCGCCGGTGCGATAGTCGATTTCATCGAGCGTGAAGGATTCGCTCAATCGATCGCGCACCTCCTGCATCGGCAGATATTGATCGGCGCGTTCCGGCCCATCGAGTTCGCCGAGCGGCATCACTTCGATGAAGGTCATGTCCATCCCGCTGTCGTGGGCGAAGCGCACGAGCGTCGTGAACTCGTCTTCATTGACGCCTTTCAGCGCGACGGCGTTGAGCTTCACCTTCAGGCCGGCGGCGCGGGCGGCGGCGATGCCCGCCAGAACCTGCGCATGCGCGCCGGTGCGGGTCAGCGCCCTGAAACGATCGGGGTCGAGCGTATCGAGCGAGACATTGACCCGCCGCACGCCGCAATCGGCGAGTTCGGCGGCGAAGCGCGCAAGCTGCGAGCCGTTGGTGGTCAGCGTCAGCTCCTCCAGCGCGCCCGAGACAAGGTGGCGCGACAGCGCGCGAAACAGCTTCATCACGTCGTGACGCACCAGCGGCTCGCCGCCGGTGATGCGTAGTCTCTTGGTTCCGCGCGCGACAAAGGCGGAGCACAGCCTGTCGAGCTCTTCGAGCGTCAGCAGATCGCGTCGCGGCAGGAATTGCATATGTTCCGACATGCAGTAGACGCAGCGGAAATCGCAACGATCGGTGACGGAGACGCGCAGATAGGAGATCGTCCGGCCGTATGGGTCGACAAGCGGCGCCTGCGCGGCGACCGCGGGCGTCGCAATTGCAGGCCCTCTGGCGTGGGCGTTCATCCGTACCTCGAACCGGCGGAAATTCGGCGTCCTCCATATATTGCCGGAACGCGGTCGCGTGAAGCCCACCCGTCGGGTCGCCGAGGGCCGGGACGCCGAGGCCGGGCCAGGAGCAAGGCGACGTTCGCTGCGGGATGCCGCCTCTTATCGGCTGGCGCCCCAGCCGAAATCCCTCCCCAGCAGAGCGTAGAGTTCTTCATTGTAGGGCCGGAAGAACTCGGCCAAATTCTCCCGAAGGTCGTCCTCGAGCGTTCCGGGGGGACCCGGATTTTGCTCCTCGATCACCAGCGGCTCGACTTGGGGCAGGCCGAGAAACCCGTAAATCTCCTTCGCCGTCGATCGCGGGTCGCGAAAAAACTCCGCCGCATCGACGATGAAAACGCGGTCTCTGCCGAATTTCTCGAACAGCAGGCGCAGAAAGGGCGCGTAGATGCTGTGGCGCAAATAGCCGGCGCGCGCGCCGGAAAATGCGTGCGGCTCCATCCCGCCGCCGCGTATCATCGCCTTTTCGGCTTCGATCAAGGTTTGAAGGTCCGGAAAGCCCTTCCAATGCGGGTCCTGCGACTTGCGGCTGATGAACCGCTTCTGATCCCATCGCCAGTGCGAAAAGGTGCGCGCCACCGGATCGCGCAGAACGCAGATGATCCGCATGTCTGGAAACATCGACTGCGCCAGAAATATCCAAAGGGGATTGGGCATCACCGGCGTGCAGTAGCCGGTGATCGCGCCGCCGTTGCGCCGCTCCGCCGCCCTTTGCGTCGCGAGCGTCGGGAAATGCGCCATGAGTTCGCGCATCGTCTCCGTGAAGGAGATTTCCTTCGACAGCGGCAGCACGACATGCGGATGCTGAAAAATGTAAGAGGAGAGGAATGACGTGCCGGAGCGCACCGCGCCAATCGATGCGAAGGACGGCGCCATGCGTTCGCTGGAGCCGAGCGAACGCGCCCAGACCCGCCATTTTGGCGGATTGAAAAAATAATAGGAGCGGAATTGACGCTTGGCCCGAAGGGGCAAGGTCTCCAAGGCGCCGCTAGCCCGCGACAGCCGGTTGAAGTCCTGGTAGGGGGCCTGGATCGTTTCGAGCCGCTTCGGATCAACCGCCAGGATCGGTTCTGACCGGAAGGGCGCGTGGAGTTCCGGCGAAAGCATGGACATTCGACCACTCTCCTTTGCGAAGACTTTTGGAGCAGGATGAGGCGGTTGCGCCTAGCTTGCGTCGGCGAGCGTCGCCGCGTGACGGCCCCTGGATTGGCGCGTGTCGAAACCGCGCACGCGCGCAAAACTCGCTTCGAGCGTCGCGAGCGGATCGGGGTTTCCGCCGCGCGAACGCCAGGCGATGCAGCCGTCGGGACGCACGAGGAGCGCGCCTTCAGGCGAAACGCGCAGGCGCGGCAGAAACAGCCCTTCGGGATCGTCAACGTCGAAGCCGAGGCGGCAGACGCCGAGCGGCGCTTTCGAGCGCAGGGCGATGCGCCGCGCCGCTTCAATCCAGTCGCCGCCATCGGGGCCGGTAAAGAGCATGAAATCGCGGCCGATCAGATCGTGAGAGGAGATCGTCTCATCGCCGCGCCGCAACCAGACATGCGCCAGACGCGTTCCCGGCGCGCCGCTCGGGCGAAGAGGATCTTCGACGCATGCGCCGTCGTCGAATTCATCAGCGATGATTGCGTCAGAGCGATAGCGATAGCCCATAGATGTTTCGAGAAGGCCGTATTCGTCTTCCCGAATGCGGATGTCCTGACGATCGGGCAGGAGGCGCTCGACATAATTGGCGATGGACCGCGCGATCGCGATCCGCGCGACGGGCCTACGCTCGATCGCATAGCTGTCGAGCAGCGTGGGCGCAGCTTCGCCCTTGACGACGAGCGCAAGTTTCCACGCCAGGTCGGCGGCGTCCTGAATCGCCGTCTGTCCGCCGAGCCCGCCGACGGGCGGCGTGATATGGGCGCAGTCGCCCGCAAGGAATACGCGGCCAAAAGACATGCGATCGGCGAGGAGAGCGGCCATCTGCCAGGGTCGAATGTCGAGAATCTTTACTGCAAGATCGGGGACGCCAAGAGATTGGCGAACGAGCTCTTCGCATCGCTCTTCATCGAAATCGGCCGCCTGATCGCGGGAGGAATCATATTCGATGTTGATCTGGCCGTGATTGGGCTCGTCGCAGGTGACGAAGGCGCCGCTGAACGCCGGATTGCGCAGATAATAGAGCGCAAATCCCCCGCCTGGCAGGATGGCGTCGAGATCGGCCTCGAACAGCACCGAAATCGTATCGGCGAGAACGCCGGGGCCTTCCATCTTGACGCCGCCGACATCGCGGATCGTGCCGCCGGCGCCGTCCGCCGCGATTATGTAGTCGGCAAAAACCGTCGTCTCTTGTCCCGACGCTTCATCGCGCAGGATCGCTTCGACGCCGTCATCCCGCTGCGAGAAGCGCTCTAGCGTCGTCGAGAATCGAACGTCGGCGCCGTTCTCGCGGGCGAAGCGCAGCAGCACGGGTTCGACGCGATCCTGGCCGGCGGTGCATATTCTGCTGGGAGACACGGGCGTTGCGTCGAGCGAGGTCTTGGTGACGAGCGTTTCGATCGGCGGGCTCGTGACCGACTCCGCGATGATGAGCGTGGATTCGTTGGCGCCAGTGCGGCTTGCCGCAAACAGCGCATCCTCCAAGCCAGGGACGACGCGCAGAACCTCCATGCTGCGGCGGTTGATCCCATGCGCTTTCGGCAGTCGCGACGTTGACGCGCGTCGCTCGACGAGACGGCAGGGGACGCCGCGCCATGCGAGCAGCGTCGCCGCAGACAGACCGGCATAGCCGGCGCCGACGATCAGAACCGGGACTCGCTCCACGCTCATTGCACATGTCCTTCAGAGGGCAACGAAACGGCCATCGGCTCCTCTGGCGCGGATCGAAGCCCGCGCCAGAGCAAGAAAACAGCGACGATTTCAGGCCAGATCAGCGATTGATAGGCGATCTCCGGACGGTTAACGGAGAGGCCGAACAGAATGAACAGCGGCGCGATGAGCCACTGCGCAAGCACATCGACGGAGGTCAGCTCTGCGAAGGCGCTCCGAGCGAGCGTTAGTCCTCGGACGATGCTTCCGATGAATCGGATGGGTATGGAAAGCGCCAAGCAGGCGATGAAAACGGACCACCAGGCTCCGTGTTGGCGGTACAGAGCGTCCCCGATCCAATCGCGCCCCAATAGCAGCAAGACGGCGGCCGTCAGCGCGATTGGCGCGCCGACGCGCATCACCGGCGCAAGGGCTGACGTCCAATCCCCGGTAGATTGCTTGGGAAGGTAAATGGCGAGATAGCGCATCAGCGTAATGAGCGGACCAAGAATGAACAGCATGAAGGTCTGCGCGGCCGCGTAGGAGTCGAGGCGTTGACCGTTCGCGGCGTAATGCCAGGGCAGTGAGAAGAGCGTCAGCGAGAAGAGCATCGCCGCCTGCGGCGACAGCACCCGCAGCGCTTCCCAGAAGGTTCCGCTCATAAAGGAGCGCGCAAAGGCGAGTTCGGGAAGACGCAATTTGCGCGCGCCATGCGTTTGCAGCCGACTCCATAACCAAAAAGACGAGGCGACGGCGACGACGCAGCCCGCGAGAAAGCAGCCGGCGAAACCCAATCCGAACGTCTGCATGAACAGGACGTTGGCCCCGGCTTTCGCTGGAATTTCGGCGAGCTTCCACGTGAGAACCGAGCCGCCGCGTCCAAGCGCGTGCAACAGGAATCCTTGCGTGTTTGAAAGAACGCGGAACGGCGCGCCGGCGACGAGCCAAAGAATCGGGGCGCCGATATAGGGAGCGGCGGCGGCGTCGCCCATCAGGGCGTCAAGGAAAATCGGATAGGCGAAGAAGCCGAAAATCGCTGTCGCGACGCCAAGCGCGAGGGAGAGCGCGCAGGTCTTTTCGATCGCATCAGCCGTCTCGCCATTCTTTTGCGCATGGCCGAGCGCAATGGCGGCGACGGCCGCGGAAGCGATGGTGACCGCGACATCGAGCAGCGTGATGCGCATCAGAATCGCGTAGGCGCCCGACGCGCGGCCGCCCAATCGCGCAACCATGGCGAGGTCGATCTGCATGATGAAGGCGGCTGCGGACGTGCTGGCCAACAGGAACCAGTATCCGCGCCACAACGGCGCGCTCGTCATCGCGCGAGGCTCTGCCACCCCGGAAATATGTCGAGCTCAAAGCCCGGCAAAGTAAAGTAGCCGAACAGCTCAGGAGGCGCCGGCAACGGCTCCTCGGGTTCGACAAGCTCGATCTCTCGTCCGAGGCGAACGCTACGGCATTTCCAGCCGATGACGAGATCCGTCGTGTCGGCGCATCCGATAACAATCCCGCGGCTTCGACCGCGATCGAGGATCGCCCACCGCGCGGCGGACGCCGCCATGATCGAGCGGAGATATTTGTCGTCCGCCAACAGCCGGTCTTTAAATGGAGATTCCTCGCGCAGCCAAACATAGACCCAAAGATAATAGGACCAGTCGAAAGCGAGTTTCTTCTCTCCAGCCCAGGCCATGAACGGCCGGAAAATCGACATGCCGTCCGGACCGGAAAGTTCCAAGAGCTCCGGGCAAATGTCGAAGAGCGTGTGCCAAAAGATGCGCAGGCTCACGTCGATCCGAACGAACGCCTTATGATCGGGAGGATATTTTGCGTTCAGCTCCGGCGACATCAGCGCGGGGTAAAGGTCGCGATCAGTCCGACTAGGCAGTGAGAGCAAGGTCATGACGCCTTTCTTCCGGTTGGCCGAACAGGTCCCGCAACACCTTTAGATCGGCGACGATAGCGTCAAATTCGATCTCGTCGTCGCGCTCATAGGTCATCGTTGCGCCCGGCTTGTCGAAGACCGATCGATAATTCTGAAGGAAGGCCAGCGTGTCCGGCGCCAGCGCTTCGGCATGGGTGTCGAGCGAAATGAAGGGCTCGATCAATGACTGCCGGTAGCCGGCGACGTGGAAGTGCTGGGCCGCGGCGATGACGTTGCGCCAGGCTTCGAACGGCGTCCCGCAGTTGCGATTGGCGCAAACGGCGTTGGAGGCGTCGAACAGCACGCCCGCCCCTGTTTCCTTCATAAGGCGTTCGAAGAAAGCGGGCGCTTCCACCCCGCCGTCCATGATGGACGGGTAATTCTCAAAATGAATGCGCTGTCCGACGATCTCCTGCCATTGCACGACCTTGTCGCGCACGGATTCATATTCGGCGGAATAATCGATTTCGCCTAAGTGAAAGAAAGCGCGCCCCTCGTGAGAAAAGCGCAGAATATGGTCGGAGACGTAAATCGGGTTCAGCGCGTCGATGTAATCTCGAAGCCGAGCGGCGAAATCGACGAGCGTCGGCCGATCGGCTTCGAGAAACTTCGAATACATAATGTGCAACCCGACTGGACAATCGAACGCCTTGGCCAATTCGTCTGGATCGACGCAGAAAAAATTGTCGATAAGAAATTCGCAATAATCGATGTGCCCTTCGCCGATCAGCCTCTGAGCCATGTCATAGGTGTCGCCGAGCGTGAAATTGAAGCCAAGTCGCATCTCTTTGCCGCCTTCGTCTTGATGCGCCGAACGTCGCTTGCGCCGCTGGCCGGGGGCCAACGGCGCAAACAAACCGTCCTTAGCCGTTGGTGGCGGCGCAGGTCGACGCGCAGCGGGCGCTGGCGCGGCCAATGACATTGAGGGTGATGCGCTTGGCGATACGGATGGTCATGAAGGCCTCCTGTTTTGATTTCGTCTGGAGAGACCAGACGGGCTCCGCAGAACGCGGGACCCGAATGGTATGACGAGCGAGGCCGCAAAAATCGGACAGCTTGGGACGAGAATTTTTTCGAGCCGTCGAGATTTTGAGGTTTGGCGCATTTCGAAGGCGCGGCGCGCCAGCTTCGATCAAGGCATCGCTTGGCGCGGCCTTCGGCTTAACGCTCTGCGTCTCCATCGGCACGCTCGAAGGCGCGACCTCGAAGGCGCGATCGAAATGTTCGAGCGCCCGACCCAGGCTGCGATTGACCGTTCTCAAGGAAACGCCGATTTCCTGCGCGATTTCAGCATGGCTGAAGCCCAGGATCCGGCTCATGAAGAATATCTGACGACAACATCGCGGCAATTGCCTCAGAGCCGCTTGAACGTCCCGCGCCAGGCCGAATGCGTCGAGGGCCGACGTGATTTGCGTGTCTCGAGCGGGCGACTGGAACCATGCGCCGTCTTCGGCCAGCGCTCTGGCATGCGTTCTTTGCCTCCGAAGATTGTCGATCGCGAGCGTGCACGTCATCTTCGACACATAGCCGCGCGCATTCGAAATCAGTTCGCCACGGTCGCTTTCCAGCATTTTGAGATAGGCTTCCTGGACCAGGTCTTCGGCGTCTCCCGAGCCGATCACGCGGCGCGCCCGCGTTATCAGATCGCGATGGTGGCTTCTAAACAGTCGGTCGATCGTCTCATGGGACTTCTGCATCAGCGCCTCCCCGCTTGTCTCCAAGCGCGCCGATTATCCAAAACGCATCAACCCCAAGCGCCCTCATGGCCTTCAGGGATGCGTGGTTTCGATCCGCGGACGGATTTGCTTCCGAACGCGCGGATGTATGGCCGAGTCTTTAGACGGGGGAGGCGCGCGCTGGCGGAGTCGCCGACCGCGATCGGGAAACGGGAAGGATTGGAAAAGCGAGAACGCTGAGTCGCGCCGTTGGAAAGGACAGGCGCGCAACCTGATCATAGACGCATAGGATCTGCGGCTGAGCGTCGCAGCACGCGATACAGTCCGAGCAAGAGCCGTCGTGGTCGCCCGGCGCGTGAGGCGCCGCGGGAACAGCATCGCTTTTGCAGACGACGGGCCGGAACGACAAAGAATGAGATTGAGCGCGCGCGGCGACAGTCGAAACGCCAGCGACTTGCAGCAAGATCGCAACGAAAAGAATGAGCCGAACGAGCATGGATTGCCGCCAACCATTGCCTACGGGGCGTAGATCATAGGCGCGAAACAATTTTGCGGCAATATGAAACTCCTTATACGACGTGCGCATGGCGGAACGACGAGGGACCGATAGGCGAAGACGCGTTGACAAACGGCAACGGTCGGCGAGCCTGCTTCATTGTTTCAAGCCGACACTGGATATTCATTACGGACTAAAGACTCCGCGCGCTCAGCGCCGGCCGTTGCGCGCGCCATTTGGAGTGATGTCGGGGCGAACGGCTTCTTCGCGCCCGTCAATTGAATGACAGAGCGAAATTGCAAAGACCAAGTGTGGCTGCAGCGCAACAGTTTAAATTATTGCAAAATTTGGGCGCTAACCGTCGTTGACAAGTTAATCCTCGTGCACTCAGAATTCGCTATGCGGCAAGACAAGAAAAAAATGCGGCGGTTCATGCGTCCGATTGTGGCGGCCGCTGTCGCTTGTCTGCTGTTTCAGCAAGCTTTGGGTCTTATTGTTTCTCACGGACGCCTTGGCGGCGATTTCGGCGCGTTCCTAAGCTCTCCCGTCGCGATGGCGAACGAGCTTTGCGCCGATCAAGCCAATGGCGACGGCAAGGGCCCGCATGTTCAGCACATGCACTGCATGGCTTGCTTTCTAAGCGACCGAAGCGACGACCTCGGAGCAAAGGTTCTCCTGTCCGCCGTCGTCCTCGTGCTGGCGCCCTCGTCTGAGGCTCCTCCTCTTTGGCCGGAAGAGCGCGATCTCGCGCCGCCGACCACCCAGTGGCCCAGAAACAGGCTTTCTCGCGCACCCCCGTCGCTTCTCTCCTAAGAGAGCGCGTTAGCGGTCGGCTGCCGGGTCTTCGACCCCTCATCGCCATTTCCCTCGCGTTGGATTTTCGCGCGCGCCTCTGACGCGCCGCCGCCGACACGCGTCGCGAACGCGTGCAGCCAAGAAGCATCTCAAAAATCGTGCTGACAGGAGAGGAATCATGCGCGCATTCACTCGTTTTACGGCCGTTATCGCCGGTCTCGCAGCCGTTGGCGGCGCGCAGGCGGCGGGTAAGGTCGATGGCGGCGAAAGGCAGCAGATCGCGATACGCTTTGCGCTTGCGGCGGGCGATCAGCCGGTCGAATGCGGCCGCGACATCGCAGGGCTCGGAACCGGGGGGCAGCCGGCGCAGCTCCACGACGCCAGGTTCTACATCGCCGCGCCGGCGCTGATCGACGCCGCCGGCCACGAAGTCCCCATCGAACTGGAACAGAACGACTGGCAATACGCCAACCTCGCTCTGCTCGATTTTGAAAACAAGACGGGCAAATGCGTCGGCAGCGCCGACATCAACGACACGATCAAGGGATCGGCGCCGCGCGGCCGCTACAAAGGGTTCAGCTTCGTCATCGGCGTCCCGAGCGTCGTCCAGGATAAGGACGGCAAGGACGTCATTCTCAACCACTCGAATTTCGCCACCGCGCCCGCGCCGCTCGATCTTCAGTCGATGACGTGGAATTGGCAGGCCGGCCGCAAATTCATAAAGATCGAAGTTGATCCCGAGGGCGGCGTGACCCGTCCGCCGCCCAAGCCGAAAAGCCCGGCGGACGCAGCGAATGGCGCCGGCGCGCCCGCGGGCGACAAGTCCGACGGCGGCCCGCCGCCGATGGCGGACGCGCCGAAGACGGCGCCGCTGCGCGTCAACTCGGACGGGACGATCACCGTCTCCACCTGGATGCTGCATCTGGGTTCGACGGGCTGTCGCGGCGACGCGACGAAAGGCGAAATCACCTCCTGCGCCAATCCAAATCGCGTTCCCGTGAAACTGGCCTCCTTCGATTCTGCCAAGCAGCGCGTCGTGCTGGATCTGAAGCCGCTCTTCGCCGGCATCGATCTTGGCAAAGACCAGGGGTTCTCGACCGGCTGCATGAGCGGGCCGGCCGATCCGGAATGCACGCCGATGTTCGAAAATCTTGGGCTTCGACTCAAGGAGACCGCGCCCGACGCCAATGACGCCGGCCAGTCCTCCGGCGCGTCGACGAAGATTTTCCGCGCGGAGGTCACGAAATGAAGCGCGAAGCTCTCATCCTCCTCCTCGCCGCCACTCTGATCGCGGGCGGGGCGCAAGGCGACCCCGCCCCAAGCGCGGAGTCCTGGCGCTGGACTTTGCCCGACTTCATGCCGCCGCCACGGGTTCCAGCTGACAATGCAATGTCGGAGGCGCGTTTTCAGCTTGGGCGCAAACTCTTCTACGACCCGCGTCTGTCCGGAAACGGCAAGGAGAGCTGCGCCTCCTGCCATGAGCAGCGCCTGGCGTTTACCGATGGCCGTGCGGTCGCCGTCGGAGCGACAGGCCAGCATACGCCGCGCAATTCGCCCAGCATCGCCAACGCCGCCTGGCGCGCCACGCTCACATGGGCGAATCCGGCGATGGTCACTCTGGAAAGGCAGATGGAAGGTCCGCTCTTTGGCGAAGAGCCGATCGAGATGGGCGTCAATGACAAGAACCGCAAAGAGATCCTCGCGCGTTTCGACAGTGACGCAGAGTATCGCCGCGACTTCGCGGCCGCCTTTCCCGGCGAGGCGGACTCGATCAGCTTCGGCAACGTCATCAAGGCGATCTCGGCCTTCGAGCGCGGCGTCGTCTCGGCGTCCTCGAAATATGATCTCTATCTTGAAGGCAAGGCGACGCTCTCTCCAGAAGAGACGCGCGGCAAGGATCTCTTCTTTGGCGAGAAGGCCGAGTGCCATCACTGCCACGGCAGCGTGAATTTCGACGATCAGTTCTATCACGCCAAAACGCGCGAGATCGAGACGCCGTTTCACAACACCGGCCTCTATGATCTCGATGGCAAAGGCGCCTATCCCGAGCCCAATCGCGGCGTTTTCGAGAACACGCATAATCCCGCCGAGATGGGCGCGTTTCGCGCGCCGAGCCTGCGCAATATCGCTGTCACCGCGCCTTACATGCATGACGGCAGCGTCGCGACGCTGGATGACGTGATCGACATTTACGCGGCCGGCGGCCGCAATGTCACGAGCGGTCCACTCAAGGGCGACGGCCGATACAACGCAAACAAAAGCGCATTGATCGTTCCCATCGATCTGTCGCCTCAGGAAAAGAGCGATCTGATCGCCTTTCTGAAAACGCTGACCGACGAGTCGTTGCTGACATCTCCACGTTTCGCCGACCCCTGGAAACCGGCGTCGACGGCAAGCGGGCCATCGCGTGCGTCCTCCCATTGAGTTTCACCCCATCAGGAAAGCAAAGAAAATGAGCTCCCGGTCGAAATTGATGCACGGAGTCGCGCTCGGCGCCCTCGCGCTTTTGTCCTCTGCCTCGGTCGCGCACGCGCAGCAGGCGCTTCCGCAGATCACGATCGGCGCCGCACGGCGGCCACCGCCGGTCGCGACTCCGGCTGTGAGAGAGTCGACGGCGGGCGAAGCGGGAATCGCGCCCGGCTTTAATCCCGTTCGCGCGAAACTGCCGATCTACCGGGACCCGCCGGGGCAGACGGTGACGATCGTCAACACGAAATTCCTCAAGCCGACGCCCCTGGCGGATGTCCGTAGGGTGTTGGAATACAGCCCCGGCGTCTCTGTGCAGCAAGGCAACAATCCGCGTGATCTGTTGATTTCGATTCGCGGCTCCGGAAACCGTCTCGGCCCCGGGTTCCCGACCGGCATCCGCAACATCATGCTGTACGAAGACGGGTTCCCGATCACGACAGCCGACGGCAATGGCCGCACCGACCTGCTCGATCCGCACTCTTATGCCGCCATCGACGTCTATCGCGGACCTTCGTCGGCGCTCTTCGGCAATTACGCCTATGGCGGCGCGCTCAATTTCCGCACCTTTTCCGGCGCCGAAATCGACGGCGTCCACACCGGTTCGGAATTTGGCAGCTTCGGCTATGTCAACAATTACGTTCGTGTCGGAAAGGCGGTGGTCGACAGCACGCTCGGCGGCTTCGATCTGTCGTTTTTCGCCTCCGACGCCAACAGCAGCGGCTATGCCCGCAATTCTTTCTCAGGCAAACAAGCCAAGCTCCTCGGCAGATGGGACGTGACCCCTACCGATCGTGTGATCGTGAAATATATCGCCAACAATTTGAGATCGGAGTTCATCAACCGAGAAAATATCAATGTCTTCAATCTCAATCCCTTTCAACAAAACTATGGCTGCTCCATCGCGGTCCCCCTGAATCTCAACCTGTGCAACAATCTGAACGTGCCGGCCAATGGCATCTCCGGCGCGCTCACGCGCCAAAGCGTTTGGCAGCTTGGCACTCATCAAAACTCTCTCAGACAGATCGCCGGCGTTCAGTTCGAGCATGACTTCGACAACGCCACCACTTGGCGATCGCAATTTACGTACGACTATCTCGATAACATCAGTGGAACCTGGCCGCCGCCGATCGTCGGCCCGGGCGGCCAAGGCGGCCCGGTCGCCTTAAGGGGCCCGACGGTGGGCATCACCGCACAGACCGACGTGACCAGCCACACCGATCTGTTTGGCTTCCCGGCAACGCATTTTCTCCAGTTCTTCTATAGCAACGCCAAAACCACCAATCCGCTCTTCAATCAGATCGCCAATACCTGGTACAGCGGCGCAATCGGCGCGCAGGTCGGCAAGTTGGATTACTATACGTCAAACATCGGTCTGCGCGCGCGTGAAGAGATTGCGCTCGCGCCGGGCCTGACGGGCGTCATCGGGTTCAGCTCCAACTGGAATCGCGTTTGGGGCGTCAGCACCGCCTATAACTACCCCGCCAATCTGGCGCCCAGATTTCCGACTCAGGTCGCCGTCGACAATGATTATTGGAACACGGCGCCGGAAGCGTCGCTCACCTATCGCTATAACCCTGAGTGGCAGGTGCGGGCGCGCTATGCGACGGGCTACAGCAGCCCGACATTCGTGTTCCTCACCAGCACGCGAAATGGAATCGGACAAAATCCTTTGAAGGCTCAGACCAATATGGGCGTCGATCTCGGCATTGATTGGACCCCGAGCCCTGAGCTCAATTTCAGCGTGACCGGTTTCAACGAATGGCATCGCAATGAAATTCTGACATTGAACAACGCGCTCGTCAGCTATTCGCAAAATATTCCTTCCTCTCTTCACCGCGGCGTCGAACTCAACGCCGATTGGCGGCCCTTCGACGGATGGCGGCTGATCGCGGCCTATACGTTCAACAATCAGTTCTTCACCAATTACTGGGACGATCTCGGGACCGTCGCGGGGCGAGCCGTCTTATATAATCGCGCCGGCAACCGAATTCCCAACGTGGCGCCGCATACTGTGACGATGCGTCTTGGATATGATCAGCCCTTCGGCGACCTTTCGGGTCTCGGCGCTTACGCCGAATATATTTTCAAAAGCGATTATACGATCGACAACGCCAATTTCACCACTCTGCCGAGCTACAGTCTGATCAATCTTAACGCGCACTATAACCACGACATAGACAACTTCTATGTCAAGAATATCGAGCTCTTTTTCGAGGTCTCGAACGTCTTCAATCGAACCTATGTCGCCGGCGCATTCGTCGTGGCCAACACGCTCCTTGCCGGCCCGATACAAACGCCGCTGGTCTGGCCGACAGGCGGCCTGGTGACGGCGCAAGGCGCTGGCATCCTCGCCGGCCAGCCGCGCGCCTTCGCCGGAGGCATCAAACTCAAGTTCTAAGATGATCAGGCGTCGCCCCGTTCATTCGGGGCGACGCCCGCCAGGCGCGGCGCGCGCCTATCGGCGAAGCGCGATCAGCAATTTTTTCGAATTGGAGATTGCCCGGGCCGAATAGTTTCAGTCCGCCGATCTGGCGAAGGAGGCGATCAATGCTTCGCGCTGGCCACGCAGTCGGACGCATGATCGGCGCCGCGCGGCTCGCGGCGTTGATCCATGTCATCGCGGTCCTGCCGCCGGTTTCGGCGCTTGCCGAAAATCCTTTGCAAGGTCCCGTCACGCATGGCCTCGCGCTTTATGGCGACCCGGCGCTGCGCAAGGATTTCGATCATCTTCCCTATGCCAATCCCGAGGCGCCGAAAGGCGGGAGGCTGCGGCTCGGCCAGCGCGGCGGATTTGCGAGTCTCAATCCATTCAACGCGAGATTTGGGGACGCGCCGCAACTCATCATCGGCAATGTGCTGCAAAGTCTAATGGTGCGTTCGCAGGACGAACCCTATTCCTTCTATCCGCTGATCGCCGAATCCGTCGAAATCGACGAGGCGCGCGAACACGTCACATTTCACATCGACCCTCGGGCGCGCTTTTCCGACAAGACGCCCATCCTCGCGTCGGATGTTCTATTTTCCTTTGAATTGCTGAAGTCAAAAGGTCGGCCGAACCATCGCGCGATTTTTGCGTTGGTGAAGTCCGCCGTCGCGCTCGACGACCATACCGTGCGCTTCGATCTGACTGGCGTGAAGGATCGCGAAGCGCCGCTCATTCTCGCGGCGATGCCGGTTCTTTCGAAGAGAACCACGAAAGTTGAGCGCTTCGACGATCTCGATATGACGATTCCTCTCGGCTCAGGCCCTTATGTGATCTCGGAAGCGAAAGCTGGCGCGCGTCTGGTTCTCCGCCGCGACCCTGACTATTGGGCCCGCGACATACCCAGCCAACGGGGACTCTATAATTTCGACGAGATCGACATTGATTATTATCGCGACGGCGCGGCGCTGTTTGAGGCGCTGAAGGCGGGCCTCCTCGACTATCGCGAGGAGACGAGCGCCGCACGTTGGTCGACGGGCTATGATTTTCCCGCCGTTCGCAACGGCGCCATTGTGAAAGAAACCCTGCGGCCCGGACGCCCAACGGGAATGGAAGGCTTCGTCTTCAATCTGCGCAAGGGCATCTTCCGTGACGTGCGGCTGCGCGAAGCGATCGCCATGATGTATGACTTCGATTGGATCAACGCCAATTTCTACAGCGGACTATACGTCCGCACGGAAAGCTACTTCGGCGAATCGGATTATTCTTCGATTGGGCGTCCCGCAAGCGCGGCCGAGCGCGCTTTGCTTTCGAAGTTTCCCGGCGCCGTTCGCGACGATGTTCTTGAAGGCCGCTGGCGACCTGTTCAGCATGACGGTTCGGGCCGAGATCGCACGGTCGCGAAGCGCGCGCAAGCGCTTCTCGCCGAAGCGGGCTATGGCGTCGTCGATGGGCGTCTAGAGAAGAATGGCGTTCCTCTCGTCTTCGAGATCATGATCCGCGACCGCGACGAAGAGCGGCTTGCGCTCAATTTCGCCGCGGCGCTGAAGCGCATCGGGATCGAAGCCAATCCGCGCGTCTACGACGAAGTCCAATACCAGCGCCGGCGTCAGCGCTTCGAATATGACATGATGATCGGGCAATGGCTGGCGTACGCCGTTCCCGGCCAAGAGCAGATGCACCGGTGGAGCGCCGCGAGTCTCGACAAGGAAGACTCGCTCAATCTCGCAGGGGCGGCCTCGCCCGCGCTCGACGCCGCGATCGACGCTCTGCTCGCGTCCCGGATGAAGGCGGACAGCATTTCGGCGGCGCGTGCGCTCGATCGCGTATTGCTCTCCGGATTCTATTTCGTGCCTCTGCAGCACGTGAACGCCATCTGGTGCGCACACAGCGCCGCGATCCGCCATCCCGCCCACACGCCGCTTTTTCCGATGTTTCCTTATGGCTTCACCCTGGAGAACTGGTGGAGCGAGAAAGCTCGCCCTCGGTGAGGATCGTGTTGGCGCTCTTGGCGCGAAGGCGATAGAAATCTTTGGCGACGGCCGGAGTTCCACCGGCAAATCGCCTCGCACCAACAAAAAGTCCTGGAGACGCACATGGGGCAGGAGCCCTGGCCGACCGAACTGCGCCTCTCGGAAGGCGGACGGATGCTGAACGTCTCCTTCGACGACGGCGCGCAATTCGCGCTCAGCGCCGAGCTGTTGCGCACGCAGAGTCCGAGCGCGGAAGTGCAAGGCCATTCTGCGAAGGAGCGCAAGACCGTCGGCGGCAAGCGCAATGTCGCGATCATCGCGGTCGCGCCGGTCGGCAATTATGCCGTGCGGCTCGACTTCGACGACATGCATCGCACCGGGATCTACACGTGGCGATACCTGCGCGAGCTTGGCGAGAAGGCGCCGGCGCGGTTCTCGTCCTATCTCGAAGAGCTTGCAGCGAAGGGGCTGGATCGCGACCGGCCTGGAGAAAAATAAGTCTTCAAAAAATAGCCCTGCAAAATAAAACGGCCGACGCGCGCGCCGGCCGATTCAAAATGTCGCCGTAAGATTTTTATCGGGTCACGACCACGCGGGTGCCGACCTTGACGCGGTTGTAGAGGTCGACCACGTCGTCATTGGTCATCCGGATGCAGCCCGACGACACGGCCTGGCCGATGGTCCAGGGCTCGTTGGAGCCGTGGATGCGGTACAGCGTGCCGGAGAGATACATGGCGCGCGCGCCGAGCGGATTGTTAACGCCGCCCTCCATGTGCCGCGGCAGGTCGGGGCGGCGGCGCAGCATTTGCGCCGGCGGCGTCCAATCGGGCCACTCGCGCTTATGAGCGACGAAGCGGGTGCCGGCCCATTCGAAGCCGGGGCGGCCGACGCCGACGCCGTAGCGGATCGCCTGGCCGTTGCCGAGCACATAATAGAGTCGACGTTCATTGGTGGCGATGATCACGGTGCCGGGCGCATATCTGGCGTCGAAGGCGACGACCTCGCGCGGAACGGCGACCGCCTGCGGACGGCCGTCGCTGGTTTGCGGTGCGAAGGAGCCGCCGCCGAATAGCGCGGTGAAAGGGTCGACGACGGGCGCCGGCGCTGGTTGCGGCGCAGGGCCGCGCGCGGATGCCGGAGACGAAAGGGCGCCGAGCGCGCCGAATGCGCAAATCAGTGCAAAAGCAAGACGCCGCATGGTTTTCCCTTGTCCAAGTGTGGGCTGACGTCGCGCCGCCGCGAAATTGCGACGCAGACGCCCTGATGATTAGTCCCGCAGGCCGCATGCGCAAGCAAGCGCGCCGACGCGCGAAACGCAGGACAAGCCGCGTTTCTTCCCGGATAGTTGCAGACTTGCAACACTGCCGTCGCAGCCATCAGAATCTGAGCGTCGTTGCCTGCTTGACGCCCGGCAGGCTTTTCAGGGCGGTGAGCGCCTGCTGCGGCAGTTCGCCGTCGATGGCGACGAGCGCGACCGCGCCGCCGCCAGGCCTGTCGCGGCCTAGCGCGAACGTGGCGATATTAACCTCGGCCTCGCCGAGCACGCCGGCGAATCTGCCAATGAATCCAGGCCTGTCTTCATTCGTCAGATAGATCATCGACGGCGCGAATTCGGCGTCGACGCCGATGTCGCCGATGCCGACAATGCGCGGCTTGCCGTCGTGGAAAACCGTGCCCGAAACGCAAATTTCGCCCTGCGCGGTATGTGCGCTGAGCGTGACAAGGGATTCATAGTCGCCTTGCGCCTCGCGGGTGATTTCCTCAATGGCCAGGCCGCGCTCCTTGGCGAGAATCGGCGCCGATACCGGATTGACGTCTTCGAGAATGGGTCGAAGCAACCCGGAGATCGCAGCCGCCGAGATTGGCCGCGTCTTCTGCAACGCGACGGCGCCTTCGTAGACGATCGACAATGTGTCGACGCCGGCGACGGCGACCTGACCCACGAAGAGACCGAGCTTCTCGGCGAGCTCGACGAAGGGTTTCAGCCGCGGGGCCTCTTCGGCGCTGATCGAGGGAAAATTCACCGCGTTGGCGATTGCGCCTCTGGTGAGATAATCCGCCATCTGCTCGGCGATCTGCAGCGCGACTTTCTCCTGCGCCTCGCTCGTCGAGGCGCCGAGGTGCGGCGTGCAGACGACGTGCGGATGCCCGAACAATGGGTTTTCGGTCGCGGGCTCCTGCGCGAACACGTCGAAGGCGGCGCCGGCGACATGGCCGTCGTCGAGAGCCTTGCGCAGCGCCTCTTCGTCGACCAGCCCGCCGCGCGCGCAATTGATGATGCGCACGCCCTTGCATGTCTTGGCGAGGTTTTCCGCCGAGAGGATATTCTTCGTCTGCGGCGTGAGCGGCGTATGCAACGTGATGAAGTCGGCTCTCGCCAAGAGCTCGTCGAGGTCTACTTTTTCCACGCCAAGCTCGCTGGCGCGCTCTTGGGTGAGGTAAGGATCGAAGGCGATCACGCGCATCTTCAGGCCGAGCGCGCGTTCGGCGACATTCGCGCCGACATTGCCGCATCCGACGACGCCAAGCGTCTTGCCGGTGATCTCGACGCCCATGAAGCGGTTCTTTTCCCATTTGCCGGCCTGGGTCGAGGCGTCGGCGGCGGGAATTTCGCGCGCCAAGGCGAACATCAGCGCGATCGCGTGTTCGGCGGTGGTGATGGAATTGCCGAAGGGCGTGTTCATGACGATGACGCCGCGCGCGGTGGCGGCGGCGACATCGACATTGTCGACGCCGATGCCGGCGCGGCCGACGACCTTGAGCCGCGGCGCCCGCGCAAAGATGTCGGCGGTCACCTTCGTCGCCGAACGGATCGCGAGTCCGTCATAGTCGGCGATCGCGGCGGCAAGCTTGTCCTTGTCCTTTCCCAGCGTCGGTTCGAAATCGACGTCGAGGCCGCGCAGGCGGAAAATCTGTGCGGCGGCCGGCGAAAGAGAATCTGAGATGAGAACGCGCGGCGGCATGGGATCATCCTGCAAAGAAAAAAGGAGGGAATGAGCGGCGTTGGGCGTCTCAATGTGAAAGCGCGCTTGCGCTGAACGCAATCCAGATTTTCGGCGACGACCGAAGAAGCGCTGGAAAACGATCCATAAATTTGGTATCTATCATATGTAGATATCACAAGAGGCCGCATGACCGCCACCGCGAAATTATTCAAGCATGGCCGCAGCCAAGCCGTTCGGCTTCCCAAGGAATTTCGGATGCCGGGCTCCGAGGTGCGCGTCAGCAAAGTCGGCGACAAGATCATTTTGGAGCCGTTGGAAAAGCCGCCCTTCGACGTCGAGGCGTGGCGTGCAAAGCTCGACACCTATCTCGACGTGGACTTTCCGGAGGTCCCGGCCGAACCTCCGCTCGAACCCGATGACGAAGTCACTTTCGATTGAGGCGGCGCATGTTTTGTCTCGATACGAATGTGATCATAGGCGTAATGACTCGGCGCGCGCCTCACCTCGACGAGCGGCTGAGAGCTGAGCTGCTTTACGGATCGCGCTTGCTCGTCCCCGCGCCGGTCCTTTCCGAGCTTCGCTACGGCGCAGCGAAAAGCGTGGCGCCCGAGAGGAATCATGCGCGACTCGACGACTTCCTCTCGGCCATATCCGAAATCGCGACTTTCGACGCTGATGACGCGCGCGCCGCAGGCGACATTCGCGCTTATCTTGAAGGTCATGGAAAACCGATCGGCCCTTATGACGTTTTGATCGCCGCACAGGCGCGCCGGCGCGGCGCCGTTCTCGTCACCGCTAACCGCCGCGAGTTCGACCGCGTGCCGGGCCTGATGGTGACGGACTGGAACGATCGATGAGGCGGCTGCTCGCGACTGTGCGTTACCCCGCTTGCGCGGCGTCGGCGCAAGCTTGCGCATAGGCCCAGTCGAGCCATTTGGTCAGCAGCGCCACGTCGGCGGTTTCCACCGTCGCGCCGCACCAGATGCGAAAGCCCGGCGGCGCGTCGCGATACGCGCCGAAATCATAGCCGGCGCCCTCGCTTTCAATCATCGCCGCCATCTTCTTGGCGAGCGCCGCCTGCACGTCTGCGTCTGGCGCGGCGCTCGCGGCGGAGAAGATGAGGCAGACGCTGGTGTTTGAGCGGGTCGCGGGGTCCTTGGCGAGGAAATCGATCCAGGGCGTCCTTTCAACCCAGTCGCCAACCGCCTGCGCATTGGCGTTCGAGCGCGCGAACAGCGCCTCAAGCCCGCCGACCGATTGCGCCCAGGACAATGCGTCGAGATAATCTTCGACCGCGAGAAGCGAGGGCGTGTTGATCGTCTCGCCCTGGAAAATTCCCTCGTTCAGCTTGCCTTTTTTGGTCAGCCGGAAAATTTTGGGCATCGGCCAGGGCGGCGCATAGCTCTCGAGGCGCTCGACCGCGCGCGGCGAGAGAATCAGCATGCCATGCGCGGCCTCGCCGCCGAGAACCTTTTGCCAGCTGTAGGTCGTCACATCGAGCTTGGCGAAGTCGAGCGGTTGCGCGAAGGCCGCCGACGTCGCGTCGCAAATCGTCAGGCCCTTGCGATCCGCCGGAATGAAATCGGCGTTCGGCGCGCGCACGCCCGACGTCGTCCCGTTCCAGGCGAAAACCACGTCATTGTCGAAGTCGATCTGCGTGAGATCGGGCAATTCGCCATAGGGCGCGGCGAGGCTTCGCGCCTTTTCGATCTTCAACTGGTTCAGGACATCATTGACCCAGTCTTTCGAGAAGCTCTCCCAAGCGACGACATCGACGCCCCTGGGGCCGAGAAGCGACCAGAGCGCGATCTCCACGGCGCCGGTGTCGGAGGCTGGCACGATGCCGATGCGGTAATCGGCGGGAACACGCAGGATCTCCCGCGTCAGCGCGATGGCCTGCGCCAGCTTCTCCTTGCCGGCCTTCGAGCGATGGGAACGGCCGAGCGCCGCCCCCGCGAGATTTGCCAGCGCCCATCCCGGGCGCTTGGCGCAGGGGCCGGAAGAAAAGCAGGGATTGGCCGGTTTGGCGGCGGGTTTCGCCATTTTGTCGGCGGCGGCCATGATGCAGCCCTCTCCATTGCGGCGCGGCGCCGCCGCCGTCCGCGCTACGCGCTGCCCAGCCGACCGTCAAGAGCCGCTGGCTTCAGTCGCGCGCGGCGGGAGCCATGAGGGGGAGCCATGAGGTTGGCGCGATTTTCTCGTACCAGCTTGCGCGGCGTCGCTTAAAGAAACGCCGGGGACCGGGGAGAGCGATGATGTCGGAGATTAATGAAGCGCCTAATGAAGAAGAATGCCGGTATTTTCTTTCCTATTCCGGGGTTCGGTTGCCATTGAAGCTCCTGGGACCGCTCGAGGCGAGCGAGCTTAAGAACCGCAACACGTATTTTCGCGCGACTTATGACGCCGAGGGCAGGATCGTCAGTTGCGAGAAGCTCGTTTATGGCGAAGTGGAGCTGCGCCACGATTACGCCTATGACGCCGGCGGCGCGCTGGCGCGCGCCCGCATCGCCATGGGCGAGGACGTTTCCGAGATTGACTGCGGCGCTGACGGCGTCCCGCTGCGCAGTTGACGGCCTTAAACGGGCGCGGCTTCGTGCGGCGTTTTGGCGCTGATCGCCAGAGCGTGAACGCGGTCGGCCAACTCGTCGGATAGAAGCGCATTGACGAGACGATGCCGCTCGATCAAGCTCTTGCCCTCGAAAGCCGCGCTCACCACCTCCACTCTGAAGTGGGTTTCGCCGTCAGGATGGTGATGCCCATGCCCCGCGTGGCTGTGCGATTCGTCGATCACGTTAAGCGCCGCTGGCGCAAGGGCTTGGGTGAGTTTCTGTGCGATGCGCGTCTTGACGACGCCTTTACCCTGATCCGTCATGTTTATCTCCGGTTCGATCGCCGATTTAGCACATTGGCGCTTGGTTGCGCTTGCGGCGCGCTGCGGCGCCATCATAATGGAATGAAATGGACCTGAATTCGCCCCTCTTCGACCGCATCCGAACCAAGCGCGAGCCGCGCGAAACTCGGCGCGAGACCGTGACGCGGTGCGATTCTCCCGGCTGTGAGGCGGAGGGCGTCCACCGCGCGCCGATGGGCCGGCTGCGTGAAGGGCAGTATCTCTGCTTCTGCCTCGAACATGTCCGGGAATACAACGCCACATACAATTATTTCAACGGCATGGATGACGCTTCAGTCGCCCGCTACATGAAGGATGCGACGGTCGGTCATCGGCCGACTTGGTCCATGGGGACGAAGCGCGGACAGACGGGCTTTCGCGAGGACACGATGACGGCGGCCGATCCGCTTGGCGTCTATCGCCAGCGCTTCCGCCGTCCGCACCCCGCCGCCGCCCGCCGCGCGCCGCAACATTCGCCCGTCACGATCAGGGCGTTCGTCGCCATGGGGCTTGAGGAGACGGCGGACGCCGTGACGATCCGCGCGCGCTACAAGGAGCTCGTCAAGCGCCATCATCCCGACGCGAATGGCGGCGACCGCTCCCGCGAGGAAAAATTGCGGGAAATCATCCATGCCTATAAGACGCTGAGGGCCGCTCGCCTGGTCTGAGCGCTCGTCGCGCGCGCAAAGCTTTCCGCGGCGGCGCAGACATATTCGGCGCAATCATGCGGGGACGAAACGGTCCGCGCAAGGAGGACGCATTTTGGTCGCTGCAGAATACGCCGCAACGGGCCTTGACGGCACGCCGGACATGAAGATCTCCGTGCGCCAGGTGTTCGGAATCGACTCCGATATGGAGGTTCCCGCCTTTTCCGAGCGCAACGAACATGTGCCGGACCTTGACCCGGACTACCTCTTCGATCGGCAGACGACGCTCGCCATTCTCGCCGGCTTCGCAAGGAATCGGCGGGTGATGGTGACCGGTTATCACGGCACCGGAAAGTCGACGCATATCGAGCAGGTGGCGGCGCGGCTCAATTGGCCTTTCGTGCGCGTCAATCTCGACAGCCACATCTCGCGCATCGATCTTGTCGGCAAGGACGCCATCGTCCTGAAGGACGGCAAGCAGGTCACCGAGTTTCGCGACGGCATCCTGCCTTGGGCGGTGCAGCACTGCGTGGCTTTGTGTTTCGACGAATATGACGCCGGGCGGCCCGACGTGATGTTCGTGATCCAGCGCGTGCTTGAAGTCTCCGGCCGCCTGACGCTGCTCGATCAGAACCGCGTCATCCGGCCGCATCCGGCGTTCCGTCTTTTCGCGACCGCCAATACCGTCGGGCTCGGCGACACGTCTGGCCTCTACCACGGCACGCAGCAGATCAACCAGGCGCAGATGGACCGCTGGTCGATCGTCGCGACGCTGAATTATCTGCCGCATGACGCCGAGACCAATATCGTGCTCGCCAAGGCGAAATCCTATGGCGCCACGAAGGAAGGCCGCGACATCGCCAATAAAATGGTGCGGGTCGCCGACCTCACCCGCAACGCCTTCATGGCCGGAGACCTTTCGACGGTGATGAGTCCGCGCACGGTGATCACCTGGGCGGAGAACGCCGAGATTTTCGGCGACATCGGCTTCGCCTTCCGGATGACCTTTTTGAACAAATGCGACGAACTCGAGCGTCCGCTCGTCGCCGAATTCTATCAGCGCTGCTTCGGCAAGGAGCTGCCGGAAAGCGCCGTGAATGTGGTGATGACATAAAGACGCGTTGGTTGGCCCCCCGCCTCCCCCGCTGAAGCGGGAGAGGGGCCCGGGGTGGGGGCATGCGGCGCTCAACCGAGTAGCCGCTTGATTGGAAATGCCGACGCCAAGCTCGCAAGGCTCCCCGACACGTCGCGGACGGGCAAGCATGAGCCCCGCATGCGGAACGAAAATTGCTCGCGTCAGGGACGAATCTATGTGACGCGAGGGGTTCATGCCGCTTTACGCCTATGTCTGCGACGCCTGCGCGGCGGAATTCGAACTGCTGGTGCGCGGATCTGACGTGCCAGCCTGTCCCGCCTGTGGAAGCGAGAAATTGCAACAGCAGGTTTCCCGCATCTCCAAGGAAATCAAATATCCCGCGATCGCGAAATCCTGGCGCCGGCGCGCCGCGGCGGAGGGCGATCTGTCGAACTTCAGCAAGGCCGAACGCAAATTGTAAGCTTTCGGCCAATCGGGCCTTTCGGCTTGCGGCCTTGCGCGCCCGCGCGCATATAGTTCCGTCATGTCAGCCCCGACAAACCGACGGCCCGCCTCGCCCAAGGAGGCGCCGCAGGAGCCGTTCAAGCGCGCCGTCGCCGGCGCCATGCGCGCCATGGCGCGCTCGCCAGCGCTCGAAGTGAATTTTGCCCCGGAGCGGCCTTCGCTCATCGCCGGCGCCGACGGGGCGAAGGCGCGGCTGACCGAGCCGCCGCGTAAGCTGAACGTAAAGGACGCCGCGATTCTGCGCGGCCAAGCTGATTCCCTGGCGCTGCGCCTCGCCTGTCACGACGACGCGCTGCATCGGCGCTATGCGCCGGAACCGATGGCCGCGCGCGCCGCCTTTGACGCGTTGGAGCAGGCGCGCTGCGAGTCGATCGGCGCAATGCGAATGCCCGGCGTCGCCGCGAATATCGGCGCAATGCTCGACGACCGCTATCAGCGCAGCCACGCCGATCAGATCGAAGGCCGCGACGATGCGCCGCTCGAAGACGCGCTGGCGCTGCTCGCGCGCCAACGCCTGACGGGACTCAATCCCCCGCAGCACGCGCAGAAAATCGTCGAGCTGTGGCGCGACACTCTCGAAGAGCGCGCCGGCGCAGATCTCGACCGACTGTCCGGGGCGGTGGAGGACCAGAAGCTTTTCGCCCAGATCGTGCGCGAGCTGCTTTCGCATCTCGATATGGCGAGCGGCGAAGCGCCGGACGAGACGAACGCCGACGAGGAAAGCGAGGACGCGCCGCAAAATCCCGACCAGAGCGAGAGCGACGATCGGGACGACGAAGAGTCGAAAAGCGCCGCCGAAATGGATACCGCGCTCGCGGCGGAAGACGCCGAGCAGGAAGGCGAAAGCGACTCCGCGGAAGCGCCCTATGGCGAGACCGAGCGAGAAGCCGACGCCGGAGACGCCGAAGAGGCTGCCGAAGCGCGTCACCCGGCGACGAACGCCGCCGAGCGCGCCGGCGCCGATTATCATGCCTACACCACCCGCTTCGACGAGATCATTCGCGCCGAGGAGCTCTGCGACGTCGAGGAGCTGGACCGGCTGCGGGCCTATCTCGACAAGCAGCTGCTGCATCTCTCCTCGGTGGTGGGACGGCTGGCCAATCGGCTGCAGCGCCGGCTGATGGCGCAGCAGAGCCGTTCCTGGGAGTTCGACCTCGAGGAAGGCATGCTCGATCCCGCGCGACTGCCGCGGATCATCATCGATCCCCAGCAGCCGCTCTCGTTCAAGCGCGAAAAGGACATGGACTTTCGCGACACGGTGGTGACGCTGCTTCTGGACAATTCCGGCTCGATGCGCGGGCGCCCGATCACGGTCGCGGCCACCTGCGCCGACATTCTGGCGCGCACGCTGGAGCGCTGCGGCGTCAAGGTCGAGATCCTCGGCTTCACCACCCGCGCCTGGAAGGGCGGCCAGTCTCGCGAGGCCTGGATCGCCGAAGGGAAGTCTGCCAATCCCGGACGCCTCAACGACATCCGCCACATCATCTATAAGGCCGCCGACGCGCCCTGGCGCCGCGCCAGACGCAACCTCGGCCTGATGATGCGGGAAGGGCTGTTGAAAGAGAATATCGACGGCGAAGCTCTCGATTGGGCACATCGTCGGCTGCTCGCGCGCACCGAGCAGCGGCGCATCCTGATGATGATCTCGGACGGCGCGCCGGTCGACGATTCAACGCTTTCGGTTAACGCGGGAAACTATCTCGAACGGCACCTGCGCCAAATCATCCACGAGATCGAGAGCAAGTCGCCGGTCGAACTCATCGCCATCGGCATCGGCCATGACGTCACCCGCTATTACCGGCGCGCGGTGACGATCGTCGACGCCGAGGAGTTGGGCGGCGCCATGACTGAAAAACTCGCCGAACTGTTCAGCGAAAGCGCCGCGCCCGCGCCCCCGCCGACCCAGCGCCGCCGGGCGCCGGTCGCTGCCGCGCGTCGGTGACAGAGCCGGCGTTTCAGCTTTTTTAACGATGCTGCAACGATTCGCCGCCTCGCGCGTTTCTATGCGGGCGCGTCTTCTGCTGAGCCAAAGACAGCGGCCCCGGGTGGAATTGTAAGGGGATCGTGATGGCGTTCATCAACTGGCAGGACAAGGCGGCTCCGAGAGAGGCGAGCGAAACGGCGCGGTTTTTGTGCGTTACGAGCGTTCTCGCGCTTGCGACGCTGCCCTTCGCGCTATGCGCGGCGCTGACGATTTGGGGCTCCTGACGGTCTAGCCACGCAATCGCTGCAAGGCGCCGGACGCGTATGATGCCCCGAGCCACGAGCAGGCGATCGTTTCTGCGAGGCGCAAGCCTCGGCCTCGCAGCGCTCTCCTCGTTTAATGGACGGGGAGCGTTCTCGGCGGAAGGCGCGCGGCTGGGGTTCGCCAATGGCGACCGGCCCCTCGTGCGCTACCCCGGGAAGCGGGCGCTGATCGAGCAGACCGTCAGGCCGCCTCAACTCGAAACCCCTTTCTCCGTTTACGACGAAGGCGTGCTGACGCCCAACGACGCCTTTTTCGTCCGCTATCACCTCGCCGGCGTCCCGCTCAGCATTGATCCGGAAGCCTTTCGCCTCGAGGTGCGGGGCCATGTCGAGACGCCGCTGTCGCTCTCGCTCGCAGCGCTCAAGCGCGACTTCGAGCCCGTCGAGATCGTCGCCGTCAATCAATGTTCGGGCAACAGCCGCGGCTTCGTCGAGCCGCGCGTCGGCGGCGGACAATTTGGCCATGGCGCAATGGGCAACGCCCGCTGGCGCGGCGTCGCGCTCAAAACGCTGCTCGAAAAGGCCGGCCCGAAGCCGGGCGCTCAGTCCGTCGCCTTCAACGGACTCGACGCGCCAGTGGCGCCGGAGACGCCGGATTTCGTCAAGGCGCTCGACCTCGGCCATGCCGGCGACGGCGAAGTGATGCTCGCTTACGCCATGAATGGCGAAGACCTGCCCTGGCTCAACGGCTTCCCGTTGCGGCTGGTGGTTCCCGGCTGCTACGGGACCTATTGGGTGAAGCACCTCAACGACATCGAGGTGCTCGACAGCGATTTTAGCGGCTTCTGGATGTCGAGCGCCTATCGCATCCCCGACAATGACTGCGTCTGCGCCACGCCCGGCGCGCCAAAGGGGGCGACGCGGCCGATCAAGCGGCTCAATGTCCGTAGTTTTATAACGCGGCCGGCCGAAGACGCGAAGGTCGCGGCGCATGTCGCCTTCGAAGTCAGGGGCATCGCCTTCGACGGCGGCCATGGGATCGAAGCCGTGCTGCTCTCAGCCGACGACGGCGCGAACTGGACCGCGGCTCGGCTCGGGGAGGATCTTGGCCGCTATTCCTTCCGAGAATGGCGGACCGAATTGTCGCTGCGGCCCGGCGTCCATCATTTGAAATCCCGCGCCGTCAATCGCGCCGGCCAGTCGCAGCCCTTGGCGCCCTTATGGAACCACGCCGGTTATATGCGGCACGTGGTGGAGACGGTTCGGATAGAGGCGGTCTAACGAAAACATGCCGCGCTTTCGCAAAACGATCATCCTGATGGCGACGGCGGCGTCTCTCGCCCCAGCGCTCGGCGCCGCCGAGACGCTGACCTATGCGCTGCCGGAAGAGACGGCGACGTTGCGCGCCGGACCGGGACAGGAAACCGCGCAGAACAATTGCGCCGCCTGCCACTCGGTCGACTATATCGAGCGCCAGCCGCCGAAGATGGGCCGGGCGTTCTGGGAAGGCGTCGTCAAGAAGATGATCGCGTCCTACCATGCGCAGATCGACGAGCCCGACGCAGCCGCGATCGTCGATTATCTCGCCACGACCTATTGAGCGCGGCCTTGAGCAGGTTTTCGATGACAACCTGCTCCAATGATTTTGACCGATTCCTATCGATCACATTGTTCAATGTGATCGGGAAGCGCTCTATGACGCTTCGCCGATCGGCCATTCGCCCTTGTAGACGCCGCCCTTGTTGTCATGCGCTTCGACGCGGATCGTCTTCGCGCCGTTCGGCGCATAGGTGAAGCGGAAGGTCGGGTCTTCCGAGAGCGAGATGCCGCCTTCCATCTTGAAGATCGGCGTCTCGCCCTGAAAGACTTCGACAGAGTCGATGAAATGCGCCGGCAGATAGGCGCGCGAGACCGGGTCCATCTGCATGCCGGAGGCGTTGGGGTGGCGGATCATGATCTGCGCTTCGCGCTTCGCCGGATCGGCGCTCTTGAACTCGCGATATTTCATCTTGCCGATATTGGCGACCGCCTCGTCCTGATCCTTGACGGCGGGCGCCGAACAGCCGCCCGAGGCTTTGACGAATTTGGCGTCGGCGCGCAGTTTGCCGTCGCTCGTCTCCGCCACCGCATGGACGTTGGAATAGGAATTGACCCGCACGCGGGTTTCAATGAAGCCGACGCCGGATGTGTCGCCGAGCGTGAAGGCCGCCGCCATCGGCATCGGGTTCTGGTCGATGACCAGCGTCGCGACTTTGATCTGCGTCGGGTGGGAAAAGCGCATGGTCATCGGCACGATCGCCGCGTCTTCCGCCCGCGCTGGCGCCTCGAGCGTTACGACGCCGTCGGCGGCCGCGATCGGGCGGCTGTGGAAAATGTCGACGACGAGTTCCGGCCAGGGGTCGGGGGCGGTTTGGGCGAGGGCCGCGGTCGAAAGAAGCGCGAAGAGGGCGCCGGCGGCGGAACGGGCTGCTGTGTTCATATCCGGCATTCTCCTAACAACTTCGTCATTGCGAGCGTCGCGAAGCAATCCATCGAAAGGCGCCCCGGCTCTGGATTGCTGCGTCGGTTTCTTGCGAAGTCGGGTATACCCGACTTCGAATAAAGCTCCTCGCAATGACGGCAAGAGCGCTGATCTACTGGCAAGATAAGCGTGAACCCCGCTCGCCGTCACGTGACAAAGTCATGCTCACGGCCCTTCCCATTCCAGCTCGGCGAATCCCGCCGTGGCGTTGCGGGCGTTGTAATCGTCGAAGAGCCGCCATTTCTCGCGCTCCTCTGAGCCGGCGTCCTTGGCCGCCGCCGCGACGCCCTCGCCCTTCTTGATCGCGGCGCGAAGATCGGCGGTGAGCCGCATCAGATAGGCGCGCTGGTCTTCCAGCGCCTTCGGCCAGGGCGCGGGGACGGGTCCGTGGCCGGCGACGACCTGAGTCGCCTCGATGGCCGCGAGCCTGTCGGCGACGTCGAGAAAGCCCAGCAGGCTCCCGTCGACGACCGGCACATGTTGGAGAAAGAGCAGATCGCCGGAAAAGAGCACGCCGCTCTTTGGATCGAGAAGGGTCAGATCGCATTCGCTGTGCGCCGTGCGCCACGCCTGCAGCACGATCTCGCGATGGCCGAGATCGAGCGTCAGCGTCTCGCCAACGGTCACCGTCGGCGCCACGATCGTGACGCCGTCGAGCGCGTCGCCCATCTGCGCGCGGAACGCAGAAAGATAATGCGGCCCACGCGCCGCCAGCGCGCGCGGCAGATTTTTGTGTCCGACGAAGGTCGCGCCGGTCTCGACGAAGGCGCCATTGCCGAACGTATGGTCGGGATGGGCGTGGGTGTTGATGACGTAGCGAATGGGCTTTTGCGTCTTTTCGCGCAGCGCCGCGAGGAAGGCGCGGCCTTCGATCAGGCTGCCGCCGGTGTCGATCACCGCGACTGCTTCGTCCCCGACGATGGCGCCGAGATTGGCGATGTCGCCCGCATTTTCCCGGGTCATGAGGGAAGTTTCGCCCTGATGCGCGTAAACCCCGGGGGCGATTTCGCTTAAGGAAAAGGCGCGGGCGGGGTTCCCGGCGACAAGCGGCGCGAGCGCCGCGACAAGCGCCAGCATGCGACGCAACATGTTGTTCGCCTTGACTGTTTCATGGGCAGGCCGATGCGCCGCATCGCACGGCCGCGCCATTGTTTTTTGCGATTGCGATTCAAGAGCTAGCGACATATTATCCCGCCGTTTCCGAGTTAAAAGATGTCTTCCGGACGGGAACCGGGAGCTTCTCGCCGCTGGCGGACGTTTTGTCCCGCCGGCATGAGACATAAACGGAAATCGCCTTCCCAATGTCGAGGCGCCTAGGAGGCACGACGTCGGCGGCGGCGCATAAAAATGCGCCCCGGGCGTCGTCAGGAGGAAAAGCTCATGCATAAACTGTTGTTGTCGACTTCGGTGGCCGTACTCGCGCTCGCCGGCGCGGCGAAGGCCGACGATTTGCAGACCCTGCAGAAAGACCCCAAGCAGTGGGTGATGCCGACGGGTGATTACGCCAACCTGCGCCATTCCGCTCTTAAGCAGATCACGACCGAGAACGTCGGCAAGCTCGCGCCGGCGTGGCAGTTTTCGACCGGCGTTCTGCGCGGCCATGAAGGCGCGCCGCTCGTCATCGGCGACGTCATGTATCTGCATACGCCGTTCCCCAACAACGTCTATGCGCTCGACCTGAAGGATCCGGACCACAAGATCCTCTGGAAATACGAGCCCAAGCAAGATCCGTCGGTCGTGCCGGTGATGTGCTGCGACACGGTCAACCGCGGTCTCGCCTATGGCGACGGCAAGATTTTCTTGGCGCAGGCCGACACCACGCTCGTCGCGCTCGACGCCAAATCCGGCAAGCTCCTCTGGTCGGTCAAGAACGGCGACCCCTCCAAGGGCCAGACCTCGACCGCGGCGCCGCATGTCTTCAAGGACAAGGTGTTCGTGGGCATCGCCGGCGGCGAATTCGGCGTGCGCGGCCACATCACGGCCTATGACGTGAAGACCGGCCAGCAGGTGTGGCGCGGCTATTCGATGGGCCCCGACGCGGACACGCTCATCGAGCCGGGCAAGACCACCCATCTCGGCAAGCCGGTCGAGAAGGACTCAGGGATCACGACTTGGGAAGGCGATCAGTGGAAGATCGGCGGCGGCACCACCTGGGGCTGGTACAGCTACGATCCGGACCTCAATCTCGTCTACTACGGCTCGGGCAATCCCTCGACCTGGAACCCCAAGCAGCGTCCGGGCGACAATCGCTGGTCGATGACCATCTGGGCGCGCGACCTCGACACCGGCAAGGCGAAGTGGGTTTACCAGATGACGCCCCACGACGAGTGGGACTATGACGGCATCAACGAGATGATTCTCGCTGACCAGGACATGGGCGGCCAGAAGCGCAAGACTCTCGTCCACTTCGACCGCAACGGCTTCGCCTATACGCTTGACCGCGTCACCGGCGAGCTGCTCGTCGCCGAGAAATTTGATCCGGCGGTGAACTGGGCGAGCAAGGTCGATATGGACAAGAACTCCAAGACCTATGGCCGTCCGCTCGGCGTGGCGAAATATTCGACCGAGCAGAACGGCGAAGACGTCAATACGCAATATGTCTGCCCGGCGGCGCTTGGCTCCAAGGACCAGCAGCCGGCGAGCTACGACGCGACGACGGGACTGTTCCTGGTGCCGACCAACCATGTCTGCATGGACTATGAGCCGTTCCGCGTGAGCTATACGGCGGGCCAGCCCTACGTCGGCGCGACGCTGGAAATGTTCCCGGCGGGCAAGGACAAGGGCGAGACCCACACCGGCAACTTCATCGCCTGGGACGCCAAGGTCGGCAAGATCGTCTGGTCCAATAAGGAGCAGTTCTCGGTCTGGGGCGGCGCCACGTCGACGGACGGCGGCGTCACCTTCTACGGCACGCTCGAGGGCTATCTGAAGGCCGTCGACACCAAGACCGGCAAGGAGCTCTATAAGTACAAGACTCCGTCGGGAATCATCGGCAACGTCACCACCTATGAGTCCGGCGGCAAGCAGTATGTCGCGGTGCTCTCGGGCGTTGGCGGCTGGGCCGGCATCGGCTTGGCGGCTGGCCTCTCCAAGAGCAACGAGGGACTCGGCGCCGTGGGCAACTACGCGTCGCTGGCCAATTATACGGCTCTTGGCGGCGTCTTGACTGTCTTCGCTCTGCCAAACTAAGCAAGACGCGAAGCAATAAAAAGCCGGCGCTCGGCGCACCGTCAAGGTGCCGCCGAGCGTCGGCGTTTACACTGTGTGGGAAGAGAAGAGACCAAGGAGAGAGGTAATGAGATCGTCGCTTGCCGGAGCGTTGGCTCTGGGCGTCATCATGTGCGTGGGGACCTCCGCAATGGCCGAGGCGCCGGGAGACCCCAAGGCCGTCAAATCGACCGACGGCAAATATTTCGACGCCAAAGGCGACCCCACCTTCAACGTCGGCCCCGACGGCAAGGTGGACTGGTACACCTTCTCCGGCTATCGCCGTTATCACGCGGAATGCCACGTCTGCCACGGCCCCAATGGCGGCGGCTCGACCTATGCGCCGGCGCTCAAGGATTCGGTGAAGCGGTTCGACTATGCCGAGTTCGCCGGCATCGTCATCGGCGGCCGCCAGAACGGCAACAGCGTTATGCCGGCCTTCGCCGACAACAAGAACGCCTCCTGCTACATCGACGATCTCTATGTCTATCTGCGCGCCCTCTCGACCGGCGCCATCGAGCCCGGCCGTCCGGGGAAAAAGGAAGACCGCCCGGAGGCCTTCGCCAAGGCCGAGACCGAGTGCATGAATCAGAAGTAGGAGCGTCGAAACGATCGCATGATCCGCTTCACGCATCGGCGCGGTTTTTCCGCGCTGCTCTCGACGGGCTGGGCCGCCGCAATCCTCTTTGTGGCGGCCCCCGCCTCGGCGCAGCATATGGGGCCCGACGCCGGCGCCAAGGGCGACGACAATCAGGGTTCGATCGAACTCGTCGATCCCAAGACGCTGCGCGTGTGCGCCGATCCGAACAATCTTCCCTTTTCAAACGACAAGGGCGAAGGCTTCGAGAACAAGATCGCCGAATTCCTCGCCAAGAAGCTCGGCAAGGATCTCGCCTATACTTATTATCCGGGCGCTACGGGCTTTGTGCGCAACACGCTCAACGCGCATCTTTGCGACGTCATCCTCGGCATGCCGCAGGGCAATGACCTCGTGCAGACCACCAATCCCTATTACCGGACGACCTACGCCATCGTGACCCGGGCGGGCTCGGAGCTTGACGGCGTCAAGACGCTCGACGATCCCCGTCTGAAGGAAAAGCCGCATCGCATCGGCCTTGTCGCCAACACGCCGCCCGGCAATGTGCTGGCGATGAATGGTCTGATGGCGTCGGTGAAGCCCTATGCGCTGATGGTCGACACGCGCGTCGAATCCTCCGGCGCGGCGATGATGCATGATCTCGAAAAGGGCGAGATCGACGTCGCGCTGCTGTGGGGACCGATCGCCGGCTACTACGCCAAACAATCGAGCGTGAAGCTCAATGTCAGCCCTCTGCCGGAGACGCCCGGCGCCCGCATGGCCTTCCGCATCGGCTTCGGGGTTCGCCATTCCGATCAGAACTGGAAGCGCGAACTCAATACGCTGATCGCCCAAAACAAGATCGAGCTGGAGCGCATCCTTCGCGATTTTGAAGTCCCGTTGCTCGATGAGTCGGGACATGCGATCACCGTTCCGTGATGAGTCTGGCGAAACATTTGGCGAGCGGCCTTCTCGCGCTGTGCGCGGCGGTCGCGCTTTGCGCCGCGCCGGCTAGCGCCCAAGCGCCGCCGGAGCCGGAAGGCTACCGCCTCGACAATTATCACGCGCCGACGCCGGCGACGCTCAAGGGCGCGACCGTCCTCGACACCCCGCAGGCGTTTGAACTGTGGAGCGGCAAGAAAGCGGTTTTCATCGACGCGCTTTCGCGGCCGCCAAAGCCGGAAGGCCTGCCGAAGAACGCGGTATGGCGCGATCCGAAGCGCTTCGACATCCCTGGCAGCATCTGGCTTCCCGACACCGGGTTTGGCGAACTCTCCGAACCGATGGCGCGCTATTTCGAGCAAGGCGTGGCGCGCGCCAGCGGCGGCGACAAATCGAAGCCGCTCGTCTTCTATTGCCGCACCAATTGCTGGGCGTCCTGGAACGCCGCGAAACGCGCGCTCACCCTCGGCTATACGCATGTGCTGTGGTATCCGCCCGGCGCCGACGCCTGGGAGCAGGCCGGCCATCCGCTCGAGGAGCGCCAGCCCGAGCCGCGCGAGTAGGGCGCGATTTCAATTGAGGCTGGGGTGTCATTCCCGACGCTTCGCCTGAGCGAAGCGATCGGGAATCCAGAGCAAGGCCAGCGCTCACTCACACTTCTGGATTCCCGGTCAGGCCGTGGGCCTGCCGGGAATGACACGCAAACCAGCAGATCAATGGGGTCCGCCGCTCACTCCATCGCCTGCTGGATGGCGCGCGCGAGCGTTCCAAAACGTTGCTCGATCAGCGCCGGGCTTTCGCACACATAGCCGACCATGCGCCGCTGCTCCTCGAAGAGGCGCAGCCGCCACTGCACGGCTTCGCTCGCCTTTTTCATCGCTTCGGGGTCCGGGGGCTTTTGATCCTGCAGTTCGCGCAGCGTCTGCGTCTCCTGGCGCGCCGTCTCCGCCATGGCTTTCAGCCGCCGGCCTAAACGATCGAGCCCGTTGACCAGGTCGCGCCGCTCGTCATTCATGCGCTCATAGACGCCGGCGAACAGCGTCGTCAGGCGCTCCTTGCGCTTGTCGCCCGCCGATTTGGCGAACTGCGCGATAAGCGTCTCTGCTTCGTCCATCTGCGTGCGTCGCTGCGCGAGGCGCGTGACGAGATCGGCGATCGTCGCATCATCGCGCCAATGTTTCATAGCGGCGTCGAGCGGCGGACCGGCCCAGACGCCCCCGACCGCGACCTCGGGCACGCGCACCTGTCGGCACGGCCAATCGGGCTGGCTCTGTAGGGGCGGCGCCTGCGCCGCAGCGGCGTCGGCGAAAACGAGCAAGAAAAGCGCAAGACGCAGGCTAAGATGAATCATGAGGCTCGCCGGACGTCGCAGGATCGCGACGCGCTATAATGCCCCATGCAGATCATCCCCGTCATCGATATTCGCAACGGCGCGGTCATGCGCGCCCGCGCCGGCGCCCGCGACATCTACAAGCCAATCTCTACGCCGCTTGCGTCGACAAGTGCGCCGGCCGATGTCGTCGCCGGTTTCCTGACGCTTCATCCATTCGAGAAAATCTATATCGCCGATCTCGATGCGATCGAGGGACGCGGCGACAACCGCCGCGAGATCGGCGCGTTGTCCGAATGCTTCCCAGCGCTGCGCTTCATGGTCGACGCCGGCGCCGCGTCCTGCGACTGGCGCGGCGCAGCGCGCATCAACTGTGTGATCGGCAGCGAATCCTTGCGCGACAGCGACTCCCTGCATGCCGCGACGCATGATCCCAATGTCGTTCTCTCGCTCGATTTTCGCGACGAGTTTTTTTTGGGTCCCGATGCGCTGGACCAATCCCCCAAGCTGTGGCCGCGTCGGATCATCGTCATGACGCTCACGCGCGTCGGCGTCAGCGCGGGTCCCGACTTTGCGCGCGTCTCGCAAATCATCGCGCGCGCCGGCGATCGGCGCGTCTTTGCCGCAGGCGGCGTTCGCGACGCGGACGATCTTGAACGGCTTGAAGCGATTGGCGCCGCTGGCGCGCTGGTCGCGACGGCGCTGCACGATGGCGCTCTGACGCGCGCCGACCTCGACCGCTTCGCGTCGGCGCACAAAAAAAAAGGGAGCCCTGAGGCTCCCTTGTCAAGCGAACCGCCAAAGCTCAGTTGGCGGCGAAAGGATGTTTCGCGGTGACGCGGGCCGACAACACGCTGCGCGCGCTCGGATCGCCTTTCATCGCGCGGGCGATGGCTTCCTTCGTCGCCGTGTAGTTGAAGTCCTGAATCTTCTGATCGTCATTGGCGTCCCAATGGATGAACACGCCGACGCAAATGAAGAGATCGTCCGCCTGGCTCATCGGAATGACGCCCTCGGCGAGGCTGTCGGCGACCGCTTTGGCCACGCCATATTGCGCCGGGCCGAACATCTGAACGGCCTGTTTGGCGTTCTTGATGGTCACCTTGTTGAACATCATCGTATAGGGCTTCACCAACAGGTTCGGCGCGACGACCGCGAGCAGCGTCGTGAAGCCGTCCTTGTTGTTGACGAGGCCGTTGGCGAAGGCCTTCTCGGCGGCGGAGCCGCGTGGACCCATGATCAGGTCGATGTGCGCGACCTCATTGCCGTCGCCGACGAGCGATTCGCCGACGCTGGTCTTGCCGCTGCTGGACGTGAAGCCGGATGACGGCTTCGGAAAAAGCGCGCCCAGTATTTTCTCAAAGAACGAAGCCATAATCCATCCCTTCCGGTGCGTTCGCGTCCCTGCGGCGTCTTCGACTTTGCGCGCGCGGAATGCCCCTATTGCTGGTTGCGCCTTCCCTCAGAGAAGACGAAATTTCTGCTGGCGGCCGCCCCCGCGCGCCAGACTTTAGAACGCTGCGGCGTCATCGTTTTGCAGCCTGATGCTTGGCCGCTTAAGCGGCGGCGTCGGTCGGCTGCGAGCGCGGCGGCGGGGAGCGTTGGGCTCCCCGCTGCGCATGTTCTACGCGGTTCAGTTCGGCGCGAAGGGGTGCTTGGCTTCGTTGCGCTTGGCGACGACTTCCGAAGCCTTCGGCTCGCCCTTGACGGCGCGCGCGATCGCTTCCTTCGTCGCGGTATAATTATAGTCCTGGATCTTCTTGTCGTCCGAAGCGTCCCAGTGAATGAACACGCCGACCGCAATGAAGATGTCGTCGGCTTCGTCGACCGGGATCACGCCCTCGGCGACCGAATCCGCAACCGCCTTGGCGACGCCATGCTGCGCCGGACCGAACATCTGCACGGCCTGCTTGGCGCCCTTGATCGTCACCTTGTTGAAGAGGATCGTGTTGGGCTTGCACAGCAGGTTCGGGGCGACGACGGCGAGCAGCGTCGTGAAGCCGTCCTTGTTGTTGACGAGCGCATTGGCGAAGGCGAGCTCGGCCGCCGAACCGCGCGGACCCATGATCAGGTCGATATGCGCAACTTCATTGCCGTCGCCGACCAGCGACTCGCCGACCAGCATTTTGTTGATTAAAGCCATGTGTTCCTCCCAGAATTCCTCATGATCGCGCGCGCCATTCGGCCCCGAGCGACTCTATCCCCTCTTCGGCGCCGAGCGAAAAAGCCCGATCCGACCGGTGGTCAGATAGCCGCGAGTCCATCCCGCGCGCGGCGGACTCAACCATTTTTGCGCGGCCTTGCCAAGATGGCCCCAAGATAATCGGCGAAAAGAACCGCGACGGTCAGATCGGCGCTTGTGCCGGGATTCAACCCACGCTGTTTGAGCGCGCGATCGAAGTCCAACGCCAGTTCGAACGCCGCCGCGCGGCCTTTCGCGCTCTTGAAACTCTCTTCAAAACGCGCCGCCTCGCCGCGGACCGCCTCGGCGGCGGCGGCTCCATGTTTGCGCGCAATATGGCTATCCGGAAAAGCGGCGAGAAAGGCCGCATACACGCTCAGCGTTCCGAGCGCCGCATCGGCGCTTCGCGCGCGCGCCTCCGCGAGGGTCGTAAGGCCAAGGCCGAAGATATCACCAAAGCCGTTGGCGTATTGCCAGGCGATGCGGTCGCGGTCGGCGGCCGCCCGCATCGCTTCGAGGAGAGTCGTTTGCGCCGGCGCATGGACGTCGTGCTGCGGCGCATCTCCAAGTCCCGCCGGCCGCGCCTGGGCGATAGCGCGAAAGGCGTCGGCGGCGTCGTTGATGTCGAGCGCCTGCAGGACGCGCCCGGTCTCCCGGCGTAGATCGGCGCTTTGCGCGGTCGCGGCGGCCTGGGCCAGCGGCGCGCAGAGCAAGATAATGCCGAGATTGGTGTTCTGCCCGACTCGCGCCCGCGTCGCCTCGACCGCGCCGGCGATGCGCGCGCCAACGGTCGATTGCGCCGCTGCGATGAAGGGCGCGGCGGCCTTGGCGCTGGCGAGGAAATCCGCCGTGGTCATGCCATGGCCGTCGGCGAAGACATGGACGTTGCCGGGCTTGGGCGCCTGCAGCTCCGCCTCGCAGGCGGCGAGAAAGCCCGTCGCGATCTCCTGCGGGTCGGCCGCGAAATTCGCCACGTCAGCCGCGAAGGCGCATGCGCGTCATCTGCGCAAGCGCGTCGGCCGTGACTCTGTCGGCGATCGAGAAGGGCGTCACCCGCTGCAGTCCGCTCCAGCCCGCCATGCTGTTGACTTCAAGAACAAGCGGCGCGCCCCGCTCATCATTGATGATGTCGACGCCGGCGAAATCGACGCCCAGCGCCGCGGCGGCGGCGAGCGCGATCTCCGCCTCCCGCTCTGACGGCTCGACGGCGAGCGGCTTCGCCCCCTGCCGCACATTGGTGATCCAATGGCTCGAGCGCCTGCGCATGGCCGCGATGATGTCGCCGCCCGAAACGAGAATACGCATGTCTTCGAACGGCGGCCGCGCCGGGCCGACGAAGCGCTGCAGGTAGAACACGCCGCGCGCGTCCTGTAGCGACGGCAGATCGCTGTCGTTTTCGATCAACCGCAGACCCCAGCCCTGCGCCCCGAAAAGCGGCTTCATCACGAGGGGGCCCTGGGCGCATTCGCGCCGCGCGATGGCGCGCGCCTGCGCGAGAGTCTGCGCCGCGAAAGTCTGCGGCGTCGGCAGTCCGGCCTGCGCCAAAAGAAAGCTCGCCATGGATTTATCGGTGCAGCGTTCGATCGCGCGCGCGCTGTTGAGCACCGGAACGCCGAGCGCCTCCAGGGCGTGCAGGACGCCGAGCCGCATGGTGATCGCTTCCAGCGACCCATCGCCGATGGCGCGAACGATGGCGAGATCGGGCAGGTCGCGAAATCCGGGGATGATGAGCCCGTGGGCGCGGCCCGTCTCGATCTTGCAGGCGGAGAGCCTTACGGCGACGGCCGTTGCGCCTTGCCTGCGCAAGGCGCGGAGCGTGCGGATCACATGCCAATCGAGCTTGTCGGTGAAGACCGCCACGCGCGGCGGCGGCCCTCTATCCTCGCTCGGAGCGGTGGGGTCGGATCTATCGAGCAGGTCGAACGCAGTCACAAAACGCCCCGGCGATCACCCGCCAAACGATTTATCGAGCAGCGCCAGATTGACCTCGCCGGCGCGGAAGGTTTCGCCGGTCTCGACCGCCGTCACCAGCGCTTCGGCCGGCGAAAACAGGCTGCCGTCGATCTTATAGAAGTCGCCCTTATAAGCCTTGAAGATTTCGGCGAATGGCCGGCCGTAGTCGCGCGAGGTGTCGCTCGGCAGCTTCTCGGCGAGCTCCTTGGCGGCGGCCGCCGAGCCCTTCACGAAAAGATGCGCGCGCCCCGCATAAATGATCGCGTCATTGGTGCGGCCCATCGCCTGCACGAAGTCGGGGTGGGGCGGCGAGAGCGGCGCCGTCGCGACGCCGTCGATAATGTCGTCGAGCGGAAAATGCAGCTCATGCGCCTTGTGCAACGCGACTTCGAGCACCCGGCCGACCACCTGAACGCCGCCGGCGAGCGACTGCGTCGGGGCATAAATGAAGGCGACTTTGTCTGGCGTCACGCCTGAGCGCGCGGCGACCTTTTCGACGACTTCCTTGGGCGGCGGCGAAGCGCTTTCGAGGACGATGGTGACGCGGTCGGCGAGATCGCGATACGACAGCTCATCGAAGAGCTTTTCGGCCCGCGCCTGGGCGCGGCCTGGGCCCGACCCGAGAGCGAAGAATTTCTCGTGGCTCAGGCTCCAGCCGGCGTATTGGCTGGCAAGGCAGGCGACGACGGGATCGGCGCTGGTCACGGTCAGCCAAAACGGCCATTTGGGCGCAGCCGGCGCGTGGGAGAGGGTGACGCGCCCAAGTCCGCCCATGCAGATCTCGGTCAGCAGCAGGCCGGCCTCAATGCCGCCCGGGACCTTGGCGCCGGCGTCGATCAGCAATTCGCCGAGACTGCCGCGCTCGACGGCGATCCGATATTTCGCCGCGCCGGCGACGAGACGGTCGACCATCGCGCCCGCGAGAGCGTTGACGCTTTCGGTCGTACGGCCGCTGATGTTCAGGCTTCCGCTCACTTGTGGCCCTTCCCTTCTTTCGCTCTGTGGCGCTGTCCACCCTTGCCCGGCCGTTCTAAGCATGAGCCTGCAGCCGGTTCGAGCCTGAACTTATAGAGCTTTCCGCCGAAACGAAAGCCGGGCCGCGTCGCAGCGTGTCGCGGACGCGAACCGCTTGGCCAGGAAGTTTGAGGTCAATGTCACAAAATTTCAATCTTTGTGGGTTTATTAAGGCAACCAATCGGCTGCTGAAGCGTTGAGCATCGCTTGTGTGTTTCCGCACATCAAGCAGGCGGGTTTTGTGCGAAAAGCGACCAGTACGATACATTTTTACGCTGGAAGGAAGATCAGATGGATGTGCAGCCGACTGAACGGGACGTCGCCGAGCGTGCGGCTGGACATCTTGCATTAACCGACGTGTTTTACGTCGCGCTCGCGATTGCGGTCATTCTCTTCGGCAATGTGGCGCTCGTCCGCGCCATGGATGTCGCGCTGGATTCCTGGGTGCGGTAAATCCGCTGCTCGGAGAAGATAGTATCGAGAGATAGTAGATGAAGGCCCGCCGCGCGTGGGCCTTTTGCCGTTCTATCGGATTTCGCGGCTGACGCCGCGCTCAGTCGTCTTCCTCACTCGGCCTAAAGCGCGTCTTTTTCCGTATCAAAATCGAGGGCGACTCCCCCGGCTACTGGCGACTGGCCTTTCTCCCTCGCCTCGGCGAGACGGTCGAGTCGCACCATCGCCAAGCCTTCATCGGCGAGCCGCGACCCCGTGACCCCGATTTCGACGCCGCCGATGTGGATCGCTTCGCCCGGCGCCGGCGCTTCGCCTTGCGCGCGGTAGGGCGCGACCCGCCGGCGCACCAAGCCGCGATGCTTCATCCGCGACACGACCTCCTGGCCGACAAAACAGCCTTTCTTGAAATCGATCCCGGCGAGGAGATCCATATTGGCTTCGTGCGGAAAGGTTGCGCCATAGTCGAAATCGACGCCGCCGAGCGGCACGCCGGCATGAATGCGCCGGGCCTCGTAGGCGCTCCGCCCGTCCTGCGTCGGTATCTTGCCTTTTGCCGCGATGGCGCGGAATCCAAGCGGACCGCGCGGATCGGCGGCGATGACGACGGCCTCGACCTTCGGCGCTTCGGTCGAGTCGGGAAAGGCGATCGCTTCGAGGTCGCCGCTGCGGTTCGTCACCGTCACTTTCGAACGCAGCTTGTAAATGTTCAGACGTTTTTCGAGATCGGCGGCAAGGGCGAGCGGACAGTCAAGCAGATAGCCTCCTTCGCCCGCGGCAAAGACCAGAAAATCGAACAAAATCTTGCCCTGCGGCGTCAGCAACGCGGCGTAGCGCGCCTCTCCGGGCTTGAGCGCAGCTACGTCGTTGGTCACCAGATTATGCAGGAACTTGCCTGCGTCTTCGCCCGCAACCTCGATGATTGCGCGGTCATCGAGCAGAATCGCCGTCGTCATGTCTCTCTTCCGCCTCCGCCGCCAGCTGCTTGAGTCTCGCGCGCCTTTGGCGCATTAGCAACAAAACTCCACCCCGCGACGACATCGCAAGCGAGGCGCCACTCATGCCGCAGGTTTTCGACGTCATCCTCTCCGGCGGCGCGCTCGTCAATCAGGACGGGGAGGGCGCCCGCGACGTCGGCCTTCGCGACGGCAAGATCGCCGAGATCGGCGATCTGTCTCGCGCCTCGGCCGGTGAGACGATCGACTGTCGCGGCCTGCATATTCTGCCCGGCGTCATCGACAGCCAAGTGCATTTCCGCGAGCCCGGCGCCTCGCATAAGGAAGACCTTGAATCGGGGTCGCGCGGCGCGGTTCTGGGCGGCGTCGTCGGCGTTTTCGACATGCCCAACACCAATCCGCTGACGACAGGCGAAGCGGAGCTGGCCGACAAGGTGGCGCGCGCCACCGGTCGCATGCATTGCGATTTCGCCTTCTGGGTCGGCGGCACGCATGAGAACGCCCGTGACCTCAGCGAATTGGAGCGGCTTCCTGGCGCGGCCGGCGTCAAAGTGTTCATGGGCTCCTCGACCGGCTCGCTGCTCATCGCCGACGACGCCGGCATCGCGGAAGTGCTGTCGCATACGCGCCGGCGCGCCGCCTTTCACAGCGAAGACGAAGACCGGCTGAATCTGCGCAAGTCGTTGCGCATCTCCGGCGATCCGTCGTCGCATCCGGTCTGGCGCGACGTCGAGACGGCGGTGCGCTCGACGCGTCGGCTCATGAACATCGCGCGCGAGAAGGGCGCCCTCGTGCATGTGCTGCACGTGACGACCGAAGAAGAGATCGCGCTGCTCGCCGAGCATAAGGACATCGCCAGCGTCGAAGTGACTCCGCATCATTTGACGATGGACGCGAGCGACTATGCGCGGATCGGCACGCTGGCGCAGATGAATCCGCCGGTGCGCGAGGCGCGCCACCGCGAAGCCCTCTGGCGCGGCGTCGCGCAAGGCGTCGTCGATGTGCTCGGCTCCGATCATGCGCCGCATACGCTTGAAGAGAAGGCCAAGCCTTATCCCAATAGCCCCTCAGGCATGACGGGCGTGCAGACGCTCGTTCCGCTGCTGCTCGATCACGTCAACGCCGGTCGATTGACCTTGCAGCGCTTCGTCGACCTGACCAGCGCCGGTCCGGCGCGGCTCTTCGGCATCGCCGGCAAGGGGCGCGTCGCGGTGGGCTACGACGCCGATCTCACCGTCGTCGACATGCAGCGGCGCGAGACGATCCGCAATTCCTGGATCGCTTCGCGCGTCGGCTGGACGCCCTATGACGGCAAGGAAGTCGTTGGCTGGCCTGTCGGGACGTTCGTGCGCGGCGCCAAGGTCATGTGGGAAGGCGAACTCGTAACGCCTTCGCATGGCGCGCCGATGCGTTTTCACGCGGCGCTCGGCATTAAATGATCCGCTCTCGCCTCAGGTTCGCATATTCGCGAGCGCGCGGCGCCCGGTTCAGGAGATGAATCCGCGGCGTGACATTTCCATTCATCGGTTTGCGGCGTGGCTTGTTGGCCCTCTCGCGATCGTCGCCGCGCTTATTTGGGCGGCGAACCATATCGGCGGCAATGTCTTGGCGGTGAAAGCCGAGAAGACTGACTGCATCCCTAACGAACGCTTCGTCAATGATCCGGACGGGCGTCGCTTTCTCGAACTGCGCTGGCTGGCGGACCCGCCAGGCTGGCGCGTCCGTCTGCGCGTGCCGGCCGACTATGTGACATGGGCCGATGTCGGGTGCGAGTCGGCGACAATGCCGGGCTATCCGGACCCGAATTACACAAAACCATTTGCACAGGGGTTTGCGGTTGGCTTGTCGCTGCCGGACTTTAAGCCGCTGCCGCCGGCTGATCGCAACATTGATAGAAACGGTGTGAATTGGTCAAAGATGGTGGTTCACATTGACACAATGGCATTGCTCAAGTCTGAGAGCAAAAAAAATCGTTTCATAGAAGATCTATTTTTTTCGGTCCGGCAATATAGCGTGAATCCTAAACATGGATATTTAAAAGAAGCTGGCCTATCTGCCGGACAAAAACCAGATAAGTTTAAACTAAAGCGCTTTGGCGTAATCGGAGATCTAGACCAGTTTAAGTATAAATATGGACGCGGAGAAACGCCAGATCTATATTTCGTTGATAGAAATCCTATTGATCTATGGTTTGATTGTGATGCGGACGAGATAAGAGATCACACTGAAGATGCTGCGTGGAGCGGAAGACCTGAGTGCTATATGTACCTCAGGTATGCGCGCCTGGATGCGCAGATCAAAGTTCTATTTCCGCGTATATACATGCCGATATGGCCGCAGATTAAGGAGCGGACGGAGCGGCTTTTGGATTCATTTGAGATCGGTGAGCTGAAGGAAGGCCGGTTGTGATCGACGACGACGCCTTTGACACGCCTCCCAAATTGGAATTTCACCGCCGGCGGCGCCTTCATCGGAGCGCCTGATTATAAGGATCGAAACGCGCGTCGTTGGCTACGACGCCGATCTCACCCTCGTCGCTTGAAGCGCCGCGAGACACACCGCAATCTGGAACGCTCGCTAATCTCCTTTTGCAAAGTTTGCGCGCACGCGCGGAACATTGAGAACTCGCGCGCGGTTAGTCGCTCATTCCCGATTGCGCGCGAGAGGAGATGAGCCATGCCGCAGGGAGACAAGTCGGCCTATACCGACAAGCAGAAACGCAAAGCCGAGCACATCGAAGAAGGCTACGAGAAGCGCGGCGTGCCCGATAAGGAAGCCGAGCGCCGCGCCTGGGCGACTGTCAACAAGGATGATGGCGGCGGCAAGAAATCGGGGTCCGGCCGCGGCGCAAGTACAGGCAATCCGGCGGCGCACAAGGGCGGCAAGATCGGCGGTGAAGCTTCCGCGTCGCGTCCCGCTTCGGAACGCTCGGCTTCCGCCAAAAAGGCCGCCCCAACGCGCAAACGCAACGAACAGCGCGCCAGCTAGCGCGAAGCCATTGCTCTAGACCACAAGGAGATCGCGATGACCGCGCAGAACGACGAGCAGCCGACGAACGAAGGCGAAGGCAGTCGCACCGCCGCCAAACAGTATAATGACGCGACACGGAAATTCGTCGAAAGCGGCAAGGTCGACAAAGCGGCGAAAGACGCTGAGCAGGCGATCGAAGGCGACGAAGCGGAAGAGTTGAAGCGCGCCGAAGACGAGGGTCGCTCGCACGCCGCGCCGCATGAGCAGGAGCGCGAAATCTAACTCGATGCTTTGCAGCTGGCGGTCGCGTTCAACCTGCTGAACGGCCTTCTCCAATCCCGACGCGGCGATCGCCGCCGCGTCGTCTCCCAACGCTTCGGCGAACTTCTAGTCTTCGCTCCAGAAGTAGTGCCAAACGCCGTCCGACCCGATGCCGATGCGCGTCGCGCGCGGCTTTCCTTCGGCATTAGAGCGTATAAGATCGGCGAAACGCACGCAGCGCCACCTTGCGCGCGCTTCGTCCTCATTGGCCGCGGCCTGCGGATGGCGCGCGAAGGCCGGCCATTCATAGAGCGTCGTCGGTCCGCGGACGATCTTGACGAAGGGCTGCGCAAGAATCGAGCGGATGAGCGAAATCGTTTCTTGCCCCTTGCGATCGAAGGAAAGCGTCTTCAAAATCTCGATGGGATCGGTTCCGGCCATGAAGGCGCCGCTCTTGGCGAACAGCGGGCGCGTCTCGTTCCAGTCGATCGGAATGCGGAGCGCTTCGACGTCGCCAGTCTCGGTCGCGGCAAGAATCTTGTCGCGGATCCTGGCGACGGGCGCGGGCAGCAGCGCGAGATCGCCGATCGGGGGCGAAATGACGTCTCCAGTGACGTCAGCCTTGGGTTTGCGGCTCATGCAGCATGTTAGCGCGCTCCGCCCTTGATGCGCCAATGCGCTGAATTTGACCATTTTCCTACGGCCAAGATTGTCTGCCCGTAACGAAACCGCCATTGTCATGGGCGCGCTCTCGGAGAATAAATGGACGAGCCTCAGCACCAGAATACGCCCACGGGGAACACGACCTCGCCGCGTCTTGAGGGGATGCTGCGCCGGTCGGCGCTTGCGCTCATCGCCGAGCGCGTCTGGCGGGCCGGCTTGGCGCTCGCCACGATTCTCCTGTTTTTTCTGGCGCTGTCCTGGCTTGGCCTTTGGCAGGCTGCGCCGCTTGAGGCGCGCGTCGGCGGCGTGGCGCTCTTTGGGTTCGCCGCGCTCTATGTCGTCGCGCGGGAGTCTGCGCGCGGCTTGCCGCATCGCGCAGCCGCGCTCGAACGGCTGGACCGCGGCGCCGACGCCGCGCTGCGCCCTGCTTCTTCACTCGAGGATCGGCTCGCCAGTCCGAACCCCGACGCGGCGGTCGAGGCGCTCTGGGCGCTGCATCGCCAGCGCTTGGAGGCGGCGCTGGCGCAAACCCCCATCGAGGCGCCGCATCCGCGCGTGCCCCAGCGCGACCCCTATGCGCTGCGCGCGCTGGCGCTCGTCGCGGCGGTTGCGGCCGGATTCATGGCAGGCGATGAAAAGCGCGCGCGAATCGCCGCCGCATTTGACTGGCGCACGTCCGCGAGCTTCGGGACCGCCGCGCGCGTCGACGCCTGGCTCGAACCGCCCGCCTATACGGGGCGTCCGCCGATCGTGCTGGCAAAGGAGAGCGACGCGCCCATCGAGGCGCCGGTCAATTCGATGCTGCGCATCCGCCCCCCAGACTCTGGCGTATCCGTCTCCGGCGGACTGGTCGCCGCGCAGACCGCCGTCGAAGAGTCGCAAAAGGGCGCGTCGAAAGAGCAGGCGTTCAAACTCTCTCGCGCGGCGCGCGTGTCGCTCTCCGACGGTCGGCGTTTCGATCTCGCGGCGATCCCAGACAAGCCGCCGACCATCGCGCTGACGGAAAAGCCGCGCAACAATGTTCGGGGCTCGATGACGCTTGCGTTCCGCGCCACGGACGATTACGGCGTCGTCGGCGCCGAAGCGGTCTTTAGCGGCCCGCCCAGCGCGCGACGCGCGCTCTATGAGCCGCCCCGTCTTGCGCTCGCTTTGCCGCCCGGCGGCGGCGGTCAGGGCGAGGCCAAGGCGACAATCGATCTCGCCGACAGTCCTTTCGGCGGCGCGAAGCTCGCGATGCGCCTCGTCGCCAAGGACGCCGCGGACAATGAAGGCGCTTCTGAATCGATCGACGTGACCCTGCCGCAGCGTCGCTTCGTCAAGCCGCTCGCGCGCGCGCTCGCCGAACAGAGGCGCATCCTCGCGCTCGATCCGGATTCGCGCTCAAGCGTTCGCGCGGCGCTCGAGGCGCTGTCGATCGCGCCCGAAGCCTTCGATACGCCCGCCGCCGTCCATCTCGGACTCCGCGAGGCGCGCCGCGGTCTTGAGGGTCCGCGTAGCGACGACGAGTTGCGCGGCGTCTGTGACATGCTGTGGGCGATGGCGCTCGGCCTGGAAGAGGGCGACACCTCCCAAGCGGAGCGCGAACTGCGCGCGGCGGAGCGCGAATTGAAGGATGCGATCGCGCGCGGCGACAGCGAGCAGGACATCGCCAGCCGCGCCGAGGAGCTACGCGCCGCGCTTGATAAATTCCTCCAGCAGCTTGGCAGCCGATTGCCGCCGGAAGGTGCGCCGCGCCAGGAGTCGGAGGGCGGCGCCGACACCGTCACGCCGGACGATTTGCAGGCGATGCTCGACGAGATGGACCGAGCCATGAAATCGGGCGACATGGCGCAGGCGCAACGGCTCCTGGAGGAACTCCAGGACATTCTCGAAAATGCGCAGACGGCGCAGGGGGCGGGCCAGAGTCGCGGGCGCGGGCGCGAAATGGCGCGCGCGCTCAACGAGCTTGACCAGTTGTCGCGCGAAGAACAGCAATTGCGCGACGACACGTTCCAGGGGATGAACGCGCCGAGCGATATGGAGGCGCGCGGCGCGCGCGGCCATCGGCAGAAGGGACAGCCGCAGCACGAGGAGCTCAGCGCCGAGCGCCAGCGCCAGCAGGCGCTTCGCGAGCGGCTTGAGCGCCAGCAGGACGCGCTGCGCGAGGGCGGCGTCGAAGCCGCCGAAGAACTCGATGACGCGCGACGCGCGATGAAGGAGGCGGAAGACGCGCTCGGAAAGGCTGGCGAAGGCGGCGCCAGGGCGGTCGACGCGCAAGGGCGCGCGGTGCAGGCGTTGCGTAAGGGCGCCGACAGGCTGGCGCAGCAGATGCGCGGCGAGGGCGACCAAAGCGCTGAAGAAGAGGGCGGAAGCCCGGGCAGGCGCGGCCGCCGCGGCAAGGGACGCGATCCGCTCGGGCGGGCGTCTGGCGACGGCAATCGCCCCGACGCCTATGGGAAATATGATCCGCTCGGCCTGCCGCCGGCGCAGCGCGCCCATCGCGTGCAGGAAGAGCTGCGCCGCAGGCTTGGCCAGCCTGAACGCCCGCAGGAAGAGCTCGATTATCTGCAGCGCCTGCTGCGGCGATAAACGCCTTGCCCGCGGGCGCGCGCTTCTCTACAGCGCACCGGGTAGGGAGAAGCGCCGCTCATGCCAAGTTCTTCAAATCTGTTGGTCATTGTCGCCGTCGCGGCGGTGATTCTTGTCGTCGTCGCCGGCTTCATCAATATGTTTCGCGGCGGCGAGGGCGCGCCGGCCCGCTCGCAGAAGCTCATGCGCTGGCGCGTCGGTCTGCAATTGCTGGCGCTTCTCATCGTGCTCGGCGTGCTTTACGCGCGAGGCCGCTGGTAAGCGGCCGCTTCACTTGGCTACGTGCTTCTTCAACCAGTCGACGATCAGCGGATCGTCGACCGCGCCCGTCACCGTCACGACGCCGCCGTCAGGCGCGACAAGCGCCGTGAACGGCAATTCTCCGCGCCAGGCGCTGTCCGCTTCGAAATAGAGCTTTTCGACAAAGTCGTCGGCGAATCCGTAATGATCCGCGCCCGAGAGCCCGGCCTTCTCGATGCGCGCCTCAGCGCGGGCGCGGTCATCGTCGCTGTCGGTGTTGACGAAGACGATGTCGGATCCCTTTTTCTCGGCGGCGATCTTCGCCCATTGCGGCAATTCCACGAGGCAGGGCGGACAGGTCACCGACCAGAAATGCACGATGAGCGGCCTGCCGGCGTGAGCCTTGGTCAATTGCCCGAATGCGCCGCGGCCGTAGGGCTTGAAGTCCATGGCGAAGGCGCCTCCACCTGCAAGAAGCGCAATGACGACGGCGAAAGACATGAGGCGCATGCGACGAAGACCCACTAAACTTCTATAGTTCTTGTCATTCCCTGTAGGCCGCAGGCCCGACCGGGAATCGAGAGTGATAAAGCCGGCGCCGTTGATCGCTTCTGGATTGCCGATCACGCGCGGCGCGCGCGTCGCCAATGACAAAGCAGCGCCCATCCGAATTGGCGTCACTGCGGCGCCGCTGCGCTTTTTTCGTCTCGCGGCAGCGGCATCAGGCGATAGCCTTCCTTATGGGTCAACCACGACAAATACGCCGCGCCATTATGGGCGATGAGCTCGGGATGGTCGGAGGCGTCCAAGGTTTGCGCCACGACGCGCGGGGCGCTCCAGCTCTTGCCGTTGTCGCGCGACATTTGCATGGCGATCGTCGTCGTCGCGCCGTCGAATTCCTTCCAGACGCGATACAGGCGGCCCTTGGCCGCGACCAGCGTCGGATGTCCGGCGGCGCGCGCGTCGTCGCCGAATTTCTCCGGCTCCGAGAAGCTTTTGCCGGCGTCGAGGCTGCGCGCGTAATAGAGCCCTTGGCGCTTCTTGCCCTTGGTGAACCAGACCACATGCCAATCGCCGGCGGCGTCGATCGCGATCGATGGTCCGTGATGCGGGCAGCTATTGATCGCCCAATCGTCGTCGGAAACGCGCGTCGCCGTCGCTTGCGCGGCGTCCGCGGAAAGCTTGGCGACCATATGGTCGCGAACATTGCCGTCCAGAACCTGTCGCCACGCGAAGACCGGCGTTCCGTCCTTGTCGAGCGCGCCTGACATGCGGCAGCATTCGCAGGCGTGATCGATGAGGATCGACTTGCCTTTGAACGTCTTGCCGCCGTCGTCCGAATAGGCGAAGGCGACGCCGCTGCCGAGAAACTCCCTGCCTTCGGCCTTGGCTTTGAGCGCATGAGTCTTGTCGAGCCAGCCGGCGTAGATGCGGCCCTTGCGGTTGACGAGGATGCTGTCGAAGCGCTGGCCGCCTTCGGCTAAAAGCGCCTGCGGCGCTGAAAAGGTCTTGCCGCCGTCGGTCGAGCGAGCGGTGAAGATCGTGCCGATCATCTGCTTGTCGGGCCGTGTCGTATAGCTCGCGAGCAGCGTTCCGTCTTTGAGCGCGACGATTTTCGGACGCGCGTCACCATGCGCGTCGATCACGCCGTCGCCGATCGTAGCGATCGCGGTCGGCGCGGAGAACGTCGCGCCATTATCCGAAGAGGCGGCTGCGTAAAGGCTCTTGCCAACGGAGAAGGCGACCCACAGTCGTCCGTCCTTCGCAAAGGCGGGAACGGCGGTCGCCGCGCAGTCGACCTTCGCCTCGGCGCAGGCGGCGGCGGGATGGTGACTCATCGCGGCCGGCGGCGCTGATTGAGTCGGCGTCGACGCGTCCTTAGGAGCGTCTGCGGAGGGCGCGCCTTGTTCCGCGCTTACGGCGCTAGAGGCCGCGAACGCCAGTAGGGCAAGAGCTAGACGCTTCATTGGTCCTCCCGATCTCATCTGTGTAGCGGCGCCGTCATCTAAAGTTGAATGATTGTGCGGCCGCAAAGCCGCCCTCAGGCGGCGGCGGCAGGCGCAAGCCGGACAAGATCGCTTCCGCCTTCCGCGCGTGCGCATCGCTGGTTGCGTCGACCACTCTAACGTTCGTCACATGTCCAGACGAATCAATCTTGAACCAGACGCGCGCATAGCCCGGGCCCATGCGTGGCGACTCCATCCGGAAAAAACGCGACGAGATCTCTAAATAGGCGCGATCGCGCAACATTTCCGAAACGCGCGTCGCATAGGCGGCGCGGAGCATATTGTTGCGCGCCGACGCTGCGCCGATTGACGCGACTTCAATTCCGACGACGAGCAAGGCGAGAATCCATGGCCAGGAAAGAGGCCGACGCATTCTTCTTGCCTTGCGCATCATCTCTCTCCCATCTTGATCGCCTCAGCCGCGAAGAGACGCCGCACCGCTAGTGAAATCTGAAACTCTGCACGCCGTCATATGAGCCGCCGGGCGGCGGCGGCGCCCGCAGGCCGGAGACGATGGAGCGCGCCAATTGCCCGTGGCGGGGCGTCGAAGCGGAAACGAGTGTGACGCTGTCAGTCGCGCCTGAGGCGCCAAGATGAAAGCGAACGACGGCGCTTCCTTCGCCAAGACTCGTCGCGCCCGGCGAGCGCGCCCGGATAATTAGACCGAGCTTGCGCAGATAGGCGCTGTTGTCGGCGTGTTTCTTTTTATCGGCTGCCTTCTCAGTCTTCTCGTCCCGCGCGGCCTTGGGTTTCTGTTCGCGCCCGGCGTCGGTCTTCTCCTCGCGCTTTTCGGTCTTCTCCTCGGATTTCGTATCCTTGCTCTCTTCGCGCTTCGGTTCGGCGCTGTCTTCGGCCTTGGGCTTTTGCGCCTCATCGATGGCGCGCGCCGGTCCGCTCGCGCCAAGCGCACAGGCGAACGCCAATGCCGAAAGACTCAGTGTCAGTCGAGAAATGTGCCGCATTTCCTTCTCCTTCGATAAACATGCGCGGGCCTCTTGCGCATGGATTCAATTCAGCCACGGACCGAAAGTTTTGAACGGCGCGACCGACTCATTTCGGCGTTGCGCGGAACTTGAAGGTTTGTCCCACATCCATCGATCCGCCCGGCGGCGGCGGCGCTTCGACGCTCGACAGGATCTTCTTCACCGTTTCTGAAAGCGCTGGACTTGTCGTCTTGTCGATCGTCACTTTGTCGATCTTGCCTTGCGCGTTGACGTGAAAGCTGGCCGTCACCTCGCCGTCGCCGGCAGGACTTTCCGTGGGCGTTCGCTTGGCGATCGCCGTGTAGAGCGCGCCGAGGAACTTGCTCTCCGACATCGCCGGAGCGGCGGAAGGCGCGGCTGCGCCGCCCGTCGTCGCCGGCGCAGCGGCGTTTGGCGCTGCAGTTCGCGGTGGCGCGGGCGCTGTGGAAGCGGGCTTAGGCGCCGGCGTGGTCGCGGGCTTCGCGTCCTCGGCGTGCGCCGCGCACGCGGCGAGCGCCGCGGCGAGGGTAAGCAGTCGCGCGAGCTTCATCAGGCCCTCAATATTCGGAACGATCTTAGGCGGCGGGCGCGAGCGTCCGCCGCCGTTCGCGTCAATGGAAGGCGAAAGCCTGGCTCACGAAGGCCGAGCTGCACATGCCTGGGCCGCGCGCGGAAGACACGATCCGCCGCGCGAGCGCCGCATGCGCCGGAGTCGATCCTGAAGCCGAAATGCCAGACAGACCGCCGCCCGGATTGACGTGGAACGTCACGCTCGCATGGCCGGGACCAAGGCTGGTGTTGCCTGGCGTATGCCGGCGAAGCGCTGCGGCGATATGGGCAAGACATGTCGCCTGCGACGCGCCCGAACTCGCGGCGTGTCCCTCAGGCGCGCCGTAGCGCCGACGCGCCTGCGCCTCCTGACGTTGCTGCGCGCGCTGGACCTGTTGCTGCTCGACCTTCTTCTTGACCTCGTCGACGTCTTCCTTCTTGGCCGGCAGAGGCACGGCGTCGGGCGACATCACCATTGGCGGCGGAAGCGCGATGTCGGGCTCCTCGACCGCTTCGGGCGGCGGCGTGTCGTCGGCCTCGGCGACTTCCTCCTGCTCGAAGAAGTCGCCTTCCGGCACGAGGTCCATGCTGACAGAGTCGAGCGATACCGCCGTCGGCTTCGCCGAATAGGCGAGTATGCCGAAGACCATGACATGCGCCGCGACGACGAGGACGGTCGTCACCGAGCGCAGCCAACCCGGCTTAACCGGCTCCGGACCAGAAGGCGGATGATCGCCCTCCCGCGCCATGTCGTGGGGACTTAGCGCGAGATCCGTCATTTTGCCGCCCCTGTGGCCGCGGCGGGCGCCTGCGCCGGCGGAGCGCCGACCGCTGCGGGCGCAGCGCGTCCGGGCGCGGCTTTCATGCCTGCGCCGGTCTTGCTGCGCGAGTTGGTCATGATCGCGATATGGGTGATGCCGTTGGTCGCAAGCTTATCCATCACCGCGACGACCTCGCCATAAACCGCCTCCGTGTCGCCGCGGATATGAACGACGCGCGACTGGTCGTCGCCCATCATCACCTTGATGCCGTCGACGAGCGCCTCGGCTGAGAGCTCGTCCGCGCCAAGCGCGATCTTGCCGTCCTTGCCCACTGTCACGACGATCGGGTCTTTTTGGTTGATCGGCATCGCGGCGCTCGCCTGCGGCAAGTTCACCTTGACGCCCTTGGCGAGCAATGGCGCCGTGATCATGAAAATGATCAGCAACACGAGCATGACGTCGACGAGCGGCGTCACATTGATATCGGCGAGCGGCTGATAAAGGCCTTCGGTTGCGCTCTGGCGCTGGCGTGAGGGCATGCCCATTATGCAGCCTCCCGATCGCGACGCGGACGCGACTGATGGCCGCTGCACATCAGGAGAGACTCGTCTTCGATGTAATGCGCGACCTGCTGGCCAACGCGCGCGAAGGCGGCGCCGATGCGGTTGTATCCGACTGACGCGGGGATGGCGGCGGCAAGTCCATACGCCGTCGCCGCAAGCGCTTCGGCGATGCCGGGCGCGACGACCGCGAGGCTCGTGTCCTGCGACTGGGCGATGCCGGCGAAGCTCGTCATGATTCCCCACACCGTGCCGAACAGGCCGACGAAGGGCGCGACCGACGAGATGACGGCGAGATTAGGCAGGCCGCCCTCCGCCTTGGTCAGGAACTCGCGCGCCGCGCGGCTCATATGGTCGGCGATGCGGGCGCGCTTGTCGCCGATCGTTTCGTCGGGAAGGTCGAGGGCAAAACCTTCGCGGCCTGCTTCGGCGACGGGCGCGAGAACGCCGACGTCTCCCCCCGCACGGGCGGAGCGGGCCGACTTGGCGATGCGGGTGACGGCCACCACGCCTTCGACGATGAGCACCCACGTCCAGATCGACGCGAGCAGCAGCAGCGCCATGACGGCCTTTCCGACAGGACCGGCGTTGAGGAACATGGCGAGAGGAGAAAGCGTATTGTAATCCATTTTCACTCACTCGTTTCATTAGGACGCGCCTGCGGCGATCGCGCGGGCGAAGCGTCAGTTTTTGTTTTGTTATGTCTTCGCGAGACGAGAGGCCGCAAAGCGGAGAAAGCCCGCAGTTAGACTCCTGCGCGGCGCACTGGAGTCTAACGTAAATTCAGGAAATATGAATTGAGGGTGGGGCGCGCGCGCCATTCGCGCCGTTCGCTGCGAAACTCTCGGGCGGCGGCGTGGCGACGGCGCAATGCCGAATTTCAGAAGGGCGCTCCGCGGCGGTCCGCATCGCCGAAGCGACGCGCTCTGGAAGAACGGCGTGGCCTGCATGGGCGGTCAGGCAGCAGTCCGGACATCTATGCGCAGAATGCGTTGGCGAGCCGTCGCGCTGCGTCGCCGCCCCCTTCTGCGCGGCGGTTGCGTGCAGACCTGCAACATAAGCGGCATGATCGCAGGCGATTCCGCCTTGGTCCGCGAATGCGTGCGCCGGCCGCGTCGCGCCCGATAAAAGAAGCGAGAACATCAGCGCGCAAGCGGCCGCGACGGCAAATGCCGCGCGGAATTCCCGACGCATGGCGCGCAACTGTGACATAAATGTCTCTTAGTTGATTTTTTAACCTTTGACAACGCGCGCAGGCTTGGAAAGTCTCGGTTTACCGGTTCATGTGCGATTACGGCGTCGCTAAAGTTAATGACGTCGACTTCGCAAGAGCCTATGCGCATTCGCCAACTCCTCGCTCTCCTCGCTCTCCTTGCGCTCGTCGCGAGGCTCGTATCGCCTTGCGAGGCGATGGCGTCGAGATCCGTTGACGCGCCGAACGCGCCGATCGCCAAGTGCCATTTGCTGGCGAATACATCGCCTGTGGCGCAGGGCGAGTCGGATCAAGCGCCTTCGGATCAGCTTGATCACGATGGATGCGCCTGCGCGCTCTGCCAGATCGGCTGGAGCGCACCGCCGCCGGCGGACGCCGTTTTTGCGATCCGTGGCGTCGAACACAATCTCGCGCCGCGGGCGCCGCCGACGCTGGCCTTTGTCCCTTCGCGGCCGAACCGCAGCGCCCCGACGCGCGGGCCCCCTTCCTTCGTCTGATCTGCCGAACGTTACGACGGCGAAAGCCGTTCAGGTCAGTCGCGCCGCCTTGACCGGCGCTAGAAGGAAGCATTTCATGTCTCGCCACTCGCTTCTGCGCGGCGTCTCCGCCGGCGCTCTCGCCATCTTTGCGCTTTCCGAACTTTACGCGACGCGCGCCGCTGCGCAGCAGTCGCTGCCTACGATCGACGTCGGCGGTCAACGCCGCGGCGTCGTCAGGCGGCCGACGACTGGGGTTCCAGGCGCCGCGACAAATGTCGCGCCGGCTCCGGCTCCGGGCCCCGCGCCTGTCTCAATCTGGTCGGCGACGCTTCCTGACGGCAAGCCGGCTTTCGTTCAGCGCTGGCAATTGCCCAACACGGTCGCGAGCGTCACGCGCCGCGACATCAAAGAGAAGATCAACATCGTCGATAGCCAGGATGCGCTCAAATATGTGCCGAGCTTGTTCGTGCGCAAATTGCGCGGCGGCAATGAAGGCATGATTCAGACGCGCACCTGGGGCCTCTCGTCGGCGCGCGCTCTGGTCTATGTCGACGATCTCTTGATCAGCCAGCTCATCTCCAACGGCCACACTGACGGCCAGCCGCGCTGGGGGCTTATCTCGCCGGAAGAGATCGAGCGCGTCGACTATCTCTATGGGCCCTATGCGGCGCAGTATCCGGGCAATTCGATCGGCGGCGTCATCAAATTCACCACGCGCATGCCGGAGCATCTCGAAGTCACCGCCAAGCAGACCGTTGCGGTGCAGGATTTTGCGTGGTGGGGCGCTCAGCTCGGCCTGCCGACGACGACGACGGCGCTGACCATCGGCGATAAAATCGGCGATCTGTCCTATTTCGTCGCGCTCAATTACGCCTGGAACAACAACCAGCCGATTTCGTTCATCAACGCTAACCGCTTCTATCCTTATCCGGGCGCGATCTTCTCGCAAAATGTCTATGGCGTGCCGCAGTCGATCGTCGGCTCGGGATCGATATCGGAGGAGAATTTCATCAACGGCAAGGTGAAGGTCGCTTATGACTTCACGCCGACGATCCGCGGCGTCTATACGCTCGGCGTGTTCAACAGCGATCGCGTGTCCTGGCCGCTGAACTATCTGTCGGGGGGACGCAACGAAGTCTTTGGCCCGCCCTCGGGGCCTGCTGCGCTGCCTCTGACCACGTTGCAAGGCTTCGGCGCGGCCAATCTGCGCTATCAGGAGACCATCCTGGTCAACTCCTTGGCGCTCAAGTCGAATACGCAGGGCGTTTTCGACTTCGAGCTTTCCGCCTCGCATTTCACCTACCCCTACAGCTCTTCGCGCTCGGCCTGGAGCGGGGTGCCGTCGACCGGCATCAACCCCTTCGGCGGCTATACGCAGACGGGGCGGGACACAATCTTCACCGGCACCTACTGGACGCTTCTCGACCTGAAGGGCATTTATCGGCCGGACGGCCCCGAGGGCATGCACGACATCAGCTTCGGCATACACGGCGACCAATACCACTCGAACAATCCGATCTGGGTCACGACGAATTGGACAGCGGGCATGCAGTCGTCGCTTGGCGTCGTGCAATCGGTCGGCAGCGGCACGACGCGCACGCAGGCGCTCTGGGCGCAGGATGCGATTCTCCTGCGTCCCGACCTGAAACTGACGCTCGGCGTTCGCGGCGAGCATTGGCAAGCCTCCGACGGATACAATCAGCTGCTCGGAGGATTGAACGCCGCCGCCACCGGCGCTTCGGCGACGCTTGGGACCATGTTGCCGATCTTCCAGCCCAATCTGTATTCCACGCGCGTTTCGCCGAAGGCGTCGCTGCGCTGGGAGGCGGATCCCTATTGGACAATCACCGGCAATATCGGCATGGCCAATCGCTTTCCGACCGTGCGCGAACTCTACAATCTCACCGCGACGCCGGGCGCGACGGGATTCGTCTCCAATCCCAACCCCAATCTGCGTCCAGAGACCGCTCTGACCAAGGAGATCGTCTTTCAACGCAGCCTTGGTCCCGACAGCTGGGCGCGGCTGTCGCTCTTCGACGAAGAAGCGCGCGACGCGATTATCAGCAACGCCACGATCGTTCCCGGCTCGGCCTTTCAGGCCAACGCCAATATCAACGTCGACCGCCTTCGCAATACCGGCGCGGAGTTCGCGTGGCAGAAGGACAATGTCTACTACAAGGGACTCCAACTGTTCGGCAGCGTGACATTCGTCAATTCACGGGTCATCTCGTTCAGCAGATGGCAGCCTTCGGCGCCATCTGCGACATCGCCGTTCGGAACGAGCTTCGAGTTTCCATGGGCGACATCGGTCGCCGGCAAGAATGCGCCGGGCGTGCCGAAATGGCGCTGGAATTTCGGAGTCACCTATCGCCCGGATGACAGTTGGGCGTTCACGGTGGCGATGCGCTGGCAGGATCGCATCTGGCGCACGCTCGCCAACAACGATCTCGTGCATGGCATCTTCGGCTCGTCGGATCGCTTCTTCATGGTCGATCTGCACGCGCATTACAAATACAGCGACCGCTGGTCGTTCGACGCCGGCATCGACAATGTGAACAATTACAAATTCGCGCTGTTCCACCCCTATCCACAGCGGACCTTCATCTTCTCAGCGAAGTACGAATATGGCACGGGCAAGAATTTGCCGGGCATTTTCTACACCGGCAACGAAGGCTGGCCGCAATTTGGCGGCTGGCTCCAGCCGGTCGCCTGGAACTGGGAGTAGTCCCGAACGCGAAGCGGGATCATTCCCCCTTCGCGGAGACTCCGCTTCGGGGCGGTATGGACGCAAAAGAAAAGCCCGGGAGAAACTCCCGGGCGTTTTGTTTTGGCGGCGTTGAAGAGACTTAATGCGCCAGCGACTTGACGATCGACTCGACGGTCTTCTTGGCGTCGCCGAACAGCATCATCGTGTTTGGTCTGAAGAACAGCTCGTTCTCGACGCCGGCGTATCCAGAGCCCATGCCGCGTTTCAGGAACAGAACCGTCTTCGCCTTTTCGACGTCGAGAATCGGCATGCCATAGATCGCCGAGGTCTTATCGGTCTTGGCGGCGGGGTTGGTCACGTCGTTGGCGCCGATGACGAAGGCGACGTCCGCCTGTCCGAATTCGGAGTTGATGTCCTCGAGCTCGAACACTTCATCATAGGGCACATTGGCCTCGGCGAGCAGCACATTCATATGGCCCGGCATGCGGCCCGCGACCGGATGGATGGCGTATTTGATGTCGACGCCTTCCTCCTTGAGCATGTCGGCCATTTCGCGCAGCGCGTGTTGCGCCTGCGCGACCGCCATGCCGTAGCCCGGCACGATGATGATCTTGCCGGCGTTCTGCATGATATAGGCGGCGTCTTCCGCCGAACCCTGCTTGACGTTGCGCGTCTCCTTGCCGCCAGCAGGCCCCGCCACCTCGCCGCCGAAGCCGCCGAGAATGACGGAGATGAAACTGCGGTTCATCCCCTTGCACATGATGTAGGAGAGGATTGCGCCCGACGAGCCGACAAGCGCGCCGGTGATGATCAGCGCGAGATTGCCCAGCGTGAAGCCGATGCCGGCCGCCGCCCAACCCGAATAGGAGTTGAGCATGGAGACGACCACCGGCATGTCGGCGCCGCCGATCGGAATGATCAGCGTCACGCCCAAGGCGAAGGAGGCGAGAATCAGCAGGAACAGCCAGACGCCGCTCTGCGTGCCGACGAAGAGCGCCGTCAGCGCCAGCAGGGAGACGCCGAGCATGATGTTGATGGTATGGCGTTCCGGCAGCAGGATCGGCTTGCCGGTCATGCGTTCGGAAAGCTTTAGAAAGGCGATGATCGATCCGGTGAAGGTGATCGCGCCGATCGCCGCGCCGAGCGACATTTCGACGAGGCTGCCGGCGTGAATCTCATTGGCGTCGCCGATGCCGAAGGCGCGCGGCGCGAAAAAGGCGCCGGCCGCGACAAGCACCGCCGCCAGGCCGACCAGCGCGTGGAAGCCAGCGACAAGTTCAGGCATCTTCGTCATCGGAACGCGCTGGGCGATGAAAGCGCCCGCGCCGCCGCCGATGGCGACGCCGATCACGATCATCAGCAGGCCGCCGAAGGAGGGGAAATGCGTCAGCAGCGTCGTCGCCACGGCGATCGCCATGCCGATCATGCCGTAGCGATTGCCCTCGCGAGAGGTGGCGGGCGAAGAGAGGCCGCGCAGCGCGAAGATGAACAGCACGCCGGCGACGAGATAGAGAAGGGCTGCGATATTGGCGCTCATGGCCTCAGCCCTTCTTCTTGTACATGGAGAGCATGCGTTCGGTGACGAGGAAGCCGCCGAAGATGTTCACGCTGGCGAGAATGACCGCGATGAAACCGAAGGCGTTCGCCCACCAGGAGCCCGACGCCTCGGCGGCGGTCATGCCTTCGACGCCCGCCGCGAGCAGCGCGCCGACGATGATGACGGAGGAAATCGCGTTCGTGACCGACATCAGCGGCGTATGCAGCGCCGGCGTCACCGACCAGACGACGTAATAGCCGACGAACACCGCCATGGCGAAGATCGCCACGCGGAAGACGAAAGGATCAATGGCGCCGCCGGCGAGCCCGTGCGCCGCCGCCGCGGCGGCCGTATGTGCGAGTTCGTCCGAATAGTGTTGCGCCTGTTCGGCCAGATGGCGGGCGGCCTCGGCCGCCGCCTGCGCCTTCTCGAGCAATTGTTGCGTAGAGTCGGTCATCGCTTAACGCCCCTTAGTTTGATATGCGCGCAGGCGGCTATTTAAAACGCTCGTCGACCACGGCGCCGTCGCGGGTCAGCGCGGTCGCCTTCACCAGTTCGTCGTCCCAATTGATGGCGAGCTGCTTGGTGTCCTTCGAGACGAGCGTCTCGACGAAGGCCAGCAGATTCTTGGCGTAGAGGCTCGACGCCGTCGACGCCATGCGGCCGGCGAGGTTCAGCGCGCCAAGGATCTTCACGCCGTCGACGACCACCGTTTCGCCGGGCTTGGTCAATTCGCAGTTGCCGCCGCGCTCGGCCGCAAGATCGACGATGACTGAGCCAGGCCGCATGGAGCGCACCATCTCCGCCGAGATGAGCTTGGGCGCCGGCCGGCCGGGGATCAGCGCCGTGGTGATGACGATGTCCTGCTTGGCGATGTGCGCAGCGACGAGTTCGGCCTGCGCCTTTTGATATTCAGGCGACATCTCCTTGGCGTAGCCGCCGGAGGTCTCGGCCTGTTTGAACTCTTCGTTCTCGACGGCGATGAATTTCGCGCCGAGCGATTCGACCTGCTCCTTCGTCGCCGGCCGCACGTCGGTGGCGGTGACGATCGCGCCCATGCGCCGCGCCGTGGCGATCGCCTGCAGACCGGCGACGCCGACGCCCATTATAAAGACTTTCGCCGCCGGGACGGTGCCGGCGGCGGTCATCATCATCGGAAAGGAGCGGCCATATTCGGCCATCGCGTCAATAACGGCGCGATAGCCGGCGAGATTGGCTTGGGACGACAGCACGTCCATGGTTTGCGCGCGCGTAATGCGCGGCATGAGCTCCATGGCGAAGGCGATCGCGCCGCTCTTGGCGAGATCGGCAAGCTGAGCCCCGGCGCCAAAGGGATCCATGATCGCGATCACCGCGAGATTGGATTTTGCGCCCGCAAGCTCCGCAGCCGAAGGACGGCGCACGCGCAGCGCGACGTCGGCGCCCGTCAGCGCGGCCGCCGCGCTATCGGCGATCGTCGCGCCGGCGGCGGCGTAGTCGCTGTCGGCGAAGCCGGCGTCGGCGCCCGCGCCGGCCGCGACCACGACGTCGGCGCCCAGCCCGATGAATTTCTTGACGGTCTCGGGTGTGGCCGCGACGCGCGGCTCGGATTTATCCGTTTCAGCCAATACGGCGATGCGCATAACGAACTCCGGTTGTGGAAAAACCGTCGCCGCCAGCGTCGCCGACAGCGGTAAAAGCGGAGGCTCTGAACCTAGCGCGCGACGAAGAAATACAGCAGGAGCAGCAGGACCGCCGTGCTTGCCGCGCCGATCTTCAGCAGCAACAAGAATGAGTTGTAGGTCCTTAGATGCTCGGCCCAGTCGCCGTTCGACTCCGCCGGCGTGCGCAAGCTCGCCATTTCGCTCTCCCGATTCTTGCTGACGCGCGCGTGACTCCGCGTGCGAAGCTGATGCTAAACGAGCGGAAGCCATAGGGCAACGGCCTGAAGCTTCGGAAAGCTGCGGCGCCCCGACGCGCGGGGCAAGCGAGGAAATCCGGGCGCGGCCCTTTCGGGAGCTTTGCCGCGCCTCTCCGCTCCATGGGGAACATTCGCTCGTCGGCGGCGTTCCACTGCACGCCTGCGGCCGGCGGGCTTTCCCCAACATCGCAAACCGGAGCGGCACGATGGGTCTCTTTTCCAAAGACATCAAGACGATCGACGATCTGTTCGTGCACACGCTGCGCGACATCTACTATGCCGAAAATCAGATCCTGAAAGCGCTGCCCGATATGGTCGAGAAGGCCTCCGATCCGCAGCTGAGGGAAGCATTCGAGCAGCACCTCGGCGAGACGGAAAATCAGGTGCGCCGGCTCGAGAAAGTCTTTCAGCTGCATGGTGTGGCTCCCAAGGGCGTCAACTGCCCGGCGATCGACGGCATCCTCGAAGAGGCCGAAGAAATCTCCGGCGAAACCGCTGACGATGAAGTGCTGGACGCGGCGTTGATCGCGAGCGCGCAGGCGGTCGAGCATTATGAGATCACGCGCTATGGCACGCTGATCGCCTGGGCGAAGGAGCTTGGCCGCGAGGACTGCGCGCAGCTTCTGTCGGAGACGCTTGCCGAAGAAAAGAACGCTGACAAGAAACTCTCGTCGCTCGCCGAAGGGCGGATCAACCGTAAGGCCGCCTAACGGAAAATCGCTAATAGGAGCAGCGGCGTCGCTCTCGGGCGGCGCCGTTGACGTGAAATGAATCAGACTTCAAAGAAGCCGCTCGCCGTGGTGACGGGGGCCTCCTCGGGTATCGGCTACGAACTCGCTTTGATCTGCGCTGAGCGCGGCTTCGATCTGGCGGTCGCGGCCGATCGCCCGGAAATTCATGGCGCAGCCGCTCGATTTCGGGAGCTCGGCGCGCATGTGGCCGAGGTTGAAACCGACCTCTCCACAACGGACGGCGTCGACCGGTTATGCGCCGCGGCTGATGGGCGCCAGATCGACGCGCTTCTCGCCAACGCCGGGCATGGATTGGGTCGCGGCTTTCTCGATCAAGACTTCTCGGCCGAGCGGCATGTACTCGACACGAATGTCACCTGCACGATTTATCTGCTTCACAAGGTTGCGCGCGACATGCGGGCGCGCGGCGCCGGCCGCATTCTCGTAACCGGCTCCATCGCCGGCTTTATTCCGGGGTCGTATCAGGCCGTCTACAACGCAACGAAGTCCTTTCTCAACAGCTTCTGCTTCGCGCTGCGCGAGGAACTCGAAGATTCAGGCGTCACCGTCACTTGCCTGATGCCGGGAGTGACCGCGACCGATTTCTTCGAGCGCGCGGATCTGATGGACACGAAGGTCGGACGGTCTGAAAAGGCGTCCGCGCAAGAAGTGGCATGGATGGTTTCGAGGCGATGATGCGCGGCGACGCAGAGATCATCAGCGGCTGGCGCAACAAATTGCAGGTTGCGACGGCGAACATCACCCCGGCGCAGATACTCGCGAAGAAACATGCGCAGATCACTGCGCCGGGCACGGCGGGTCAGTAGCCGGTCGGCGGCGCAGAACAGCGCCCCGACGCTGGTTGGGAGCTTTCTTATTGGCGCGCGCGGCGCCGGCGCTGGAAGCGACGATCTGGGTGCGCGCGCCGGTCCGTACAAGCGCAATCGAGCACATATGCCGTCAGTTCGGCGAGCGATTTACCCTCTGCATCAGCTTTGCTCCCCAACTCCTCGGGAGGCAGACCGAGCCTATTGACCCAAAACGTCGGATAGCCAAACGCCTTTGCGCCTGCCGCGTCCCATCCGGCAAAGGCGACGAACAAGATTTGGTTTTCCGCCAGTCCGAACGCATCGACCCCTAGCCGATACGCGTCTGGACTTGGTTTGTACGTCTTCGCCCTATCCGTGCTCAGGACATGCTCGAAAAAGCCTTCAAGCCCGGATCTTGCGATCGATCCGTTGAGCATATCTGGCGTAAGATTGGAAAGTAGCGCGAGACGAACGCCCGCGGACCGCAGTCCCTGCAGAGCCGGCTTGGCGTCAGGCCATGCGCCGAGCGTCAGATATGCGCGAAGGAGTTGATCGCGCGTTTCTCCGCTCAATTGCAGCCTGAGCGCGTGGCCGGCAAAGACCAGCGCTTCCTCCGATACTTTCATGAAGTCCACATATTGGCCCGACGCAGTTCGCAGCCATGAGTATTCGAACTGACGATTTCGCCACAACTCGACAAGTCGCGTTCCGTTTCCTGGAAAAAGCGCCTCGGCGCGTGCGTCAATTGGCCGGGGATCGAAGATCGGGAATGCGTCGAAGGCCAAAGCCTTGAAGCGCGCGGCCGCAGTTGTGAAGGAACGTCGGGAAGGTTCCGGCGATCGCGAGCTGGTCATCGACGCCAGACCTCCCTGGATAAGCAGACGACGATCAATGTGCATGGCCCGGCTCCGTCTTCAGAGGTCGACGGGAGAAACCTAGTTGATGCAAAAACGCCTCGGCAGCAGTAGTTTTGCCGCCCATGTCAGCAAACTTGCCGCCACTAAACTGGAACGATCTGCGCTACGTGCTGGCGGTGGCGCGCGCAAACGCCATCGCGCCGGCGGCAAAGGCTTTGCGGGTGGACGAGACCACGGTGGCGCGGCGGGTTCGGCGCATCGAACAAGGCCTCGGATTGACGCTGTTCGAGCCCCGCTGGCGCCTGACCGAGATCGGCTCGTATATCATTGAACGCGCGGAGCGAATGGAAGAAGAGGCCATCGCGATCGCCGAATCGTCGACTGGCGTCGACGCCGAGCCGACCGGCAGCGTCCGCATCACCGCAATCCCGCTCATCGCGAGCCGTCTTCTGCTGCCCGCGATCAAGCAGCTGACTCAAGTTTATCCGGGACTATCGCTCGAGGTTGTCGCCGAGCCGCGCAATCTAAGCGTCATGCGTCGCGATGCCGACCTCGCGCTTCGCCACGCGAGACCGCGAGAGGATCAGCGCGCGATCACCCGCCGCATCGCAGACCTCGACTATGCCGTTTACGCGCCAAGCGAAGGGGACGCGCGGCGGCTTTCATGGATTACTTACGAGGCGGAGATGGCCGGGCTTCCACACGTCGCCTGGATCAATCGGGCGGTCAGTCGGCAGGGACATCCGGCTGGCCTTGCCGTCAATGACTCCGAGCTGGCCCTGAACGCCGTAAAGTTCGGCATCGGAAAGTCGCTGCTTCCCTGTTTGATCGCCGATCGCGAGTCTGGGTTGCGCCGGCTCGGCGACAAAGCGCCCGTGCTCAAACGCGAAGTGTGGCTGCTCGTCAATCCCGGCGACAGAAACGTCCCAAGGATCAGGGCGGTGACGGCGTGGATCGAAGGCATATTCGGCGCGACCCAAAACCCGCAAGCACTGTAACGCGCAAATCCGGCGTCTGACCGTCTTCGGACCTTAATCGGCCCGTCCCAGCAAAAAAGCCCCGGATTTTCGCCCGGGGCTTTGTTTTGTTCGCAATGAGCGCAGACTTAGAAGTCCATGCCGCCCATGCCGCCGCCGCCCGGCATGGCCGGGGGGCCGTCCTTCTTCGGCGCTTCGGTGATCGTCGCCTCGGTGGTGATGATCAGACCGGCGATCGAAGCGGCGTCCTGCAGTGCGGTGCGCACGACCTTGGTCGGGTCGATGATGCCGAGCTTCATCAGATCGCCGTACTCGCCCTTCTGGGCGTCGAAGCCGTAGCCGTATTCGGTGGCTTCGAGCAGCTTGCCGACCACCACGGCACCGTCGCCGCCGGCGTTGTCGACGATCTGGCGCGCCGGCGCCTGAATCGCCTTGCGGACGATGTCGACGCCGGTCTGCTGATCAGGATTGCCGACCTTGACGCCGTCGAGCGCCTTGATGGCGCGCAGCAACGCCACGCCGCCGCCGGGCGACACGCCTTCCTCGACCGCCGCGCGAGTGGCGTTGAGGGCGTCGTCGACGCGATCCTTCTTTTCCTTCACTTCGACCTCGGTCGCGCCGCCGACGCGGATCACCGCGACGCCGCCCGCGAGCTTCGCGAGACGCTCCTGCAGCTTTTCGCGGTCGTAGTCCGAGGTGGTCTCCTCGATCTGTCCTTTGATCTGGGCGATGCGCGCCTCGATGTCCTTCTTCTCGCCGGCGCCGTCGATGATCGTCGTGTTCTCCTTCTCGATGCGCACGCGCTTGGCGCGGCCGAGCATGGCGAGCGTGACGTTCTCGAGCTTGATGCCGAGGTCCTCGGCGATCAACTCGCCGCCGGTGAGGATGGCGATGTCTTCGAGCATCGCCTTGCGGCGATCGCCAAAGCCAGGCGCCTTGACGGCGGCGATCTTCAGGCCGCCGCGCAGCTTGTTGACGACGAGGGTCGCCAGCGCTTCGCCTTCAATGTCCTCAGCGACGATGAGCAGCGGCTTGCCGGTCTGCACCACAGCTTCGAGGATCGGCAGCAGCGGCTGCAGCGTCGAAAGCTTCTTCTCGTGGATGAGAATGTAGGGATCGTCGAGTTCGGCGATCATCTTCTCGGCGTTGGTGATGAAGTAGGGCGAGAGATAGCCGCGATCGAACTGCATGCCCTCGACGATGTCGGTCTCGGTCTCGAGGCTCTTGGCCTCTTCCACCGTGATGACGCCTTCATTGCCGACCTTCTGCATCGCCTTGGCGATTTCCTGGCCGATGAAGTCGTCGCCATTGGCCGAAATCTTGCCGACCTGGGCGATCTCGTCGTTCGAAGTGACCTTCTTCGAATGCGCTTTGAGATCGGCGACGATTGCGTCGACGGCGAGGTCGACGCCACGCTTCAGATCCATGGGATTGAGGCCGGCGGCGACCGCCTTCGCGCCTTCACGGGCGATCGAGGCGGCAAGAACGGTTGCGGTGGTGGTGCCGTCGCCAGCGAGGTCGTTCTGCTTGGAGGCGACTTCGCGGACGAGCTGGGCGCCGAGATTTTCGAACTTGTCGGCAAGCTCGATTTCCTTGGCGACGGTGACGCCGTCCTTGGTGATGCGCGGCGCGCCAAAGGACTTCTCGATCACGACGTTGCGGCCCTTGGGACCAAGTGTGACCTTAACGGCGTTGTTGAGGATTTCGACGCCGCGCAGAATGCGGTCTCGGGCGTCAGTGGAGAAACGGACGTCTTTTGCAGCCATTTACAATTCTCCTGGGGGTTGGAAGCGAACGGCGGCGTCGAGTCAGTCGACGATGCCGAGGATGTCGCTTTCCTTCATGATGAGCAGGTCGTCGCCGTCGATCTTGACTTCGGTGCCGGACCATTTGCCGAAAAGCACGCGGTCGCCGGACTTAACGTCCAGCGGGTTCAGCTTGCCGTTTTCGTCGCGAGCGCCGGGGCCGACGGAAATGACCTTGCCCTCTTGCGGCTTCTCTTTCGCGGTGTCCGGAATGATGATGCCGCCTTTGGTTTTTTCCTCGCCTTCGAGTCGCTTGACCACGACGCGGTCGTGGAGGGGACGGAACGTCATTGTTAATCTTTCCTTTTCTGACCTGACGGGTTCGGCCCGCCAAAAAGGGATATGCGAAGGCTTGTTGGCACTCACGTGAGATGAGTGCCAGCAGGCGCCACACAGATATGGGCGAGGCCAATCGCTGTCAAGTTGGGGACAGGCGCAGAATTTTCAGTTTTGGCGCCGCGCAGCCACAGCGCAGCCTAAAGGTTGATCTTAGCCATTAGACGGGTCGGGCGCGGCGCCTGGCACGGCGGCTATGCTGTTGCGCGGACCGCTATAGCGTTGACGGCGCTTAATAAAATAGAAACCATAAGCATCCATCTAAATTGTAGCGTCGTCGTCAGCGTCGTGCGTCTTTGCGGTCGGCTCAATCGCCGTCCATCGTCCGCCGAGCCCGGGGCGCCGCATGCACAGAACGCGTTCCGCATTTATTTCAGTGACGGCTATTTTAGTGACGGCCCTCCTGGCCGCCGGCGCCGCCAAGGCCGACGATCCGGCGCCGCTCGGCTTGAAAGCGCCGCCGGCACTATTGGCGGCTTCGCCTTGGCGCGTGGAATTTGGGACCCGCTACTGGTTCAGTTCGGGCAACCATAAATACGATTACTACGACGCCCAGGTCCCCGGACTGTTGATTTCACGTCTCACCTTCGGCGATTTGACCGGGCATTCAGCCGAGACCTTCTTTCGCGTCGACCACGAGAGCGGCGTCTTCCTTAAAGGTTTTCTCGGCGGCGGGACTCTCGCGAGCGGCAAGCTCAATGACGAGGATACTGTCGCCGCGACCAAGGGCCCCTACAGCAATACTGTCCATGTCCAGAGCGGCGGCTCGCTCAAATATGTCACCGTCGATCTGGGCTATAATGTCGTAGAGAACAGATTGCCGACCGGCCAGCCGGTCAGAATTAGTCCTTTCGTTGGATATAATAATTTCCATGAGCGGATGAATTCATTCGGCTGCGCGCAGATTCTCGCCGGCACGGAGTTTTGCTCGACCGATCCGCCGAACAGGGTTCCTTACCCGACGAGTCTGGACGGGCTCGATTTCGACGTCGCCTGGAACTCGCTGCGGGTCGGCGTCGGCGGCGAGATCGAACTCGTGCCGGGCTTGCGCGCATCGCTCGAAGCGGCCTGGATACATAGCTGGTTGTGGAACACCGACTATCACAATTTTCGCCCCGAAATCCGAGGCGCGCAGCAGTCGGGCAAGGGGGACGGTTTTCAGCTCGAAGGCCTCATCGCCTATGATCTGACGTCGCGTTTCAGCGTGGGCGTCGGCGGCCGCTATTGGCAGTTCAGCGCGCCAGGCAAGGACCATGGCGAGCGCCTGGTCAACAACGTGACCAGGCCGATCTACTCATTTTCGCAGCGCTATGGCTTTTTCCTGCAGGCGGGCTACCGCTTTGGCGGGCCTGACGATCCGACCGGCGCTGGAAATTTCGGGCCGTTCTTCGGCAGGGCGGACGCCGAGCCGCATGAATGGCGCGGCGTCTATCTCGGCGGCCATGTCGGCTATGGTTTCGGCGCGGCGAAAGATACGACGCTCGCGGCGCGCTCGCCGGAAGCGGCGATCCTCCAGACGGACTTCAAGGCGCCCTTCGCGCAGCGTTCGGACATCGCGGGCTTCGTCGGCGGCGGGCAGATCGGCTATAACTGGCGCTTGCATCCGTTCCTCGTCGCGGGTCTCGAGACCGATTTCGCCTACGCCAATATCGGCGGCTCGTTCGGCGCTTCCGTCGACTTCGGCGACCGTCGGAATTTCGCCGCTAGCACCAAGCGGCTGCTCGAGTCGCTCGGGACTGTGCGCGGGCGCTTCGGGATTCTGCCGCGCGAGGACTTCATGCTCTACGTCACCGGCGGCTTCGCCTATGGACAGGTCTCGGCGCTTGGCGCGCTCGGCGACGGCAACAAGTTCTGCGCGCTCGACTTCTATTGCTCGGCCGGCGCCTATTCCGGCTTGGCGACGGGCTGGACCGCCGGCGCGGGGCTCGAATACGCCGTCGCCCGAAATTGGAGCCTCAAGGCCGAATGGCTCTACGTCGATCTGGGCCGGCAGAGCTATCCGATCAACGCCTTCGGCGGCTCCGTTCTGGACGGATTTCCCGCACATTTCGTCGCCTCGAGCGCCAGCGCGACTCATCTTATCCGCACCGGCCTCAATTACCGGATCGACTGGCCCGAGCCGGAAGGACCGATCATCCTCGCCCAGTGATCGCCTGATCGACGCATGAGCGGGGCGCGCTTTCTTTTTCGCATTGATCCGGCTTAATGCTGCGTTGGCGTCACGGAGATCACGCTTGTCCGGCAGACTTTCCCCTCGCGCGCTCGGCCTCGCCGCGGCGCTCGCCGCTCTGGCCTTCGACCAGGCGCATAAATTCTGGATGCTGAATATATTTGACGTCGCCGCCCGGCCGCCGATGAGCCTTGCGCCGTTCCTCGACATCGTATTGTCCTGGAACTACGGCGTCTCCTATTCGCTGTTTCCCGCCCATGAGGCCTTAACCCGCCTCGCGCTCTTGACCATGCAGGGCGCGATCATCGCCGGGCTGGCGATCTGGATGGTGCGCACGCAGAGTCGCGCGACGGCTGTGGCGCTCGGGCTGATCATTGGCGGCGCGCTCGGCAACGCCGCCGACCGCATCACACGGGGGGCTGTCGCCGATTTCTTCTACCTGCACACCAGTCTGCCCGTCGGACCTTTGGCTAACTACGTGTTTAACCTTGCCGATGTCTTCATTACGGCGGGCGTGGCGCTGCTGGTCATTGAAGGGTTTTTCCTGCCCCAGGAGCGGCGCGCCGAGACCTGAACGCGCTCTGGTCGAGCGTGGCCCAGCCTTCGCCACTAAATCGCCAATAAGTCGCGTCCATGTAGCCGAATATAACCGGAGCCCGAATGGAGTCCGACAGATGAAGCTTGCTCAGTCGCAGCGCTGCGCCCTTTGCGCTCTCGCCGGTCTCGCGGCGGTCCAGGCCGCGCCAGCCTTAGCCGGCGACGATAAATCCACATGGTCGGCGATGATGGAGATGGTCGGCGCGTCTTCGGACGAGGGCGTCGGCAAAATCGATTATAGCGAACGGCCCAAGCTCGTTTTGCCGCCGAGCGCCGGCAACCTCCCGGCGCCGCGCGAGCGGGGCGCCCGGTCGGGCGAATGGCCAACCGAACTTTCGTCGGAGCGACGCCGTAACGCCGATCGCTATGCGCGCGTTCCGGACGCGCCGCCCGAAGAAAAAAAGAAAGGCCTTCTCGAACGCATTCGAGGTCCGCGTCCGACGGCGGCCCCTGGAACCGACGATGAGCCGGGCTTCCTGCAACGCGTGCTCACGTCGCGCACCCGTAACGCTGCGGCCGAGCCAGACGTGGCGCCGCGCCGGATGCTCGTCGAACCCCCGGATGGGTATCGCCAACCCACGAAGGACTTGAGCAGTTATAACAACGAGAAGTCGGGCAAGAGCTGGTGGAATCCGTTAAGTTGGGGCGGTGGCGGCGGCACCGACAGCGATCCCGTCGCCCAGACCGGCAATCCGAACGCGCCAAGTACAGTCGCCCGTTCAAGCGGCGGCGGCCTGTCGAGCATGATGCCGAGCTTCCTGAGAGGTTCTGACAAGAATTAAATTCCGGCCTATATAGGAGAACCACTCTCCGAGACGCGGCCGCCGCCGCGGGAAAGGCCGTTCATGTCATTTGAGACGAAGGCGTCAGCCGTTTCGCTTGCGCCCGGGGCAGCCGCGCCGGGGCCTGCGCGCGCGAGCATTACGAGCTTCACGCTCGGCAACGGCATGGAGGTCGTCGTCATCCCGGACGCGCGAACGCCTGTCGTCACACATATGGTCTGGTACAAAAACGGCGCCGCCGACGATCCGCTCGGCCAGTCGGGCATCGCGCATTTTCTCGAACATCTGATGTTCAAGGGCACGGCGGATCATCCGCAGGGCGAGTTCTCGAATCTTGTCGCCGAACTCGGCGGCCAGGAGAACGCCTTCACCAGCTACGATTACACGGCCTATTTCCAGCGCATCGGCAAGGAGCATCTCGCCACGCTGATGGCGTTCGAGGCCGATCGCATGCGCAATCTGGTTCTGACCGACGAGGTCGTCGATCCGGAGCGCGACGTCGTGCTTGAAGAACGTCGCATGCGCACCGACAGCGACCCTTCCGCCCAGCTCGACGAGGCCGTACAGGCGGCGCTCTTCGCCCATCATCCCTACGGCATCCCGATCATCGGCTGGAATCACGAGATCGAGGGGCTCGGTCGCGCACACGCGCTCGCCTATTACCAACGCTTCTATACGCCGGAAAACGCCATCCTGATCGTCGCCGGCGACGTCGAGGCCGACGAGGTCGAGCGTCTCGCCAAGGACACCTACGGCAAGGTTCCCGCGCAGGCCGCGCCGCCGCGGCGCGCCCGCGCCCAGGAGCCCCCGCACCGCGCCCACCGTCTGGTGACGCTGCGCGATGAGAAGGTCGAGCAGCCGGCGCATGAGCAGGTCTATCTCGTGCCGTCCTACAGCACGGCGAAGCCCGGCGAAGCCGAGGCGCTGGAGACGCTCGCTTATATGCTCGGCGGCGGACCAACGAGCGCGCTCTATGACACGCTGGTCGTCGAAGAGCAGGTCGCGGTCGGCGCCGGCGCATATTACATGGGCTCCGCCGTCGACGACACGCGGCTCTGGGTCTATGCGACGCCCGCGCCGGATGTTTCGCTCCAGGACCTCGACGTCGCGATCGATCGCGTGCTGCGGCGTTTCGCGGAGGAGCCGATCGACGCGGAGCATTTGCAGCGCGCCAAGACCCGGCTGATCGCCGACGCCATCTACGCGCAGGATAGCCAGGCCTCGCTTGCCCGCTGGTATGGCGAGGCGCTGGCCACCGGCCTCACCATCGACGACGTCGTCGCCTGGCCCGAGCGCATGGAGAAGGTGACGGCCGAGGACGTGCAAAACGCCGCGCGCAAATGGCTCGACAAGCGCAGGGCCGTCACGGGCTTTCTGCTTCCAGCCTAGACGGCGATCGCGTCAGGTTGTCGGCATAAAGCCGACGCCTGACTCGACTGCCCAAGACCTACCGCCGACCTCCGTTAGGAACTGAAATGACCGCTCACGCGCCCATCGTCACCATCGCCTCCCGCGCCGAACATGTGCAGCGGATCACGACGCCGGCCGGGCTTGAGGCCTGGCTCGTGGAAAGCCACGCCGTGCCGCTCGTCGCGCTCGAATTCGCGATCCTCGGCGGCGCGTCGCAGGATCCTCGCGAGAAGCCCGGATTGGCGACGCTGCTCGCGGCGACGCTCGACGAAGGCGCCGGCCCCTATGACGCGCGCGGCTTCCATCGCGCCATCGACGATCTCGCTATTCATCTTGGCTTCGGCGCCGATCGCGACGCGATCTCTGGCCATTTGCAGACTCTCTCGCGCAATGTCGACAAGGCGTTCGGTCTCTTAAAGCTCGCGCTCAACGATGCGCGGCTCGAAGCCGGCGACGTCGCGCGCGTGCGCAGCCAACTCGCCGCCGAATTGAAGCGCGACGCCAATGACCCCGACTCGATGGCGTCGAAAGCCTTCCGCGAAGCGGCCTTCCCGAACCATCCCTATGGGCGCCCGGTGCGCGGCGACCTTGCGTCGATCGACACGCTCTCGCGCGAAGACCTCATCGCCCTGCGCGAACGGCTCTTCGCGAGACGCGATCTCAAGATCGGCGTCGTCGGCGCGATCGACGCGACGCGGCTTTCGGAACTCCTTGACGCGACCTTCGGCGGCCTCGCGCTGCAAAACGATCTCGCGCCCGTCCCGGAGATCGAAGTCGCCAATGTCGGCATGCGCCAAATCGTCGATCTTGACGTGCCGCAATCGACGATCCGCTTCGGACGCCCGTCGATCACCAAGCACGATCCAGACTATTTCGCCGTCGTCGTCGCCAATCACATTCTGGGCGGCGGCACCTTCACGTCGCGACTGTTCCGCGAGGTGCGCGAAAAGCGCGGCATGGCCTATTCGGTCTATTCGCATCTCAACGAATATGACCATTGCCCGATGCTGATCGGCGCCGCCGCGACCAAGAACGAGCGTGCCGGCGAAGCGATCGGCGTGATCCAGGAAGAGTTCAGAAACTTCGTCGCCAACGGTCCGACCGAAGACGAATTGGACAAGGCGAAGAAATTCCTCATCGGCTCCTATGCGCTGCGCTTCGACACGTCGACGAAGATCGCGAGCCAGCTCGTCAATCTGCAGCTCGATGGTTTCGAGCCGAGCTTCCTTGACGAACGCAATGGCCGGATCGCCGCGGTGACGATGGAGGATTGTCAGCGCGGCGCGAAGCGGCTCCTCGGCGACGGCGATCTGCTGGTGACGGTGGTGGGCAAGCCCGCAGGGGTGTAGCGGCCGGCCACGCCGCCGCTGGTCGGCATCTTGCTAAGAGACTGTCATGGATAACCCTCTCCTTATGGCCTGGAGCGGCCCGTTCCGCCTGCCGCCTTTCAACGCGGTCGCGCCCGGGCATTTCCGCGAGGCGTTCGAAACGGCCTTCGCCCAGCACAAGGGCGAGATCGACGGCATCGCCAACGACACGTCGCCGCCGACCTTCGACAATGTCATCGGCGCGCTGGAGCGGGCGGGGCGACTTCTCACCGACGTCGGCGCGGTTTTCTGGAATCTCGCCGCCACCGACACGACGCCCGAATTGCAGGGGATCGAGCGCGATATGGCCGGCGCCTTTTCGCGTCACTCCAGCGACATCTCGATGAATCCCGCGCTGTTTCGCCGGATCGAGGCGCTTTACGAGACGCGCGAGGCCATCGATTTGACGCCGGAGCAGCGCCGCGTTCTCGAACTGACCTATAAGAACTTCGTGCGCGCCGGCGCGAAGCTGAACGGCGCCGACAAGGCGCGTCTCAAAGCGATTCTCGAGCGGCTGGCGGGCCTCTCGACGCAGTTTTCGCAGAATGTGCTGGCCGATGAATCATCATGGTTGCTGCTGCTCGGCGAAAGCGATCTCGACGGCCTCTCGCCGGACTTTCGCGCCGGCGCCGCGCGCATTGCGGCGGAGCGTGGATCGCCCGGCAAATATGGCGTGACGCTGTCGCGCTCCAGCGCCGAAGTCTTTCTGCAAAGCTCGACGCGGCGTGATCTGCGCGAGACGGTGTTTCGCGCCTGGGCGAGCCGCGGCGAGAATGCGGGCGCGACCGACAACCGCCCGCTCATCCGCGAAATTCTGCAATTGCGCGAAGAGCGCGCGAAGCTGCTCGGCTTTGACAGTTTCGCCGCTTTCAAACTCGACGACTCCATGGCGAAGACGCCGGCCGCCGTGCGCGAATTGATCGGTCGCGTCTGGGCGCCGGCGCTGACGCGCGCCGCCGAGGAGCGCGCGCAGATCCAGGCGATGGTCGAAGAAGAGGGCGCGAATTTCACTGTCGCGGCGCATGACAGGCGCTATTACGCTGAGCGCGTGCGCGCGAAGCGCTACGATCTCGATCAGGCCGCGCTGCGTCCTTACTTCCAGCTCGACAACATGATCGCCGCGGCGTTCGACGTCGCGCAGAAACTCTTCGGCCTCCGCTTCGTCGAGCAGAAGGGCCTGCCGCTCTACCATCCGGATGTGCGCGCCTTCGATGTGCTGGACAGCAACGGCAAGCATGTCGCGCTGTTCCTCGCCGATTATTTTGCGCGGCCGTCGAAGAGGGGCGGCGCCTGGATGTCGGAATTCCGCGCGCAGCACAATCTCGTTGGCGAAACCAGGCCGATCATCGTCAATGTGATGAATTTCACCAAAGGCGCCGATGGCGCGCCGACGCTGCTCAGCCTCGACGACGCCCGCACGCTGTTTCACGAATTCGGCCATGGCTTGCATGGCATGCTGTCGGACGTGACCTATCCTTCGGTCGCGGGCACCAATGTCGCGCGCGATTTCGTCGAACTGCCTTCGCAGCTTTACGAGCACTGGCTGCTGGAGCCGGCGGTGCTGAAGAAATTCGCGCTTCATGCCGAGACGGGCGCGCCCATTCCCGATGACCTCGTCGCGCGCATCACCGCCGCGCGCCATTTCAATCAGGGCTTCGCGACGGTCGAGTTCTGCGCCTCGGCCCATGTCGATCTCGACATTCACGCGCAAAGCGTCGCGCCGGATTTCGACGCTGGCGCCTTCGAGGCGGACAGCCTCGCGTCGATTTCCATGCCGCCGGAAATCATCATGCGGCACCGCCTGCCGCATTTTTCGCATATCTTCTCCGGCGACGGTTATTCGGCGGGCTATTACAGCTATCTCTGGGCCGAAACGCTCGACGCCGACGCTTTCGAGGCCTTCAAGGAGACGGGCGACCCCTTCGCGCCCGAGGTCGCGCAGCGCCTGCGCGATCATATCTACGCGGCCGGCGGCAAGCAGGACGCGGCGGACGCCTATGTGGCCTTTCGCGGGCGGATGCCGACGGTGGAGCCGCTGCTACGGCAACGCGGATTTGCGGAGCCGGCGGGGTAGAGGAGCCGTCCAGAGAACTGTTTTCCTCACCCTCATCCTGAGGAGCCGCCCGCAAGTCGGGTTTACCCGACTTGCGAATTTAATGTCGATCTCGGGCAAGCCCGAGATCGATGGCGGCGTCTCGAAGGACGCGGGTGAGGAAAAATACGCGAGAACGGGCTTCCTCGTCCTTCTAGACGCGTGCTTCGCACGCTCCTCAGGATGAGGAAGCCCTTCTCCGATTCCACGGCAGCGACCGCCCTTTTCGGACCTCAGAGACGATAGGAGGACCAACAGTTACTTAACGGCTCCTATGCGCTGCGCTTCGACACGTCGACGAAGATCGCGAGCCAGCTCGTCAATCTGCAGCTCGATAGTTTAGAGCCGAGCTTCCTCAACGAGCGCAATGGCCGACGCGGAGCGGCTCTTGCGCGACGCGATCTGCTGGTGACTGTGGCGGGGAAGCCGGCTGGGGTGCGTTAGGGCTCATACCGTCGGCAAAGTTGTCAACACGATCTCGCTCGGTAATGGATCTAGCAACCGTAAAGACACAGTCTATTGACTCTCGGCAAGAAGCGTATTCTACTTAATTTTAACGAGTGGGCGCTTTTGATTGGGTTTAACTGTTTTCCAGTAAGAGCCAAGACGCCAACGGGCTGCCCGAGAGTCTTAGTTTTGAAGTTAACCTTAACTGGCAAGCAAAAGCTTGTTAGCTCTTGGCTATGGTGAAGGTTGATACAACTATATTAAATAAACTTGTCGCGATAAGCGGTGGGGCCACGAGAATAGAAAGAACTGAACTGAAAGAAGTAGCCTTTATTCAAAGACCAATCTCCTTTCCGTGTAAATTGGATTGTTTTTTATATTGCTTTGGAGGTAGTTATGGAAAGAATTCAGAAAGTCGACTCAGCCTCTTTTGAAATCCTCAAGAGTAAGCCAGTTACGTTGGCGCTATTTGCTATTGGAACTGTTTCTTCCAGTGGTTGGACAAAGGGCGCGCTATCCGCTTGGTTCTACATTGAACCTCCGGAAGATGGTATTCAAGATTTTGATTTTAATGCAGAGCCGCCGACGGGTATTGTTTTGCCTGTCCAGACCCCAATCGTTTCCGATCCAATAATACTGCTTGACCCGAGGAACTATTGGGGAGAGGGAAAGCCAATTCTTGGAGCACGAATTCACGCCCGTCAGAATACAATTGAAATCGCTTTTGATGATCAAGGTTGGATCGCGGCCGTGTCCGACTTAAAGGGGCCAATACTTCCTTGGCCATGGCTTCGGCGTTGGCGGAAAATTGGCAACTCGGGCGGCGCCGATCCTTTCCCTCTCGAAAGCCATTCCCATGCTGCCATCGCGGGCAAGAGATTTACAGGCCTTTCGCAAACGGGGCAGTTTAAGGAAGCTCTTGATGATGCAATCGCATCTGCCAAGGGTGCGCTTCATACCGACTACATCGATTGGAGATTATTTGGCGTCTCCGGAAGGAACGGCGGATTTATTCTGCAAGATGAACTGAGTGTCACTATCGAAGTCTTATGAGACTAAAGCTATTGATAGAGTCCAACGATTTTTGGCGGAGTGTAGGGGGTTCTTTCTTGTTATCTCCGCCAAAAATATTCGCGACTCTTATCGATAGATTTGGCGCGGAATCATATGACGGTCATCCGGGTTGTCGGCGTCCGGCCGTCCCGGCGCTCCTCCTTCTCCTGCGGCGTTCATAACGTGAAAGAGTTCGGCAGCTTTGGGAGAGCGGGCCATCCCAACGAGGATGCGCGACAAGCGCGGGCATGACGCGGCAAGCCGCCTACTTCTGCTGCGGCAGCAGCGCCAGGAGATCCGCCATTTTCGGCGCCGCGCTCGGGTTCATCATGCCCACGACATGATAGCCCGCGTCGACATGCAGCACTTCGCCCGAAACGCCGCGCGCCATCGGCGACAGCAGATAGACCGCCGTCTCGCCCACTTCCTCGATCGTCACGACGCGGCGCAGCGGCGAATTATATTCGTTCCAGCGCAGAATGTAGCGGAAGTCGCCGATGCCCGAGGCCGCCATCGTCTTGATCGGCCCGGCCGAGATCGCGTTGACGCGAATGTTTTTGACGCCGAGATCGGCGGCGAGATAGCGCACCGACGCTTCGAGCGCCGCTTTCGCCACGCCCATCACATTGTAATGCGGCATCCATTTTTCGGCGCCGTAATATGTCAGCGTGAGGAGCGAGCCGCCGTCCGTCATCAGCTTCTCGGCGCGCTGCGCGATCGCCGTGAAGGAATAGCAGGAGATGTTCAGCGACATCTGGAAGTTTTCCAGCGTCGTCTCGACATAGCGCCCGTCGAGCTGGTCCTTGTCGGAATAGGCGAGGCAATGCACGACGAAATCGAGCCGGCCCCAAAGCTTCTCGATCTCGGCGAAGACCGCGTCCATCGTCTCTGGCTCGGCGACGTCGCAGCGCCCAATGACGGTCGCGCCGATGTCCGCCGCCAGCGGCCGCACGCGCTTTTCCAGCGCTTCGATCTGATAGGTGAGCGCCAGATCGGCGCCGGCGTCGGCGCAGGCCTTGGCGATGCCCCAGGCGATCGAGCGATTATTGGCGACGCCCAGGATGAGCCCCTTCTTGCCCTTGAGCAATCCGGCGAAAAGGGCGGCAGGCGCGGCTTGCTGTGTCATGCGTGTCTATATCCTGGGCAAAGAAGGGCTCGGCGGCTCGCGCCGTTTAGCGTGGTTTGGGCGCAAAGGAAACCCTCGCGCCACAGGCGGCGGCGGATGTGAAATCGCACGCGCCAGAGCGGCCAAGCATAGCCAATTGCGCGGCGATGCCCTATCATTCGATAGGAAACGTCATTGGCTTCGCAGACTGGCGAGAAGACCGAGCGGAGCGGGCCGCATGGGCAGAAGAGCCGACATCATAACGGATCTGGGCGGAGCGACTCCGGCCCTGAGACGCTATGCGCGCGCGCTCTGCGCCGGCGCAGGGCCGGCCATCGCCGACGATCTCGTGCAAAGCGCGCTGCAGTCGGTCGGCGCGCGGATCCGGGCGCGCGAGCTGCGCCCCGCCGATCTCGCCGAAGCGCGAATCGAAGCCTATGCGGCGCTCGTCGCGCTGTCTCAGAAAAAGCTCGCAGATGCGCCAGGTCCAGCGTCGCGCCACCCGCCGGTCGTGCACGGGCTTGCAAGTCTTTGCTTCGACGAGCGCGCCATGCTGCTGCTCGTTTCGCTCGAGGGCTTCGGCTATGACGCCTCCGCGCGCATCGTCGGCGCGAGCCGGGAAACGGCGCTGGCGCGTCTGATGCGCGCCCGCGCGACGCTCGGCGCCGAGGGTTTGCGGCCCGTCGCGTCGTCGGAGGGCGCCCGCCGCGCCGCTTCGCATCTGCGGGTCGTGAAGTAGCGCCGATGACGCCCTCGGCCCTGATCGAAGAAGCCGATTTACACGCCCTCGTCGACGGCGAACTCGACCCCGAGCGGCGGCGCAAGGTCGAAGACCATCTCCTGCAGCATCCCGAGGACGCCGCTCTCGTTGAGGGCTGGCGGCGACAGAACGCGGCGCTGCGCGCCGCTTTTGAGCCGGTGGCGCTTGAGACGCCGCCGCTGTCGCTGCGGGAGGCGGCGGCGCGCCCGCCGGCCCCGCCCGCCGGTCAGGGGCCGATAGAAACCGGCGCCATCCATTGGGGGCGACCCGGCGCCGCGCCGCGTCCGACGCGCAAGCTCGACGAAATCCGCGCGAGCCGGCGGCGCCAGGCGCTCGCGTCGACGCTGCTGACGCTCATCGCCGGCGCGGCCGTCGCCGCGGCCGCGTTGCTCTTTCTGGCAAGCCGTCCCCCGGCGCAGAGCCCGACGACGCGCGCCATCGCCGCCACGAGCTATGCCGCACGGGCGGGCTTGACCTACGCGACCTACATCCTTGACCCGCGACCCGTGGAGGTCGAGGCCAGCCGGCGTGGCGAGCTTCTCGCGTGGCTGCAAGAGCGCGTCGGGTTTTCACGCGCGCCGGATTTGAGCGGCGTTGGATTGCGGCTGCTTGGCGGACGCGTCGCGCCCGGCGTCGCGGCGCCGGCGGCGTTTCTCGTCTATGAGCGCGACGACGGTGGGCGGGTTGGTCTTTATTTCGAGCGGGCGGAGGCCCTCGCCGCGCCGGCTGGCCAGCGCGGTCAGGGCGTTTCGGTCATCGAATGGCGGGCTGGCGGCTTCGCCTTCGTGCTCGTTGGCGCCTTGGCGCCCGAAGCGATGCAGGCCGCGGCGGAAGCGGCCGCCGCCGCGGTCGCGGCGACGCCAGCCGAAGTTAAATAATCCGAGGACCTCAAGACATTTTGGCGCGCGGATCGTAGGGCTGCGCGTCGCGCCATTCCCGCATCCGCGCGTCGAGATCGCTGGACGCCGTTTCCGGCAGCATGATCTTCAGCGAGACATAAAGGTCGCCGGCTATTTTGCCTTCGCTCGCCGGAAGTCCTTTGCCGCGCAGCCGCAGCACGCGCCCGCTGTTGGAGTGCGGCGGGATGCTTAGCTCCACCTTGCCGTTCAGCGTCGGGGTCTCGACCCGTCCGCCGAGCGCGGCTTCATAAACCGTGACCGGCAGCTCCAGCCGCAAATCGCGGCCATCCAGCTTGAAATGGGGATGGGGCGCGACCTTCACGGTGATCAGCGCGTCGCCGGGTTCGCCCCCCATGGAGCCGGGCTGGCCCTGGCCGCGCAGACGAATCTGCTTGCCGTCTTCGATTCCCGCAGGAATTTTGACTTCCAGCGTGCGGCCGCTGGGCAGGATGACGCGGGCCGAGCCGCCGTGAGCGACCGTTTCGAGCGGCACGGTGGCGGTGGCGACGACATCGTCGCCTCGAGTCGGCTGCGGGCCGGCGCGACGGCGTCCGCCCGCGCCGAAGAGATCCGCGAAGAGGTCGGAAGGGTCGAAGCCCGCGCGCCCGCCGCCGCCGGGCGCCTCATTGCCGAAGTGAAACTCGAAATGCTGATCGCCGCCGGGCGCGCCGCCGCCAGGCGCGCCGCCCGTTCGCCAGCCGCGGGTGAAGCCGCCGGGGCCGGCGCCCGCGCCCGCGCCGAAGCCCTCGAAGCCGGTGTAGCGGGGTTTCCCGTCGGGACCGATCTCGCCCTTGTCGAACTGCGCCTTCTTCGTCTCGTCGCCGACGATTTCATAGGCGGAGTTGATTTCCGTGAATCGCTCCTTGGCTTTCGTGTCGTCCTTGTTGCGGTCAGGGTGGAATTTCTTGGCGAGCTGGCGATAGGCCTTCTTGATTTCGGCGTGACTCGCCGATTTGGACACGCCGAGAACGTCGTAAGGATCGCGCATAATTTTCCCATCAGCCCATGTGAGCGCCCGCCCTTGGCGGCGCGGGCGCGTATGTCCGCCCTATTATTTGGGAGAAGCGCGTCGGCAACGCAAGCGGCGCAGGTCGCGCCGCGCTGAAGGCTAACGCGACTTCGAAGCGAAAAAGGCGGCGAAGCGCTCGCGCGCTTCGGGCGACGTCAGCGCCTTGGCGAAAAGCGCGGCTTCCGCGTCGATGCGCGATCGTATGTCGTTCGGCTCGCCGCGCATCAGCCGCCGCGCCGCGAGTAGCGCCTCACGGGGTTTCGCCGCCAGGCGGCGTGCGGCCTCCATCGCAAGGTCGAGGACGACTTCCGGGGAGGCGACAGCGTTGACGAGGCCGAGACGGAAGGCTTCCGCGCCGTCGAAACTCTCGCCGAGCAGCAGATATTGGGACGCCTTGGCCATCCCGAACCGCTGCGGGACCAGCAGGCTGGCGCCACCCTCCGGCGGCAGCGCCAGATCAATGAACGGCATTTTGAAACGCGCCTCTGGGCTGGCGTAGACGAGGTCGCAGTGGAAGAGCAGGGTGGTTCCGACGCCGACGGCGTCCCCGGTCACGGCGGCGACGAGCGGCTTCTCGAAGGCCGCCGCCGCGCGAACGAAGGCCAGCGCCGGAAATGTTTCTGCGCCAGGCGCAAAATCGCGAAAGTCGGCGAGATCATTGCCCGCCGTGAAATTGCCGCCCGCGCCGGCGAAGACGACGGCACGCACCGTCTCGTCACGGGCCGCGCCATCAAGAGCGGCGATCAATGCGCGATACATGTCGCGGTTCAGCGCGTTCTTTTTTTCGGGGCGGTTCAGCAGCAGGCGCAGCACCCCGGCATCCCTCGAAACGACGATCTTTTCCGACATAAAGGTCTCCGGATCAGCTCGCTGCGGGCTTCGCCAAAGTTTTGAAGGAATTCCCTGAGATAGGTTAAATGCGGCGCCAGGGCCCGAAGATCATCGGCGACTTGCAGCAGCGCCGCAAGCGCGTAGATTTCAACGCTTGAGATTGTCTACGGCTGGGGCGCCGTTTTTCCGACCCCATAGCAGCAGGGGCATGCGCGTCATGAATTTCGGCGAGGTGGCCAATCGGCTATTTGGCGGTTCGCCCGGACGCGGGCAGAGCTTCCTCTATGCCGCGGAACAACGCCTGGTCCAAAGCATGGCGCGGGCCGCGCCGCGCTGGATCGCGCCCGCGCATCTGTCGATGATCGGCGCGGGCGGCGCAGCGCTCGCGGCGGCGGCGCTGGTCGGCTGCCGCTCATGGCCTGAGTTGGTCTGGCTCGTGCCGCCGGCGATGTTCGTCAACTGGTTCGGCCTGACGACGGATCTTCCGCTGGCGCGGCTGCGCGGCGGCGAACTGCCGGGCGCCGGCATGTCGCATCACGTCTCTGAACTCTTCTCGCACATACTGCTTATCATCGCCTACGGATTTTCGCCGTTTCTGACGCTGCGCGCTGCTGCGGCGGTGCTCGTCTGCTACCTGCTATTCTCTTCCTATGGCTATATTCGCGCCGCGACGCGCCATGTTCAGCAGATGGCTTACATCGGTCTGGGCGTGACGGAGTTCCGCATACTTCTGGCCTTCTGGCCTTTCGCCGCGATCGCGCTCGGCGTTCCCGCAAGTCAGCACGATCCCCTGCCGGCGATCGACGTCGCGGTGATCGGGCTCGCGCTGGTGGCGGTCCTCGGGCTGTTCGCCAAGCTGTTCAAGGACGGACGCCGGATCGCGGCCGCCTCCGCGCAAAGCAGCGACGAGTAGTCGCTGGAAGGAAGCGCGGAACTTTCGTCACGCGGGCGCATTTACCTTCATGCGCGCCGCTTACGTGACGATAACAGTCATTGGAGTTCTGCTGGGAGCCGTTGGGGCAAGCGCCAGCGCACGCTCGGCCTCCCCTTCTCTTTCAGCGCTTGAAGCGAGAGACGCGCCCGCAGCCTATACGAGTTGGCGTCTGAAAGTCGAAGCGGCGCGGCAACGCTATGAAGCCTTCGCGGCGCGTGCGGAATCCGAGCTGCGCGTGGGGCGGCCAACGCGCGCTGGCGCGCCGACCTCGTTGGACCCGCTCTTGGCGGCGCTCGACGATCCCACCCTTCGTTATAACGATCTGATCGTGACGCGAGGCGGCGTTTTCGTATTTCATGGCGCGGAAGGCCAGCGTCACAGCGCGACCGATTTCGAGCGTCTCCCGGATGCCCGCGTTCGCGCGCTCTCGCTGAGAACGTTCGACAAAGCTGATTGAAAAACGGCGATTCTGGCGGTCCGATTAACCATCCAAACGTTTTGGTAAAATTTTTACGATCCTTCACAAAACTGGTGGCATTTCCGCCATATAGCCGGCATATTGGGTTGGCCCGCACAAGCTCCCGGCGTCTCTGGGAGGGCTCTTCCTCTGTGTTCAATAATTCGCGCCGGCGGGCGCATATATTGGAGCGACTTTGACGATTGTCATTCCCCCGCTGCGGCTCTGCCTCGCGCTCGCTCTCGGATTGCAGCTGGCGGGGTGCTCGATTTTTCCTGCGGCAGGTCCATCCCGTAAGGACATTGTAGAGAGCATGGCGCCGACGCTGGCCACGCCGGAGCCGAGCTTCGCGCTTGTCGAGATCGACGAAAACTCGCTCATCGTGCTCGCCCGCCGTGCGCCGCCGACATTGCGGGGCTACTTTGGCGATTACCGGCCTGCCGCCGCCCAGGCGATCGGAATCGGCGACTCGGTTCAAATCACTGTTTGGGAGGCCGCTTCCGGCGGATTGTTCTCGGCGCCCGTCGCCGATCGGATGAGCCCTGGATCTCGATCCGCCGCGATTCCGGACCAGATGGTCGGGCGCGACGGTTCGGTCACCGTGCCCTACGCCGGCCGCATCCAGGTCGCCGGCCGCAATCAGCAGGAAGTCGAGTCGGCGATCATCGAGCGGCTTCGCGGCAAGGCGATTGAACCGCAGGTCGTGGTCAATGTGACTCGCAACATCACCAACGCCGTCACGGTCACCGGCGAAGTCTCCAATGGTTCGCGCGTTCCGCTGACGCTCGGCGGCGATCGCATCATGGACGTCATCGCCGCGGCCGGCGGCTATCGTTCGCCAGTCCACGAAACTTTCGTGACCTTGACGCGCGGCAACCGCACGGCGCGGGCGCCCATTCAGGCGCTGCTCGTCAATCCTCGCGAAGACATCTATTTGCGGGCGGGCGACATTTTGACCGTCGAGCGCACGCCGCAGACGTTTACCGTCATGGGGGCGACCGGGGCCAACGCAGTCGTTCCATTCGATGCACGCGGAATCACGCTCGAAGAGGCGATCGGCAGGGCCGGCGGCCTGACCGATTCACGCGCCGACCCCGATGGGGTTTTCATTCTCCGCTACGAGCCGGCAAGTCTCGCGCGCGAATATCCGCAGGTCTCGCCGCGACTGCTTGCGCTTGGGCTGGTGCCGGTCGCCTATCACCTCAATCTTCGGGAACCCGCGGCGTTGTTTGCGGCGCGCCGCTTCCCCATTCGCGACAAAGACATTCTTTACGTCAGCAACGCCCCGTTCTCCGACATCAGCAAACTTATGCAACTTGTCGGTACGGTTGGGCAGCCGGCGATTCAGGGCGTCGCCGTCAGTCGATATTTGTACTGACGGGCATAAAGCTTGCTTCGCGTCAACGCGGAAAATGCCGGCGCATTACAGCTTTCGAATTTGGGTTAATGCCGGTTAAGTTCTCAATATGTCATCGTTTTGCCTGTTTCATCCGTAATATGTCTGGGATATGATCGGTTGTTCGCTTGAGCGTCATCGGAAATTGCGCAGACGCTAACTTGTTGAACGCTTTTGAGGGGTTCTCGTGGCCAATCAGCGCATCAACCAAAGTTTTCTCGCGCTCAAGGAGCGCGCTGTGCTATTGGCGTTGGTGCGGCGTTTGCCGGACTGGGCGACCCCGGATCATCTGACAGCGATCGGATTGTGCGGCGCGGGCCTGACGCTCATCGGCTTCATCGGCTGTCACTGGTCCAGTGGATTTCTCGTCCTGGTCGTTGGAGGCCTGTTCCTTAACTGGTTCGGCGATTCTCTCGATGGCACGCTTGCGCGGCATCGTTCGATCGAACGGCCGCATTATGGCTATTTCATCGACCATTCGTCCGATCTCATCGCTCAGACTCTGATCGTTGTCGGTCTGGGCGTGTCGCCATATTTCACGCTCGGCTCATCGCTCCTGGTGCTCTCGCTCTATCTTCTGATGAGTTCCTACACCTATCTGAGGGTCGTCACGGAGCGGGTGCATCGGTTGTCTTACGGCGGCATGGGCGCGACGGAGTTTCGACTTCTCGTCGCGTCCTGGGCGCTTTTTGCAGCTTGGCTCGGTTCCAGCGCGACGACGGCGCAGGCTTATGGCTTCGCAGTCCTGGATCTCGTGATCGGCGGCCTGTCCGGGTTGACCTTCCTTGGCTTCGTCGTCGTCATACAGAAGGATCTTGCGCGGATGCAGCGCGAGGAGCGCGAGATTATGGAATCGCTCCCACCGGCCTTGGCGGCGCACGAGCCATCCATATTGGAAGTAGATGATCAAAGTCTGATTGAGACTGCCGCGAACTGACGGCCGCTGACGAGCGCATGGCCCGATCTAGACCTCACGGGGTCGCCGCCCATTTTCCGTGAAGCGGCATTTTCTGTCGATTCCATCAGCAAAGAGAGGCGAAGGAGTCTGGGCTCTTTAAGGGCGCTGGCGCTGGGGCAGGGAAGGAGCATGGTTTCTCGCGGAACGGTACTTGTCACGGGCGCAAGCGGTTTCATCGGCGGCGCTGTCGCGAGAGGTTTGCTGGCGGAAGGATTCTGCGTACGCGCGCTTCTGCGCGGATCGAGTTCGCGCGGCAATGTGCCGCCGGATTGCGAGATCGTCGAAGGCGACGTCACTGATCGCGAGAGCGTCCGGCGCGCCATGACCGGCGTCTCGGCTCTCTTTCACCTTGCAGCAAACTATCGACTTTGGGCTCCCGATCCAGAACCGGTGATGCGCGTCAATGTGAGCGGGACGGAGATCGTCATGCGCGAGGCGCTGCGGGCCGGCGTGCAGCGCGTCGTGCATACGAGCAGCGTCGCGACGCTTGATCCCGATTCGGCGCCCTGCACAGAATTCAACCGGTTGATTCCAGAACGGGCGATCGGCGCCTACAAGCTCAGCAAAGTCCTTTCTGAGCGTTTGGTCGAAGGCATGATCCGAGATGAAGGACTGCCTGCCGTCATCGTGTGCCCCTCTGCGCCGCTCGGCTCCGGCGACGTGCGGCCGACGCCAACCGGCAGGATCGTCTGCGAGGCGATGCGCGGCGGCATGCCGGCCTACGTCGATACCGGACTCAACATCGTTCATGTGGAGGATGTCGCCGCGGGCCACATCGCCGCGATGAAAGTCGGCGGTATAGGCGAGCGCTATATTCTCGGAGGCGAGAATCTGACCTTGCGCGACCTGCTCGTTGAAATATCGCGGATCACCGGGCGGCCGCCGCCTTGGGCGAAATTGCCGCGCTGGCCGCTCATGCCGCTCGCCTACGCCAATGAAATCGTCGCGCGCTTTGCCGGCTCGGAGCCGTTTCTCAATCGGGAGAGCTTGCGGCTTTCGGGGAAGCGCATGTTCTTCGACGATTCCAAGGCGCGCCGCACGCTCGGCTACAAGACGCGGCCGCCAGCCGATGCAGTCGCCGATGCGGTGCGTTGGTTCGCCAGTCGCGGCGCTTAGAGCAGGTTCCGAAAAAGTTCACAGACTTTTTCGTTAGGACGTGCTCCAGCATTTTGATTTTGAGCGTTTCCTTCCCGATCACATGTCCCGATGTGATCGGGAAGCGCTCGACAACCGGAGTGGGTTCGATGCGGTTCTCCGGGATGAGCATGTGCAGCGCCGCGCTCGCGACCGCGGCTGCTTTCCTGACGCATGCGCAGCCGCTTGCCGCGCAAGCGCTTCGAGGCTTCACCTACTGCGCTCCGCCGGCGCGCCCAAGCTGCATTGAGACGTCCGCCGCCGCACTCGCGATGGCCGCTTGTGATGAGGAAATGCAGCTCTTTACGAAAATGGTTTTCCGCTATCGGGAGTGTCTCGAAAGAGAAACGGAACGCGCTGTTCGCGAAGCCAATGACGCGATCGAGATTTGGCGATGTCGTATGGACGAGACGAAGTGCCGCAACTGACGTCGACGGCGACTGACGCGGCGCGCAGCATCGTCATCTATGACGTCACGAGAATCGTGACACGCGCGCTGAATGCGGCGCCAAACGGCATCGATCGCGTCGATTTCGCTCTCGCGAGGCATTTTCTTGCACGCAGCGCAGGCGAGCGTGGCGCGCTCATTTGCACGGCGATTGGCCCGCGCCTCGCCGATCCCGACAGCGCGCTCGAGACGATCGAAGGCGTCGAAAGTCTCTGGCGCGAAGATGGCGACGCTGGAGAGGATGAGGTCTATCGCGCCGTCGTCGCGGCGCTTCTATCCAACGGCTCCACTCGGGCCTCGATGACTCGCGTCAAAAGATCGCCGAATCTCTCTTTCCTCGAGCGAAACTGGCAGGCGATGCGGCGCTGGGCGCCTTATCTTGGAAGGCCAACGGGCGAGGCGCCGCGTGGCGCGATCTATTTCAACGTCACGCAATTTCTCATTGATCGAAGCTGGTATCTGCGCTGGCTTACGGCGCGGCCGGATGTGAAGCCTGTTTTCTTCGTCCATGATCTCCTTCCCATCGAGGCGCCGGAGTTCTTTCGTGCGAGAGAAGCGATGCTGCATCCCAGACGCATGAGCAATGTCTGCCGCTATGGCGCAGGCGTTGTCGTCGGATCGCAAGCCGTCGCCGAGCGCCTTCGTCAATTCGCCGCCGAATGCGGAAGGCCGGAACTGCCGATCTGCGTCGCCCGCCTGCCCGTATCGCCGGTCTTCTCGTCGCGCGCCGAGCCGCCGGCGGCGCTTGACGGCGTCAACTATTTTGTTGTTTGCGGCACGATCGAACCGCGCAAGAATCTTATGACGCTGCTGAACGTATGGCGCGCGTTGGCGCGAGATACGGCTCCGCCGAAGCTCGTCATTGTCGGCAAGCGCGGCTGGCTCAGCGCCGCCGTGATCGAAATGCTGGAACGAAGCGCCGCATTGCGTCCTCACGTCATTGAGGCTGGCGGACTTTCCACGCCGGGACTGCGCAGCCTGCTTGCCGGCGCGCGTGCGCTGCTCATGCCTTCCTTTGCGGAAGGCTTTGGTCTGCCCGTCGCAGAAGCGCTTGCGGCGGGAACGCCGGTCATCGCCTCTGACATCGAGGCCTTCCGCGAAGTTGGCGGCGACGCGATCGATTATGTCGATCCGCTCGACGGACTTGGATGGCTGCAAGCGGTTCGCGACTATTCGACGCCGCAGTCGCCGCGTCGTCACGCGGCGCTTGCGCGCATCAGCAGAGGAGGCGCCGACGATCCCAATGTTTTTTTTGCAAAGATTGATGAATTCATCGCGCAATTATAACGCTTTGACGCCGACAAGAATTGACCCGCCGGCGCTGCGCGCGCATTGTTTCTTTACTCCAAATGAGTCGCGCAGCGCGAGAACGACTCGGGAAGTAAGAGGTTTCATTTGAATCTCTGCGAACATACACAAGGGACTCCGCGCAAGTCGCCAAGTGAAGACGACCTGGTCGCGCTCGCGCAATTTCGCTCCGACTTGCGAAGGTTTGTGGCCTTCAGCGAACAGGTCGCCGCCGACCATGGCGTGACCGTGCAATGGTATCAGGCGCTTCTGGTCGTGCGCACCTTTCGGGGCGCAAAACACATCAGCGTCGGCGAACTCGCCGAGCAGTTGATGATCCGCGATCACAGCGCGGCGGAGCTGGTGTCGCGCCTGGCGCAGGCCAAGCTTGTCAGGCGAAAGACCGATCCGACTGACCGTCGTAGATCGCTGGTGGTCATCACGCGGGCGGGCGACCGGCGGCTGTCGGAGCTCGCCGCCGTGCATTTGAAAAAGCTTCGGGATACGCGAGGCGCTCTTTTGAACTTTTTTCGCACGGCCACGGGGTCTCAATAGCCCGTCATTTCGAGATAGCCCTCGCCGCTGTGCGAACCCGTAAAGCGGATCGGACCTTCCCAATAGGCGAAATCGGTTCCCATCCAGCTTCTTGGATTGAGCGGCCGCGTCTCAATGTCAACGTCGCGGTTTTTAATCTTCACGCGCCAGCGGATCGGCACGTCGCGATCGACGATACGCGTCCTCTCCAAAGGCTCGAGGAAGATGTCTTCGCGCGCGAGTATGGATGTTGCGCCATCGGCGTCGATCCAATTCCCCAAGAGAAACGGCGCCGCCTCGACGCTGCGCATACGATACAGCATCAGTCTGGCGCCGCCCTCAAGATGCAGCGAAAACCAGTCCCAGCCTTTTTGATCAGCGCCGAGCGGCTGACTCGACCATTCGCGATCCATCCAGGCGCGGCCGGAGACCTGGATTTTGCGTCCGTTCATCGATAACGAGCCTTCCGCCCGAAAGAACGGCTGGCTGTAATAATAGGAGGCCTGTCCAGCCTCGGACTTGCGGCTGTAGCCGCCCTCACCCTGCAATACGACCGGCCCCGTCGCTGTAAGGTCAAGCGCATAGGCGAAACTTTTGTCGCTCGCGGCAACGCGCAGCCGCTCGATTCCGGCTTCCGTGGAATCGTCGCGCGTTTCCAAAACCCAGTCGTCGATGAAAGCGCGAAAGGGCGAAGCCTCGACGCCCGCCTGGCCAATTCCGCCGCGCGCGAATTTTTGCGCGAAGAGATGTTCGCTGGCGCTTGTCGCCGCCGCATGGCCCATCCACACGTTGCGGTCGTCCCAGCCGGCCCGCGCCGCGTTCGGCTGCAGTGCAAAGCGAAAGAGCGTCCATTGCACGCCATAGGCGGCGCCGTCATCGCCTTTTAGATTTGCCGTGACGTACCACCATTCGGTGCGAAAATCGGGATGCGCGCCGTGGTCTCTTGGAAAAGCGAGCGGCGTTCCGGCTCGGGGAATCGCGAAGCCGGGCGCCGTCGCGCCAAGTCCGCCGAAGCCTTGCGCCAACGCGCCGCTCGACGACAGCGCGAGAAGAAGCGCCGATCGCCTCGAAATTGCCGAGCGCCGTTCCGGGAAACTGTTCGGGGATCTAGCGTTCATTCGAGAAGACCCTGAGCAGTTCGGACGGCGAGACGCGTGCGAGCCGAACGACGGGGATGAGCGCCGCAAAGAACGCGGCGCAGAGCGCGATGCAGGAAACCACAAGCCATTGCGCCGGAAACATATGGAATGGCAGCCGCCATCCGAAGGCGGCGACATTGACGATCGCGACAAGGCACCACGTCATGAACAGCCCAAGCGGGATCGCGAAAGCCGCGGCGCCGGCGGCGAAAGCCATGACCCGCGCCATTTCCAGCGCCGCCAGCTTTCGCCGCGTCGCGCCCAACGCCCAGACTGGCGCGATGCGGGCGCGCCGCATGTCGCTAAGCGTCAGCAGGCTGGCGAAAAGCGCGACGCCGGACACGATCAGCGTGAGCGTGTTCAACGCCGTCGTGACGGCGAATGTGCGCTCGAAGATGTCCGTCGAGAGAGTCTTGACTTCGGCCTGATCGACGATGCGCGTGATTTTTCCGCCAAAGCGCTGCTTGATGTCTTCGATGACGCGCTTTGTGGCGGCGGGATCGACACGCAGACTGTATTGCACGCCGGAGGCGTCGTCGAAATAGCGCTTCAGCCTTTCGTGATCGATGCGCAGCTGGCCTTTCGGATTGCCGTAATCGGGAAAGACGCCGACGATGCGCGCGGGCAAGTCTCGCCCCGACGTCGGAATGTCGAGCGTCTCGCCGATAGCGAGACTGAGGCGGCGCGCCAATTGCTCGCTGACGAGAACGGCGTCCTGCGCGTGCAGCGCCGTCCACACATCCGTCGGGGCGTCGATCAAGGGAAAATGCGTCGTATAGGTTTCGTGAGGCGTCATGCCGACGACGTCGACGGGCCATCCGCCGATGCGCGTCTTCGCGCGCCAGACAGGAAGGATCGCGGCAATGTCGGGCTGCGTGCGCGACCACGCCTCGATGTCGCGCGCATCGGCGGGCGTCGCCGCTTCGAAATAGATCTCGGCGACGAGCCGCGCGTCGAGCCATCGATCGAACGTCTGGCGAAAGCCCTCGACCATGCCGCCGACGCCGATATTGGTCGCAAGCGCAATCAGCAGCGCCATCAGCGCAAGCGAAAGACCGGAAATTTCCTGGCGTCCGTCGGCGAAGAACCAGCGGGCGAGCGGGCGGCGCGCGAAACGCTCGCCGAGCGCCAGGACTCCGGCGAGCCCGACCGGCAGAATGAGAGCGGCGGCAAGAAGCGCCAAGCCGATGATCGCGAAGCCTGACGCAAGTCCTTGGCCAAAGCCGTATGCGCCGGCCGCTGCGACAAGAGCAAGCGCCGCGAGCGCGGCCTGCCGCAGCAAATAGCGGTGATGCGCGCCGCGCCAGGCCATGGGACGCGCGAATGACAGCGCCGGCAGCCGCAATGCTTTCGTCAAGCCGCTCGCCGCCGCAAGCGCCGCGCCGGCGCCCGCCATCGCGAGGCCGGAGAGCCACCAGCGCGCATCGAGCGCAAGGCGATCGGAGATTTGCGCGCCGTAGAGGCTCTCGAGACTTTTTGCGACGTCCGGCAGAAGCGCCTGCGCGATGGCGTGACCGCCGAGGACGCCCGCGCCTCCCGCGATGAGCGTCAGGGCGCCGATTTCGAATGCCATCGCCGCGATGAGATGAGGGGGACCAACGCCGAGCGCGCGTAAAGTGCGCAGGGTCGGCAGCCGTTGTTCGAAGGCGAGGCCGTAAGCGGCGTGCACGATGAACAGTCCGACAAGGAACGCAAGAAAGCCGAAGGCGGTGAGATTGAGGTGAAAACTGTCGGTCAGGCGGGCGAGATCGCTATCATCATCCGGCGCGACCAGCCGTAGCGCATCGCCGGCGATCGGCTTAAGCCGCGCCTCGTCGAATGTCTCCTCATCGAGGATAACGAGTCGCGAGAGCTTTCCGGGTCGATCGAGCAGGCGTTGCGCGACGCCGATGTCGACGATGATTGCGCCGGGCGGCGCTTCGGCGAGCGCCGCAAGCGGCGGGAGCTGCTGAGCGCGTTCAGTGTGCGGCTGTGCGCCCTCGGCGAGATCGAGTGGGCGCAACGTCTGCGGCGCGACAAAGCTACGGCCTGGACCGGAAAAGAAATCTTCGATCACATCCGATCGCATCCGCCTGTCGGCGATCGGCGAACGGCGCGGCAGCGACAGCGGTTCGACGCCGATGATCCGAATATTCTTTTCGCCAATTCGGACTGCGCCTTCCAGCACCGGCGAGACTTCGACGCCGGCGCGACGCAGTCTCACGAAGAGCTCCTGGTCAAACAGGCCGCCGCGCGCGGCGACAAGCGTTCTCGCGCCGCCGCCCGAAATCGCGTTCGCCGCGGCGTCATAACTGTTGCGCGCTTGAGCGTTGAGCGCCTGCACGCCGCTCCACAGCGCCGTGGCGATGGCGAGACCCAGCACGAGCGTCGCGAGGTTCCCGGGCCGTCGGCGCCAGTGGCTGATCAGTGCGGCGAGCGTCCAGAGCGTCTCTCTCATACGACATCCGTTCGAACGGCTCGGATGTCATTCCCGACGCGCGCGCAAAGCGCGCGACCGGGAATCCAGAGAACGACCCGTGTTCTTGGATTGGCTCTGGATTCCCGGTCAGGCCTTCGGCCTGCCGGGAATGACGCGGTCCAAGCGCACGGATCGGTCGGGATTCGTTTCATTGCGCCGCCAGAAGACCGGATTCGAGCCGCACGCGGCGTTGCAGCCGCGCCGCAAGGCGTTCGCTGTGCGTCGCCATCAGAAAGGCGCAGCCGGTCGCGGCGACGAGGTCGAGCGCCAGCGCCATGACGGCGTCTCCGGTCGCTTCGTCGAGATTGCCGGTCGGTTCGTCCGCGAGCAGAAGCCTGGGGCGCACGGCGAGGGCGCGGCCGATGGCGACGCGCTGCTGCTGTCCGCCCGATAGCTCCTCAGGATAGCGGGCGGCGAGCGTCGCAAGGCCGAGACGCGCGGTAAGCTCTTCCTGCCACGCCGGATCGTAGCGCCCAGCGAGTCGCGCCTGGAAGCCCAGATTTTCGCCAACGGTCAGGCTCGGGATCAGATTGAATTGCTGAAAGACGACGCCAATCCTTTCGCGCCGGATGGCGGCCCGCGCGTTTTCCGAAAGCCGCGTCAGCGCGACGCCATCGAGAATGACGTTGCCCGAGTCGGCGTCGTCGAGCGCGCCGACAAGATGCAGGAGCGTGCTCTTGCCGCTGCCGGATTCGCCGGTCAGCGCCAGGCTGGCGCCCGCGGCGAGCGTGAAGTCCACGCCGCGCAGCACGGGAATGCGGCCCTGCGGCGTCGGATAGGATTTTCGCAGGCCCTCAACGCGCAGCATCGGCGCGCCTGTCCGCGTTGCGGCGAGATTTTCCGGCGTCGCGTCAATCGACAAGCAGTGCGCCCTGATCGGACCGGCGAAGGCGGCCGGCGCGCCAGCCCTATATATGGCTCGCCTCGCCGATCGCCCAAACGTCGCCGAGCTAGAACGCGAGGCGCAAGCCTCCGTAGATCACCCGCCCCGTGCCGGGATAGAAGACTCGCGGATCGAGACCGCGGGCGTCGACGATCGTGGTCACGTCGCTGATGTAGTGGCGATTGGTCAGATTGCGCGCCTCGACAAAGAACGAGAGACCGTAGGGCAGCTTCATGCCCGCCTGGACGCCCAGCAAGACATAGCCCGGCGCCTGCAGCGTATTGGCGTAGTCGACGAAAGCGCCTGCCGGAACCCAATCCATCTGCGGCGCGAGATAGAGGCCGTCGGGCCGCCAATAGGACAGCGTGGTGCGCAAGACGTGGCGCGGAATGCCGGCCAGCGTATTGTCGCCGAAGTCGCGATCGCCGACGAAGCGGAAATCGTTCCAGGTCCAAACCTGCGACAGCTTCAGCGCGTCGCCCGCATCCGGCGCGAAAATATCGCGCAAGAGTTCGGCGCTCGCCGCGAATTCGACGCCCTGGTGCATGGTGCGTTTCGCGTTGAAGGTCGTCGCCGGAATGCCGAGGCCGGGATTGGTGGTGAATTTCAGCAGTTCGTCCTGCAGTTCCGAATGGTAGAAGGTCACGTCCCAGGTGTAGCGATCCCATCTGCCGCGCGCGCCAAGTTCCCCAGTCCAGGCTTTTTGCGCGGCGAGCGGCGTGAATTTCGTGCCGTCACGCGGCGGCGGAAACACGCCTTGCGTCAGGTCGATGAAGTCCGGCACGTCGCGGCTTCCGGTCATGTCGGCGAAGAACTGAATGTCCGGCGTCGCTTCGTACATCAGACCGACCTTGGGCACGATGCCGCGGTAGACTTGGTCCGACACGCCGGGAACGGGCTCGAAGGGAATGCCGCCGAGAACCGCGTAGCGCCGCGTATCGGCGAAAAGCTTGGCGCCGAACATGAAGATGAGCTGCGGCGTGATGTGCAGGCGATCCTCGAAATAGGCTTCGAGATTGAGCGCCGTCGCGCGATTGTTGCGCAGACGCGGATCCAATCCGGGATTGATGAACAGGCCGCAGAAGCCGAAGCATGAATTCGCCGCGCCAAATTGTGCGAGTCCGTTGAACGAATAGGGCGGAAAGGAGAACTGCGCATTGGCGAAGTTCGCGGGGATCCCGCCATAGGGATTAAGCCGCATCCCATTGTAATTGTCGGCCCAATTATCGCTCGACGATCCGCCCCAGACGCGGCCGCCGAGGATGAGCTCGTTGGGGTGGCCGTCAACGAGGAAATTCGAGGTGAGGCGCGGCGTGAATCCCCAGGTCCCGCCGTCCTGTTCGATGACCACGAAAATCGGATGATAGAGATAATTGTGCGTGTACCAGCTGTTGAGGTCGATGCGGCCGAACTCGCTCAGGATCGTGGTCTTGTTCGAAATGCGCCAGTTCTTGACGTTGCGCGCCTGATTGGCGCCAAAGCCGTCCGGTCCGAAACCCGGCGGATACGGCGGCAGCGACAGTCGCGGATTGTTGCGCGCGTCGAACTGATTGAGTTGTCCCGGCAGCAACTGCCACGTGTCATAGACGCCGAAATAGAATCGCGTCTCGAGATCATTGGAGAAGCGATAGCCGAGATTGCCGTTGAGCTGCGTGTAGTCCGTCGTCGAATGTTTTCTGTAATTGTCGGCATGGGTGAACGTGCCGTTGATGAGAAAATCGAAATTGCCGATGATGCGGGACATCTGCGCTTGCCCGCGCACGGTCCCGTAACTGCCGCCCTCGATCGACGCCATGTTCGGCGCGAGCGCCGTATATGCGGTCGGCGAGATGAAATTGATCGCGCCGCCGAGCGTCGAGGAGCCATAGGCGAGGGCGTTGCCGCCTTTCATAACTTCGATCGCGCGAAAATATTTGGGATCGATCTGATACATATCGCCGCCGCCATCGGCGTAATTCATCGGAATGCCGTCCTGCAGCAGCTCCAGTCCACGCAGATGGAAGTCGCGCGTCAGATTCGAGCCGCGGATCGAAAGACGCAGTTCCTGTCCATAGCGGCTTTCGACATAGACGCCCGGGACGTCCTTGAGCGCGTCGCGCAGGTCGTGAACGTAGCGGGTTTGAATCTCGGGCGTATTGGCGTCGACGAAGGCGACCGAGCCGACGCTGCGCTCGAGTTCGCGGCGTTGCTGGGCGACTGATGGCACTGTTAGCGAGCCGCCGCCGCCGGTTTGCGTCCATGTGGCGGGGGCGGCTGGCGCTGTCGCCGTAGACGGCGTGCGACCGCCGCCGCGTCCGACGACGCGCGGCTTGGCGCCGCCAATGTCGATGGTCGGCAGACTCTGTTGCGCAAAGGCGCTCGAATCCGCGAGAGAAAGAACGAGGGCGACGGCGGACGCGCCGCGCAGCAAGCCGGTCCGGAACATGGAATCTCTCCTGAGCGGCGTCTCGCCGCGCGATCGTTAAGGGAAGACTGAGCGTTCAGGAGAAGCAGGGCGGCGCGCGCGGGGCGGCGCGCGAATGTGCGCGGACGGTTTTTCTGGCCGGCGCCTGAATGGCGCAGAATGCGCGCCTTGCGGCGCGGGGCGGCGCATAGGCGATGGCGCCGGATGCGGACGCGAAAAAGGGAAAAACCAGCTCTTTCTGGCTGTGACCGCATAGCGAGCAGCATTGCTCGCCGCCACACGGATGCTTCGTCGGCGCAGGTTGGGAAGTGTCCGGACAGTGCACGGTCGTCCCGGCACGCGCGGCATGCGCCGGCGCGGAGGATGAAACCGCCGCGAGCACGACAAGCAGCGCGATGCAAAGGGCCCCGAGGCGCCGCAAAATCATCGAGCGAGGCATTCTCGCAAGGGCCGCCATTTGTCTCGGATCCTTGTGGCTGCGTCTCGCCGAAGGCGTGAAGGAGGGCGTCCAGAGCCCGAACCAGAATGTTGGTAATATACCAAATTACGTGGGGCAACGCTTCGGCTGGCCTGACGGGCGCATTTTCGGTTGCTGTTGCTCCGGCGCAACAGTGCGCGACAATCAAGGAATGGGCTTGTGATGGGGATCGAGCGGCGAATGGCTCCCATCCGCCTCGACGGCGGCCATGCCGTCAAATCGGGAGAAACGCTCGACGATTTCGGGTGAGAGCCGCGTCTCTTCGGCCGCCAGCCGTTTTGAAAGCGCCTGCGCATTTGCTTTCGAAACGCCGAGCTTTTCCAGCGTGGCGCTGTCTTTCAAGGCGTCGCCGGCGCAGAGCGAGATGCTCCACGCATCGCCCTTGCGCGTAAGAAACGCCCGGCCGCCGAGTTCGCCCTGGCGCCAGTCGGCGACGGCGACGTCGCCTTCGACGACGATTGCGTCGACCAACAGGCGCGTTTCGGGCTTGTCGAATGTTTCGAAGAGCAGGCGGCGCGCCGCCTCGGATCCTTCGTCGGCCCGCGCGCTCAGGCACGCCGCTGCGCTGATCATCCCAATAATAAATAGTCTCATCAATTCTCTCCAACGTTAGCGTGGTGCGCTATGTTGGTATATTACCAATAGAATGTGGCGCAAGCGTCAGAGCCGTTTCCGCGGCGCGTTTTTTTTGATACGACGCTGGCGCGGCGAAGGTTGAATGAACGGGAATGGCGATGGTGGAAAAAAGCGCGCGTCAGCGCATTCTGGACGCTGCGCTCAAAATCCTCAGGAAGGAAGGCGTCTCGGCGCTGACCCAAACCCGCGTCGCCGCTGCGGCCGGACTGCGGCAGTCGCATTTGACCTATTATTTTCCGCGTAAGACGGATTTGCTCGCCGCGACGCTCGAAGCGTCGCATGCGCAGGCGCATAAGCCCAAGCGCGGTTCGATCGGAAGCGACGTCGATCCCCTCGAAGCGGTGCGCGCGCTCATGTTCGAGCGCAACAGGATGCGCTTCTTCTTGAGCGTCGTGGCTCAGGCGAGCGACCAATCGGAAGTTCGCGCAACGCTCGCCGCGCACGCCCGAGGCGTGGCCGAGCAGCTCGCGCCGCTCTTCGGCCGGACGGCCGACGACCCCGATATCATCGCCTTTGTCGACATGCTGCGCGGCATGGGGTTGCGCCTCCTGCTGGAATCGGATGACAAGCGCCGTCCGACTGTTGATATCGACGCGCTCGCTGCGCGCTTCGGCCTCAGGCGGGCGCCTGAAGCGCGGCTTTGAGCCATGGCCTGGAGCCGCTAGAACTGTGGCCATGCAACGAATCGGTAGAAGCGCCGGCCGCCCGGAAGGTCAGCCCTACGCCCTCGCGGCGGCGTTTTTCCTCGTTTGCGCGCTGGCGCTCGCCTTTCCCTGGCTTTCCGGGCGCGTCACCATTCCCTGGGACGCGAAAGCGCATTTTTTCCCGCAATTCGCCTTTCTCGCCCATGCCCTGCACAGCGGCCAGTCGCCGTTCTGGACGCCGCACGTCTTTGCGGGGATGCCGCAGATCGCCGATCCGCAATCGCTGATTTTCTCGCCATTTTTCCTGCTGGCGGCGGCGCTCGTTCCCGAGCCGTCCTTCGTGCTGGCCGACGCGATCGTCTTCGCGATGCTGGCCATGGGCGGCCTTGCGCTCATCGCCTATTTTCGCGATCGCGGCTGGAGCGCCGCAGGAGGATTGCTCGCTGCGCTCGCGTTCGCTTTCGGCGGCTCGGCGGCGTGGCGAATTCAGCATGTCGGGCAGATCATGAGTCTCGCCTGGCTCCCGTTCACGCTGTGGCTGCTGGCGCGGGGGCTCGATCGGCGCTCGGCGCTCTACGGCGCCGCTGCGGGCGCCGCCGCCGCACTGCTGGTGCTGGGACGGGACCAGGTCGCGTTCCTCGGCGTGCTGATGCTGTCCGCCTATGCCGCCTATCGCGTCGCTACCGATGACTCGCCCAAACTCGGCGCGGTCACGCCGCTCGCCGCGGGCGCGCTCGTTGGTTTGACAATCATCGCCGTGCCGCTTGCGTTCACCCTGGAGCTCGCCGCGCATTCGAACCGACCCGAGATCGATCTCGACGGCGCATTCAAGGGCTCGCTGCCGCCGGGCTCCTTCTGGACGCTGATCTCGGCCAATATGTTCGGAACGGACGGCCCGCTCAAAAACTTCTGGGGGCCCCCGGTCGGCGAGCGCGACCTATACCTCGCGCGCAACATGTCCAATGTCTACATGGGCGAACTGACGCTCGTTTCGTTGCTCGCGGCGCTGGGCAGGCGCTTCTTTTCGGATAAGGAAATCCGCTTCTTCGCCGTCGCCGCGCTGTTTTTCGCCCTCTATGCCTTCGGCCGCTACACGCCGGCCTTCGCCTTCTTCTATCATCTTCCCGGCGTCGACCTCTGGCGCCGGCCGGCCGACGCCACCTTCCTGTTTTGCACGACTCTCGCGGTTCTCGCAGGCTATGCCTTCAATCTCATTGAGCGGGGCGACGTCACGCCGCGTACGGCTTGGCTTGTCGGCGCCGTCGCCGCGCTGTTCGCGGTCGCGCTGCTTGTCGCGGGCGTGAAGGGCCATCTCAACCAAGCCTCCTGGCCGCTCGCGACAAGCGCGATTTTTGCCGCGCTCGCTATCGCGCTAATCCTCGCGACTCGCGACAGGCTGCTGCGCGGCCCCTATCTGCTCGCGGCGGTCGCCACGCTGATGAGCGTCGATCTTACGATCGGCAATGGACCAAATGAATCGACGGCCTTGCCGCCTGAACAGTTCGACGCCTTGCGGGTCGACGGCAAGGATCCGGTGATCGCCTATCTGCGCGGCAAGCTCAAGGAGACGGCGGGGCCGGATCGTCGCGACCGCGTCGAGCTTGCGGCGATTGATTTTCATTGGCCGAACGCGTCGCTCGTTCATGGCTTCGATCATGATCTTGGTTACAATCCTATCCGGCTGCGGCTCTTCGAAGACGTAACCGGCGCCGGAGACCATCTCGCGCTTCCCGAGCAGCGCCAGTTTTCCAAGCTCTATCCTTCCTATCGCTCAGTCCTGTCGGACATGCTCGGCCTGCGATTTATCGCGACCGGCGTGCCCATCGAAAAGATCGACGGGAATTACAAGCATGGCGACTTCGTCGAGCTCACGCGCATCGGCGACGTTCACATTTACGAAAATCCCGGCGCCATGCCGCGCGTCATACTCGCAACCTGCGCCATCCACGTCGACTTCGCGGCGATGATGAAGAGCGGCGAGTGGCCGGAGGCGGACTATCGCGAGACGGTGCTCCTGGAGACGCCGCCGATCTGCCATACGCGCAAAGATGCGCCGCCGGCGACGGCGAAAATCCTCTCCTACGAGAACGATCGCATCGTCGCCGAGGCCAGCGCGCCTCCAGGCGGAGGCTGGCTCGTTTTGCACGACGTCTGGCATCCGTGGTGGTTCGCGAACCTCGACGGCGTGGAAGCGCCGATTCTGCGCGCGAATGTCATGTTCCGGGCCGTCGCGATTCCGGAAGGGCGCCATGAGGTGCGGTTCCACTTCCAGCCGCTGCGCGGATTGCTGACCGAATTGTCGCGAAGATAGCGAACGCATGTCGGCAATTGGCGCGTGACACGAATTCTCTTTGCACGGCTCCGAAGTCATTCCCGACGCGCGCAATCGTGAATCTAGAGCATAACCAACATTGTTGGATCGGCTCTGGATTCCGGGTCAGGCCTTCGACCCGCCGGGAACGACAGGGGTCCGAGCGAAGTGGATCAGCCTGAATCCGTGTTACATCCATCCCGCGATCTCGCGCTTCGCCAGGGTCTCGATCAGCGCCATGCTTTCGTCGCTGTCGTTGAGACATGGCAGTCGGGCGAATTTCTCGCCGCCTTTCTCGAGAAAGAGATCGCGAATTTCGACGCCAAGCTCTTCGATCGTCTCAAGGCAATCGGCGGAAAATCCCGGCGCGACGACGGCGATGCGCTTGACGCCGGCGCCGGCAAGCTCGATCACCACGTCCGACGTATAGGGCTCGATCCACCGCGCGCGCCCAAAGCGGGACTGAAAAGCAAGACGCAGGCTTTGGGCGTTCATACCGAGCCGTTCGCAAAGCAGTCGCCACGTCGCTTCGCAGTGCGCGCGATAAGGATCGCCGCGATCGATCTGCGCCTGCGGAAGGCCATGAAATGAAGCGATGATGACCTCTGGTTCGAAATCGAGCGCGGCGCGCGCGCGGGTAATATTCGTCGCGAGCGCGTCGATATAGGCAGGGTCGTCGTAATAGGGCGCGCCGATGCGGAGCGCCGGCTGCTTGCGCATCTCGCGCAGCGCGTCGAAAGCGGCGTCGGCGGCGGAGCCCGTGGTCGATGACGCATATTGCGGGTAAAGCGGCAGCACCGCGATCCGCTCGCAGCCTTTTACCATCAGCGATTCGATCTGCGTCGCGATCGACGGCGCGCCGTAGCGTAGCGCGTAGTCGATGATGAGGTTCGAAGCGCCAATCCGCGCCTGCAGCTTCTCGGCTTGCAGGCGGGTGAAGGTTTTCAGCGGACCCTCGCCGGTGTCGGCGTTCCAGATCGACTCATAGAGCTTCGCCGAGCGCGCGGGGCGGGTGTTGAGCACGACGCCGTAGAGGATCGGCAGCCATAGCGTGCGTGGGAGGTCGACGACTCTGCGGTCGGACAGAAATTCCGCCAGGTAACGCCGCACGGCCGCGACATCGGGCGCATCAGGCGTGCCGAGATTGACGAGAAGGAGTCCGACCGGCGCTTCTCTCGAGATCGTGGCTGACGTCATGATGAGCCTTGTTGCGGACCGCCCGCCCAGATGGCGGCGCGGCAAAAGAATATCTTCTAGCGGCGGCGGCGGTCCTGGCAACTCGTCAGATGACGATCGTCACGCGGCATGGAAATCGCTTCGCGCACGAAGGCCGGCTGATGTGCGGATTGGCCCCTCGCGAAAGGGCGCCATGAAATCCATATCTCGCAGCCGCGCCATGTGCGAATGGGACGATTTCGACACCGCCGCGCCGCAAATTCGGGCGGCGCTGGCCATGTCGGACGGGCCGGCGACGCCCCCCTTCCTCCTGCTGTCGGAGCCCGGCATCACCGCCGGCGAACAGCGCGCCTGTTCCGAGAGCTGGACCGCCGCACGGCTATTGGCGGCCGGGCCGCTGCGCGCCAGCCTCGCGATGCGCTTCGACCTCTCCGCCCGCAGCAGGATCCGCGTCGGCTATCTGTCAAACGACTTCCACGAGCATGCGACCGCGCATCTTCTCGTCGAGACGCTCGAGGCGCATGATCGCGCCCGCTTCGAGATTCGCGCTTACAGCTATTGCGGCGTCGAGGGGGCGATGCGGACTCGGCTGCGGGCCGCCTTCGACGCTTTCGCCGACATTTCGCAGCTGACCGACGCCGAGGCCGCGCGCCTCATCAATGCGGACGGCGTCGATATTCTGGTCGACCTCAAGGGCTTCACCCATGGCGCGCGCACCAGCGTGATGATGCTGCGGCCGGCGCCCGTTCAGGTCAATTATCTCGGCTATCCCGGCACGCTCGGAACGGGCGTGTGCGATTACATCGTGACCGATCGCTATGTCACGCCGCCGTCGTCGGCGTCGGCCTATTCGGAAGCCTTCGCCTATCTGCCGCACGCCTATCAGCCGCACGGGCGCGGGACGCCGCTGCGCGCGCCGCCGTCGCGGGCCGCCGCCGGTCTGCCGGCGGAAGGCTTCGTTTATTGCTGCTTCAATCAGGCCTATAAGCTCACGCCCTTTATCTTCGATCTTTGGGCGCGACTGCTCGAGGCGACGCCGGGCGCGGTGCTATGGCTCTCGGCGGCGATGCTGGCGGAAGGCAATCTCCGCAATGAAATGCGCAGACGCGGAATTGACGCCGCGCGGATGATCTTCGCGCCGCATTTGCCGCAGGCCGAACATCTGGCGCGCCTGCAACTCGCCGATCTCGCGCTCGACACGGCGCCCTTCGGATCACATACGACGGCGAGCGACGCGCTGTGGGCGGGCGTGCCGATCGTGACCTGCGCCGGCGAGACCTTTCCCTCGCGCGTGGCCGGAAGCCTGTTGCATGCAATCGGTTTGCCGGAGTTGATCGCGGCGGATTTTGACGAATATTTGGAGATCGCGCTGGTCTTGGCGGGCGACCCCGTCCGTTGCGCCGAACTGCGGGCCAAGCTCGCCGCCAATCGCCTGACGACGGCGCTCTTCGACGTCTATGCCTACACGCGCGCGCTGGAATCGCTGTTCGAAGACATGTGGCGGCGGCGTCTCGCCGGCGCGCCGCCCATGGTCATCGGAGCGGATTAAGACCCGCCGCGCGCCGCGCGCTCGAAGGCGGAGCGTTCGTCGTCAGCCATGTGAAAGGCGTGCTCCTGCGCCGGAAAGCGCCCGGCGCGAACGTCGCGCGCATAGGCCCCGACGGCCTCGCGCAGCGCCGCGCCAACGGCGCCGTAGCGGCGGTTGTGCTTGAATTCACGCGCGGTGATCCCGGCAAGATCGTTGACGACGAGCACCTGTCCATCCGTCGCGGCGCCGGCGCCGATGCCGATCGTCGGCGCGCCGATCGCTTGCGTGATCCGCGCCGCGAGTTCCTGCGGCACAAGCTCCAGCACCACAAATTTCTGTCCGGCGGCGTCGAGCGCCAGCGCGTCCTGATAAAGTTTCGCGGCGGCCTCCGCCGTCTTGCCCTGGCGCCGCTTCACGTCGTGATGCTGCGATTCAAGGCCGATATGAGCGCACACGTCGAAGCCCGCCGCCGTCAAGGCGCGCATGATTTCGAGCTGCGCGCCTTCGAATTTCACGCAATCGGCGCCAGCTTCGCGCAGCAGGCGCGAACTTTCGATCGCCTGCTGGGGCGTGTCATAGGTCGCATAGGGCAAATCGCCGATGATGTAGATTTCGGGCGCGCCGCGCCGCACCGCCGCGATATGATGCGCCATATCGGCGAGCGTCACCTCGCGCTCATGCGCATAGCCCAGAACATTCACCCCGACGCTGTCGCCGACGAGGATAATGTCGACGCCGGCTTCCGCCTCGATGCGCGCGGTCGGCGCGTCATAGGCGGTGACGACCACGATTTTCTCGCCTCGGCGCTTCATGTCGAGGAAGGTGCTGGCGTTCGACAAATGGGGCTCCGGCGCGCCTAATCGTCAGGACGACACTCTATATCAAACGGCTTGCGCTGGCTGGGAAGGCGTCAGTGCGCCACGCCGTCCCTGCAGGCGTGCGGCTGGCCGGGAACGCGGATTTCCTGGAAGCCGCCGCATTTGTCGCAGGCGGACAGCAGCGCGGAGAGGGCCGCCAGCAGCGCGAACACTCGGATTTTCCGCGTCATCTCGTCTCTCCTGGCGGCGGCTTGACGGCGCGACCATACTGGCGGAGCCGCCCTGCGGCAAGCCGCGAGGCCGTGCGCTCTTGCATCCTGCTTAAAGCTGCGTATAAACCGCCGATCGCGACGTTCCCGGCCGGGGGCTGAACGGAAGCGCTCGAGCGCATATTCCCGAAACGCACAAAGCGCTTTCGGACGAGAATATGGGCAGAGAGCGAGGGTTTAAATGCCCGTCTTCCCGTGCCTCCGCCTTCGAACTTTCCTTCTCGAGCCTTTCCGGGGGCAGGTCCCCAAGAAGCGCTCGAAGGGCTTGGCGCCGGAGCGGCTCGCGGCAACGGAAAGGCGAAAATCCATGCCTCTTTACGAGCATGTCTATCTCGCGCGTCAGGATGTTTCTCCCCAGCAGGTGGAGGCTCTGACCGCGCAGTTCAAAAACGTCATCGCGTCGCTCGGCGGCACGGTCGGCAAGACCGAATATTGGGGCGTCAAGTCGCTCGCCTATCGGATCAACAAGAACCGCAAGGCGCATTTCACCCTGATGAACATCGACGCGCCGCCGGCGGCGCTCGCCGAGATGCAGCGCCAGCAGAGCATCAACGAAGATATTTTGCGCGTGCTGACGCTGCGCGTCGACGAGCTGGAGGAGGGTCCCTCCGCGCAGCTTCGCAAACGTGAAGACGACGACCGCGGCGAGCGCCGCGGCCCGCGCGGCGACAGAGGCGATCGCGGGGATCGAGGCGACCGGGGAGATCGTCCCGAGCGTCGCCCGCGTCGTGAAGAAGGCAAGGTTGAAGGAGAGGTCGAATGAGCACCGCCCCGCGCCGTCCCTTCTTCCGCCGCCGCAAGTCCTGCCCGTTCACCGGCGCCAACGCGCCGAAGATCGACTATAAGGACACGCGTCTGCTGTCCCGCTACATCAGCGAGCGCGGCAAGATCGTGCCCTCGCGCATCACCGCCGTTTCGGCCAAGAAGCAGCGCGAACTCGCGCAGGCGATCAAGCGCGCCCGCTTCTTGGGCCTGCTGCCTTACGTGATCCGCTAAGAAGATCGCGTTTTGAAGCCTGCGGCCGCGCCCTGAAAGGGGCGCGGCTTTTTTTTGAAATTTCACGTTTAGCGCGTCCTTAGCAGTTACGCACACCTCACCCAGCGCCCGATTGACCGGAAGGCCAATTGGGCCGAAATTTCTGGGTAAGGCGGGTCCGATTCGTTCGGCTGTCTTGTCCGACGAGCAGTCGACCAAAAGTTGAATTTCATTTGCCGCTGAGGATCGTTATGGAGCAAGTCGAATTGTCCGAAGAAAAGAGAGCGTGCCTCGTGTACGTCACTGCTACCGAGGCTGGTCGCCACAAAGTGAGGGCTGGCCTTGAGGGAAGTGGCTATACCGTCTGCGAGGTAAAAGTGGAGAATGATGCCGCCATCGCGGCGCAAGCTGGTGAAACAGAGCTACCTGCTGCCCTCGTTGCTTGCATTTCAGGATCAAGTTTATGTGTTTTCTTGCTGCCTGAAATGGAAAATGAAGACTGCATTTTGGGTGATGCGGCGGGTCTTTCTAACCAGCTTGGAAAGAGAACCATTGGCATTGTCGCGGGCGCTCGAATGAAATACCCGCCCACCTTTGAAGATCAGGCCGAGTCAATGTTGCGGCTCGGTAGCGAGCGTCTTGCTGACGCTATCAGCGGCGCTGAGATATGGGAGAAACCGGACCGGTCAATAGTCTCTGACCGCGCGACTGTCCATATTCGTTGCCAATAAGACTCCCGGCTAACTATGTGAACAGCTATGCGGGTATTCTCATACAAGATTGCACGCGATTATGGATTCGCTCCTAACCCATTTCACGGCGTTTGTACGCTTGCAACATGCAAACCGAGGATACGTTCGTCCGCGCAGCTCGGTGACATTGTTGTCGGTTGTGGTTGTAAGAAAAACGGGCTTTTGGGACGCATAATTTGCGTCCTGCGCGTAACCGGAAAATGTAGCTTTCAAGACTACTGGGATAATCCGCGCTTTACGATTAAGCGTCCGTTCTTCAAGGGCAACCAAAGCCGCGCTTATGGCGACAACATCTATCATCACGACGAAAGGGGTGGATGGCTTCAAGAGCGATCTCATCATAGCTTTCCCGACGGAAGCTTGAATGCCGATAATCTCGCGCGTGATACTGGTTGCGAGCATGTTCTATGGAGCGACGATTTCACGTACTTTGGCAGAGCTGCTATTGCGATACCATCTCACTTGCGCGACTTTGAGGGAGACGATCTTTACCCGAACGTCCGAGATGCTCGTTCCAGGTATTCAAGCGCATTTGTGGCGGCTGTAAACGAGTGGTTTGAGACCTTGCCGGAGCGGGGTTGTCGCGGGCGACCGGGAGCTTGGTCATAGAAAAAATTTGTCCGTTTTTTCTTTATTAATTCGAAACGAGCGTCTGATGCTTGTATCCGCTTACGACACATTTGTGCGATCAACTGATCAATCAGTGGGTAAACCCGAAAAGGTAAGACTCGATATTGCCACCTACGGCCTTGCATCCGAAATAGGTTCAGTTGTCTCAGCAATTAAGAAGCGCCTTCTTGCCGAGGGTGGAGATGAACAGTGGGATGCTGCAAACGAAGAGATCATTGAGGAGTTGGGTGACGTCATCTGGTACTGCTTTTCCCTCGCAGGTATCGCTAACCCACAGAAGCCGATTAATATTTTTGCGCATGACATCGCCAACATAAAGCGAGAGATTGAAGGGGACGACGCTCGCGCGAACCGCATTCGCTGCGTCCTTGATCCACTTAAGCGAGATGAGTTCCTTCGGGCGGCAAAGAATTTCCCGAAACGTACAAAGCGTATGAAGTTCGAGGACTATCAGTCGATAGCTTATTTAACGGCCCGCACCGAGCCTAAGACCTTGGTTGTAGTGTGCTTGGCGTTACTGTGGCAGCTCAGCGCGCAGCTTTTGCGACGACAGCTTCCAGCGATCGAACTAGAACTCAACACAGGTCTTTCCGACCGGTCGATAAACGACTTGCTTGGTGAGATCGCTTGGAACGTATCCGCCTTGGCAAGTATCTACAAACTGAATTTAAGCGATATCGCGCAGAAAAATATAAAGAAGGTTTCTTTCAGACGAGACAGATCGCACCCAACACCATTACACGATGAAGGATGCCTGCCGCTTCAGCAGTTTCCTCGCCAATTCGAGGTCGCATTCGTGACGATCGCAAAGGGCCGGTCACGCATGTACTTCGACGGCAGGCGCCTAGGCGATGATCTCACCGACAACGCTTATGATGACGACGGATATCGCTTTCACGACGTCATGCACATTGCAAACGCGGCAAAGCTTGGTTGGTCCCCAGTCTTGCGCGATCTAATGAAGCGGAAAAGAAAGGCCAATCCTTCAATTGACGAGGTCGAGGATGGCGCCCGCGCGAGGATCGTAGAGGAAGCGATCATTAAGGCCATTCATTCCGAAGGCGAGCGCCTTGCCGAGCAGCGAGGTGGACGAGAGCCCGATATCGCCGTGCGTCTCTTTCCAGATCGAACGGAAATCACGTTTCGCTTTTTAAAGTTCATCCACAGCCTCGTAGCGGGCCTAGAAGTCGCGAATAACCGATACTGGGAGTGGGAGGACGCCATCGTAAATGGCCATGATTTGTTCCATCGTTTACGGTGTGAGGAACAGGGAACTGTAGTTGTGGATCTGAACAAGCGCTTGATCAGTTTTAAGCCAGAGGTTTCCGTGCGGCTGACCGGCAAGGTGGCGGGCATTGGATCGGCCCGCGTCGCCGCAGACGAGCTTAAACAGGAGTTCCCCTCCCAAGTGCAAGACAGCAACGATAGCAGTCGGGCAATAGATGATGCGACACGCGTTGAAGTCATAAAACGCGCCGTCCTCGGTGCCGTGGGTCTCGAGCCCAGTGAGCCCAATCTTTCGGCACTGCAAATTAGAGAACTCGAAGGCAATGAAATTAGCGTGAAGACAGCCGGCCTTGTTCGAAAAGCTTTTTGGGATCGAAATATAATTTCTTTTCGCACCACGACATTGCGAGGAGCCACAGGCGAATTCTATTGCACAGCGATTGCCCTGGCAGACGACTGATATTTTTCTGCTCCCTAAAAGAGAAATAATTGAGCGGGCTCGCTTCGTATCGGAGATATAACTTTCAGTGGATAAGGCTCCAGTCTCCACTTAGGCGGAAAGTAGGGAGGAATATTTTCTGAGCGAACTGTCGACCGATAGCGCTGCTTGATACGGGTTCGACCAGATAGACCCGCCGCATCGGGATGAGCAATGCGAGCGTACTTCGAAATCTCGCAGAAGAGGTTTTGGCAATCGATGGGATGAAGTCGTCGACCGAAGAGTCCCCCAAAATTAAGACCGCGGCGCGCGAATTCCTCCTCCTGACAATCAACCATAGCATATATAATAGCTTCGGGGCTGGCTAAGCCGTTCTGCTTAAAACATTTGGCGATGCCGTCGAGAGCTCCAGGACCGGCTACGACGAAATCTCCTTCGTCGAATTCAAGAAGCGTGGAGTAATTCAAGTCAATTGTGTATTGAAATGCTAAAAATGGTCCCAACCCCGGATAATCCAAAATCATCTCATAAGCTGAGCACAAGCTTTTAGCGCGAGTGAGTCTACCTGGCAGTCCATCGTGCATCATTCTCGTTAGCAGCGCTAGATGGTTGGTGTGCTTACGCGGATAACCGAACGCCGGCGAGGGCATGATATAAGCGGCCGAATATAGGCGATGGCCCCTTTCCGCCATTCGGTCGAGGACGCCTGCTATCGAATCCATTTGAGCGCTTTGCCAGTTCAAGGGACCTAATTCCCTCTCGAGCCGCTCCCACGTTTCAATGCGGTTAAATAGTTTGAAAAGCATTGTTCGAAAAAAGACGTCGACGGGTGTCTGAGAGCGATCGTTACGATATTGAACCTCTCTGATAAGATATTGGCTGACACGATCCGCTGCACGAAACGTGTTCGTGAAGCGATACTCGCGTAAAATCCGATCCTCAGTCCACGGACCAACCGAGTTTTCGAGGCGGCAATAATACATCGCCAATCGCTCGGCTGCAAAACGCCAATACGTATCAAAGACCTTGGTTGTGGAAGGGAGGAGCGACATCAGCTAAACCCTAGCAAAATCGGTGCAGGCGGGCGAGGTACGATTTCTCGTTGAAACGTGATATCAACCGGAAATGGCATAGCGTGCGTGTCTTTCAAAAAGACTAGACTCAAAAAAGTCCAAACGGTGGTGGACAAAAAGGTGCGCGCCATTGCGTGGCCTACCCCGCCGGCTGCTGCGCGCCGGCTTCGTAAACCCCGTCGAGCGGCGTCGTCGAAACGGTGGGCTCGGTCATGAACTGCGCCGCCGCGAGCATCGCGAAGCGACCGCCTTTCGCGACCAATTCGTCGAAGCCGCCGCTCTCGACGATCTCGCCCTGATCGAAGACGAGGATGCGGTCGGCGTTGCGCACCGTCGCCAGCCGATGGGCGATGACGAAGGTCGTGCGGCCCTTCATCGCCGCCTCCAGCGCCTTTTGGATCATCCGCTCGGTCGTCGCGTCGAGCGCCGAGGTCGCCTCGTCAAAGACCATGATCGGCGGGTTTTTCAACAGCGCCCGGGCGATCGAGAGCCGCTGGCGCTCGCCGCCCGAGAGCGAGCGGCCGCGTTCGCCGACGCGCGTCGCCCGCCCGTCGCTCTGATGCGCGACGAATTCCGTCGCCTGCGCCAGTTCGAGCGCATGGGCGATCTCCTCGTCTGTCGCGTCCGGATTGCCGATTCGCAGATTTTCTTCGATCGATCGCGCAAACAGCATCGGCTCTTGAAAGACGACGCCGATGTTGCGGCGAAGCGAGCTTAGAGTGAATTCGCGGATGTCGACGCCGTCGATTTTCACAGAGCCGCTGTCTGGATCGAAGGCCCGATGCAAAAGCCCGAGCGTCGTTGATTTTCCAGAGCCCGTCGAGCCGACGAGCGCGATCGTCTCGCCAGGTTTCGCTGTAAACGACACGTCGCGGACCGCGGGCCGTCGTCCGTCGTAGGCAAAGGTGACGTTGTCGAATTCGACCGCGCCCACAAGCCGCTCCGCGTCGCGGGCATGCGGGCGATCGGCGACGCTCGCCGGCGTGTCGATGACGCCGAAGAATTCCGCGATCTTCGCGGACTGCTGGAATAGGACATTGACGAAGCCGACCGCCTGTTCGAGGCGGGCGATCAGCATGGTTGCAAAGCTCATGAAGGCGACGATCTCGCCGATCGTGGCGAGGCCGCGCAAATGCAGCCAGATTCCCAAAAGGAAAATCGCCAAAATCGTCAGCGTCGCCGAGGCGCGGCTGGCGACGGCGACGAAGGCCCACCAGGAGAGAACAGGCATTTGTGCCGCGATGACGTCATCGATGATGCGGTTCAGCGCATGCGACTCGCTTTCGATGCGCGTAAAGCTCTGCACCACCGGGATATTGCCAAGCGCATCCGACGCATGTTCGGCGAGCGTCGAATTGTAGCGCTCGACCTGACCCTGCAGATCTTCCGTGCGTCGCAGGACGAAGCTCGTCACGAAATAGAAGATCACGACAAGCGCCATGAGCAGCGAGCCGAGCCGCCAATTGACGAATAGCGTCGCCGGCAACAGCACGAAAAGCGCAACGAAGGACGCGCAGTTCTCGCGAAAGAACGACAGCCACAGCCCCGACATGGCGTTCGCCCCGTCGAGCATGATCTTTAACAGACGTCCGGAGTGGACGTTGGTGTGAAAACTCAGCGGCAGGCTGAGAACGTGGTCGAAATAATCCGACATGATCGCAAGCCGCCGGCGATGCGCGAGACGATCGGCGTTGAGCCCGACGAGGATGGCGCCGCCGATCGAAAACAGGCCGAAGGCGGCCCAGGCGGACACGAGCGGCAGCAGATCGCTCCACGTCAAAGTTGCGCCGGGCGCTTGCGCGCGCGTCATGCGGTCGATGATGCGCCCAAAGAGAATCGGCTCGGCGAAGGCCGAGATCGCGAGCGCCAGATTGGCCGCGACCAGTATGAGCGCAAGCCGCGCCTGAGGCCGCAACAGCCCCAGCACGCGCACATAAACTTTAAAGACGGACATTGACGACGCCTGCCAGCAGGGAAGGGTTCAGCAAACGTGCGACGAATCGCAACTCGCGTTTGCTTCGAATAACATGGCGAGTGTGGCGAACGCGCTCTACAGGGCTGGCCGCTTGCGCGCAAGTTTTGCAAGTGAGAACTTGCGATCGCTTCCGGCGGCGTCTCGCCGAGCTATTCGTCCTCGCCGAAGCGATTGGCGACGAGCGTCTCCAGCGCATCGAGCGCCGCCTTCGCCTGTGGTCCGGTCGCCGTGACGGCGATGGTCGTGCCCTGGCTGGCGCCCAGCGTCAGAATGCCCATGATCGAGCTGCCGCCAACGGTTTCGTCGCCTCTCGAAACAGTGATGACGGCGTCGAATTTTTCGCAGCACTGCACGAATTTTGCGGTTGCGCGGGCGTGCAGCCCCTTCTTGTTGACGATCGCGAGCTCCCGCGACATGGCGTCTTCGGCCGCAGTCTGATGCAATTTATCGGTCACGAGATCATTCATTTAGCGTTGAGCACTTTGCTGGCGATGTAAACATATTTGCGGCCGGCGTCCTGCGCCTGCAGCACCGCCTGCTCCAAAGGTTGCGTATCGCGGACCGAAGCGAGTTTGATCAGCATTGGCAGGTTGACCCCCGCGAGAACCTCCACCTTTCCGCCATCCATTACGGATATTGCAAGATTGGAGGGCGTGCCGCCGAACATATCGGTGAGCAGCACCACGCCTTCGCCGCTGTCGGCCTCGCGGATCGCCTCAATGATATCCCCGCGCCGGCGCTCCATATCGTCCTCGGGCCCAATCGAGATCGCCGCAATCTGCTTTTGAGGTCCGACGACGTGTTCGAGCGCCGCGCGAAACTCAGTGGCAAGGTGGCCATGGGTCACCAAGACCATTCCGATCATACGACCCTACCACTCATGAAGACGTCTCTTGCGCGCCGATGTCTCGTAAAATGCGTCGGCCCGCAAGGGCGAACGGAGCCAAATTGCATCCCAGGAGGAGCCGTTGCGCCCGCCGTGATCGCCCCGCTCAACAGGGGCGACATTTTGTGCAACGCGGCGAAATAGGCAAGCGAAAACAGCAGGACCCCGTCAATTTGTCGCAACGTTCTGAATGTAAGCTGCAATCCGCGCCACCGCCCCGACCTCTGCGGCGTTTTCGAACATACGCGGCAGCGTCACGCCGCTCAACCGAGTCGTTGCTTCCTCTTCATCGGGATATCGTTTCGGCGACTCTCCGCACGCGAGGAGGTCGATGACGGCCCGTAAGACGCAGGCCGGCTCATAGGCGACGCGTAACAGCCCGAGACCGCGCGCCTCGATGATCCCGCGGATCGACGGGTGCGGCCTTGCGATCAGGCGGCCGTGGCGCGCTTCGAGCGCGACTCGGTCGTCGCCGATGAGCGCCGCGAAAGCGCCGCGCGCCCGCCAGTCGGCGACAAGCTGTAAGCTGAGGGCGCTCTTGCCGGCGCCGGACGGTCCGCGCAGCAGCAGGCCGAACGCGCCGAGAACCAGCGCATTGGCGTGAACATACTCTGACGCTTGCGGCGGCGTCATCGCGCCGAAGGCAACCAGACGACAAAGCGCGCCCCGAGCACGGCGTCGCCGGGCAGGGGCTCGTCAGTGCCCTGCGGATGCGCGCGGGTGCGGTTGAGGGCGCGCACGCGTCCGCCATGCGCCTCGATGATTTGGCGGGAGATCGAGAGCCCGAGCCCGGAGTTCTGGCCAAACCCCTGTTCCGGCCGATCGGTGTAGAAACGTTCGAAAATGCGTTCGAACGCGCCGTCGGGAATTCCGGGGCCGTCGTCGTCGACGATGATCTCGAAGCCTTCGATCTGCTGGCCTCCCGGCCCCTTGGCCCGCTCCGGCCACAGCAGCACCCGCACGACGCCGCCGGGCTTTGAAAAAGACCGGCCGTTGTCGATCAGATTGTTGAACACCTGACCGAGGCGCGAGTCATTGCCGAGAACGCGCCAGCGGCTGCGCGTCGCGTCGTATGGAGAGGAGCGGACGGTCAGCTGAATGTTGACGCCGTCGCCGCGCTCCACCGCGCGCGCCAAGTCGACGACGGTCGACAGCGCCGCCGAGAGATCGACGACGTCCATGTCGGCGCGCGCGAGTTCGGCGTCGAGACGAGACGCGTCGGAAATATCGCTGATCAAACGGTCGAGCCGGCCGACGTCATGCTTGATGATGGCGAGCAGCCTGTCCCGCGACTCCTCGGTCTTGGCGATCGGCAGCGTCTCGACGGCGCTGCGCAGAGACGTCAACGGATTCTTGAGTTCATGCGCGACATCCGCGGCGAAATGCTCGATCGCGTCGATGCGGTTGTAGAGCGCCTTCGTCATGTCGCGCAGCGCGCCCGAAAGATGGCCGATCTCGTCCGGCCGGTCCGAGAAGTCCGGGATCTCCTGGCGGGATTTGACGCCGCGCCGCACGCGCTCGGCCGCCTCGGCGAGGCGGCGCATCGGTTCGGTGATCGTGTTGGTGAAGAACAGCGAAATCAGCAGCATCACGCCGGCCGAGACCAGAAAGATGCGGATGATGCCCCAGCGTTCCGTGACGATGACGGCGTCGATGTCGCCGCCCATGGTCGAGAGGAGCAGCGCGCCGCGCACCGACCGGTAACGTTGAACCGGGACGGCGACGGAAATGATGGTTTCGCCCCTGGCGTTGGCGCGCACCACCGAATGAATATGGCCGCCGAGCGCGCTGCCGACTTCAGGATAGGCTTTGCCATTGCCCATGCCGATGTCTTCGTAGAGCGGCAGCTCCGGCCGATGCGACAGGCGCTGGACAAACTCCAGCGACCGTTCGAGGAAAGACGATGCGTCGAGGGTGGTGGGCTGGCCGCCTGCGGGCGGCAGCTCGAAACGCAGAATGTTCGAACGACCGGAGACGGAGCGCGAGTCGAGCAGCAGAAAGCCGTCGCGGTCGTAGATGCGCGCCCGCAGCCGCGTCGGGGACACCAGTCGCCGCAGCAGCGGCCCGACGCGTTCGGGGTTGAGCGAAAACTCCAGCGGGGAGCCGTCGGCGTCGCTCGCGCTTTCTCCCGGCGCAAGCTTCAACAGCTTCTCGGGATCGATGGAAATGGCGTCGGTGTCGACTGTCGCTGACGCCGCCACCGCCGCGGCGATGATCTCGCCCTGCGTTTGCAGGCTTTGCACGCGGGCGTCGATCAGACCTTCGCGAAACTGGTTGAGGTAGAGGAACCCAGCCAGCAGCGCGACCAGCCCGCCAAGATTGAGAACGACGATGCGGCGCGTGAGCGAGGACGAAAGATGCGACTGGACAGTTCGCCGCACAGTGCGCTGCGCCCGCGCCAAACGGACGGAGACCGTCCGCCACAGGCGGGCCCGCGCCGCCGCGGCGTCGCGCGCTGAAGCGGTCGCCGGGACCGCCGGACGCGGCGCTTCCGCGACCTGGTCGCCGACGGCGGTCACGTCGCCGTCACCCTCGACGCTTGCGTCCATCTCGCGTCCCCTCCGCGAGAACTCAGGCTTCCTTGAATCGATAGCCCACGCCATAGAGCGTCTCGATCATTTCGAAGTCGTTGTCCGCGACCTTGAATTTCTTGCGTAAACGCTTGATGTGGCTGTCGATCGTTCGATCGTCGACATAGACCTGGTCGTCATAGGCCGCGTCCATGAGCGCGTTGCGGCTCTTCACGACGCCGGGACGCTGCGCCAGCGACTGCAAAATCAGGAATTCCGTGACCGTCAGCACCACCGGATCGCCGCGCCAGGTGCAGGTGTGGCGCTCAGGGTCCATCAGCAGCGCGCCGCGCTCCAAGACCTTGGCCTCCGATTCCTTCTGAGCCGCGGCCTCCTTTGGATTGGAGCGCCGCAGAATCGCCTTGACCCGCTCGACGAGCAGCCGTTGCGAGAAAGGCTTATGAATGAAGTCGTCCGCCCCCATCTTCAGGCCGAACAGCTCGTCGATTTCCTCGTCTTTGGAGGTGAGAAAAATCACCGGGAGGTCCGACTTCTGCCGCAGTCGACGCAGAAGCTCCATGCCGTCCATCCGCGGCATCTTAATGTCGAAGATCGCCAGATCGGGCGGGTTGGCGCGCAGCCCGTCGAGCGCCTGCGCGCCGTCGGTATAGGTCTGGACGCGATACCCCTCGCCCTCCAGAGCGATGGAGACAGAGGTGAGAATGTTTCGATCGTCGTCGACGAGAGCGATGGTCGGCATCTTCACCCTTTGCTATTTGCGGCCGCAATTTAACGTCCGGGCCGGCGCGACGTGACTGCGCGTTCCGCGCGAAACGGCCGCCCCCGACTCCTCGAAGGGCGCGACGTCGATGCTCAACAGCCGATACTCTTATCGGCTCGACCGCGGGACTTTCGAAAGGCGCGCCGTCGACCCGACAAAGTCGGAGGCCAAGGCGGCTGAAATGTGGCCGAGGTCCGTTCCCAGAGGGCGGCGCCGCCTGGATGCCGCTGGACCGCTTATACACAATATTGCTAAAAAAATCACCTTGTGCCTGGGTATGCGCAATTAAACATAATGACGACAATGGGATAGCTGAGCAGGAGCGACACTCGGCGGCGTCCCCGGGGTCTTGGAAAATCTCGGGTTTTCGCCAATTTGCTAAGGTTCTTTTAGCCCCGACGCCGGTCGGCTCATAAGCCTAGTGAAAAGAGGCGCAGCGCGCGGCGTCAGCCCCAGGGAGTGGATCGATGAGCGAAGAGTGGGCATATCAGGTTCGGGTCAATCTCGTCGATGCGGCGGCCAAGCTCGCTCGCAAGGATCCGGAAAATCCGGCGCTCAAGCCTCTCAGCGACATTCTCGCCAAACATCACGCGAAGCTTCGGAACCAGCTCGACGCTTTTGCCGACTATGTCGCCGCAGCCGAACAACGCGGGGAGGAGAATTTCCCGCTCTACAAATGGACCAAGGCGGTGATTGAAGACCCGGCGAAAATCGAGAAGCACAGCAAAGCCTTCTCGATCCATGTCGCCGGTGAGGAAATCTATGGGAAGGACGTCGCCGACGCGCTGGAGGCGGAACTTCAGCCGCTCGTCGGCGGGCCGTTGGTCGCCCGCCTGACCAAGCACGACAGCAATCCCGCGAACAATCCGCAGCCGCCTGCGCAATATCGTTAGAACCGAAAACGCCCCGGCGCAGGCCGGGGCGTTTTCACGCTATTTGAGAGAAGCAGCTTACGCCGTTTCGAGGAAGCCGGCGATCTCATCCTTGAGGACGAGCCGCTTCTTCTTGAGATCCTCGATCGTGCCGTCATCGGCCGGCTCGACATTGGTCTCCATGCGGTGAATGGCGCGATTGAGCGTGTGATATTCCTCGGTGAGGCGCGCGAAGTGCGCGTTCTTGGCCTTCAAGGCGTGAATGGCCTCGGCGTGCTGGGGAAATTCTTCGTGCAACTCATGCGCAACATGGCTCATTCGAGCTTCCTTCCTTGATCAACTTTGGCGGCGTCGCCGTCGCAGTGGGGGATGATGTTACCGGCTCGCGCCAGGCGCAATGCCGTCGGCATGCGACCAAACTGCGCAGATGAGACGCTTCCGCGGATTTGGCGGCTGCGCCCCGTCCCCGAGCCAACGGCGCGCCGGCGCCACACGGTTGCGATCGGTAGAATCTCGGGGCCGGTCTCGATCCACCTGTAGCATGCAGCGTTCAGAATGGCGAAGGCGCACGCCAATCCGGGGCGCCTACTCGAACGCCATATGCCCTTGCGCTTTCAGTAGGCTTGGCCGCCAGGCAGACCTTTCCAGCGCCTCAGCTAGAGCTAGGCGTTCTGGCGTCTGGGCCAGACCGGATCGAAGCGCTGGAGTCGGAAAAGGGCAAGACATGGAGTTCGCCATTAAAGGCTGGCATTAAAGGCTGGGATGAGGTTGCAAAGCAGCTCGGCGAGCATGTCGAGCCGGTGATTGAGTTTTTGAAGAATTTCACTCCCGGCGAATGAGGGCCGTCGCACCGATAGACAAACCTAATAAAATCCTGGCGGCAAGCAGGTGCGAATTTCTTCAATCATGACAGATTCTTTGCTTGACGCCGCCCAGCGTCGCCATTAGGTTCCGCCCACTTTCGACAGGCCGTAAGTTCATGCCGTCGGCGAGCGCCTCGCTCTCGATCCTTCGAACTTAAACGCTGTCGCCTTGCCTGTGACCGCCAAATGTAATTGGTAATCAGCACGTCGCGAAAGCGACTGACAGGAAGGCACGATCCCGGCGACGGGATCCTCTGCGTTAGAAGCGCCTTGGCCCTTACGGCCATCGGCGCTTCGCTCGTTTGCGCGTGCCTTTAAGGGCCATGCGCGGCGGGATCCCTTGACATCCGCCATTCGCAATCACGCGAAGGACCCTATTGAATGCCGACGATCAGCCAGTTGATCCGCAAGCCGCGCCAAGCGCCGACCTATCGCGAGAAGGCGCGCCATCTGCAGTCCTGCCCGCAGAAGCGCGGCGTGTGCACTCGCGTCTATACGACGACGCCGAAGAAGCCGAACTCCGCGCTTCGTAAGGTCGCCAAGGTGCGCCTGACCAACGGATTCGAGGTCATCGGCTACATCCCGGGCGAGGGCCATAATCTTCAGGAGCACTCGGTCGTGATGATCCGCGGCGGCCGCGTGAAGGATCTTCCCGGCGTCCGCTATCACATTCTGCGCGGCGTGCTGGACACCCAGGGCGTCAAGGACCGCAAGCAGCGCCGTTCGAAATACGGCGCGAAGCGTCCGAAGTAAGGAGCCGTTCGATGTCTCGTCGCCACCGGGCCGAAAAGCGTGAAGTGATCGAGGACGCCAAATTTGGCGACATCGTTCTCACGAAATTCATGAACTCGATCATGTACGACGGCAAGAAGTCGGTCGCCGAGCAGATCGTCTATGGCGCGCTCGACCAGGTCGAGTCGAAGGCCAAGAGCGATCCGCTCGCCGTCTTCAAGCAGGCGCTCGAGAATGTCGCGCCGGCGATCGAGGTTCGGTCCCGCCGCGTCGGCGGCGCCACCTATCAGGTGCCGGTCGAAGTGCGCAACGAGCGTCGTCAGGCGCTCGCCATCCGCTGGATCATCACCGCGGCCCGCGCCCGCAACGACAAGACCATGGTCGACCGTCTGTCGGCCGAACTGCTCGACGCGTCCAACAACCGCGGCGCCGCGGTGAAGAAGCGCGAAGACACGCATCGCATGGCGGAGGCCAACCGCGCCTTCTCGCACTACCGCTGGTAAGGACAACCGTCATGGCCCGCTCTCATCCGATCGAGGACTACCGTAACTTCGGCATCATGGCCCACATCGATGCGGGCAAGACGACGACGACGGAGCGCATCCTCTATTACTCCGGCAAGAGCCATAAAATCGGCGAGGTGCATGAAGGCGCCGCGACGATGGACTGGATGGAGCAGGAGCAGGAGCGCGGCATCACCATCACGTCCGCCGCAACGACGACGTTCTGGAACGGCAAGCGCCTCAACATCATCGACACGCCCGGCCACGTCGACTTCACCATTGAAGTCGAGCGCAGCCTGCGCGTGCTCGACGGCGCCGTATGCGTGCTCGACGGCAACCAGGGCGTCGAGCCGCAGACCGAGACGGTCTGGCGTCAGGCCGACAAATACAATGTGCCGCGCATCGTCTTCGTCAACAAAATGGACAAGATCGGCGCCGACTTCGACCGCTGCGTCGAGGAAATCAAGACCCGCGTCGGCGGTCGCCCGATCTGCGTGCAATTGCCGATCGGCTCCGAGTCGAATTTCAAGGGCATTATCGATCTCGTGCGCATGAAGGCCGTGGTCTGGGAAGACGAAGGCCTCGGCGCGAAATATCACGACGAAGAGATTCCGGCCGACCTGCTCGACAAGGCCAAGGAATATCGTTTGGCGCTGATCGAAGCCGCGGTCGAAATGGACGACGAGGCCATGGCGGCCTATCTCGACGGCCAGGAGCCGGACGAGGAGACGCTGCACAGGCTCATCCGCGCCGCCGTGCGCAAGATCGCCTTCATCCCGGTGTTCTGCGGCTCGGCCTTCAAGAACAAGGGCGTGCAGCCGCTTCTCGACGCGGTCGTGCATTATCTGCCGTCGCCGGTCGATCGCGAGGCGATCAAGGGCGTCGACGTGGACACGGGCGAGGAGCTGGATCGCAAGCCGCTCGATTCCGAGCCCTTCTCTATGCTCGCGTTCAAGATCATGGACGATCCCTTCGTCGGCACGATCACCTTCGCCCGCGTCTATTCGGGCAAGATCGACTCCGGCACGACAGTGCTCAATTCGACGAAAGAGAAGAAAGAGCGCATCGGCCGCATGCTGCTGATGCACGCCAATAATCGCGAAGACATCAAGGAAGCTTTTGCGGGCGACATCGTCGCGCTCGCGGGCCTCAAGGACACGCGCACCGGCGACACGCTCTGCGACATGCAGAAGCCCGTCATTCTGGAGCGCATGGAGTTCCCCGACCCCGTCATCGAGATCGCCATCGAGCCGAAGTCGAAGGCCGATCAGGAGAAGCTCGGCATCGCGCTGCAGAAGCTCGCCGCCGAGGATCCCTCCTTCCGCGTCTCGACCGATCAGGAGAGCGGCCAGACCATCCTTAAGGGCATGGGCGAACTGCATCTCGACATCAAGGTCGACATCTTGAAGCGCACCTATAAGGTCGACGCCAATATCGGCGCGCCGCAGGTCGCCTATCGCGAGCGTCTCGGCCGCAAGCTTGAAATCGACTATACGCATAAGAAACAGACCGGCGGCACCGGCCAGTTCGCGCGCGTGAAGATCATTTTCGAACCCAATGAAGCCGGCAAGGGCAATGAGTTCGAGAGCAAGATCGTCGGCGGCGCGGTGCCGAAGGAATATATCCCCGGCGTCGACAAGGGTATTGCGTCGGTGACGACGTCCGGCATTCTCGCCGGCTTCCCGGTCGTCGATCTGAAAGCGACGCTCATCGACGGCGCCTTCCATGACGTCGACTCGTCGGTGCTGGCCTTCGAGATCGCCTCGCGCGCCGCGACGCGCGAAGCGCTGCAGAAGGGCGGCTCGGTGCTGCTCGAGCCGATCATGAAGGTCGAGGTGGTGACGCCGGAGGAATATACCGGTTCTGTCATCGGCGATCTGAATTCCCGTCGCGGACAGATTCAAGGTCAGGACATGCGCGCCAACGCCGTGGTGATCAACGCCATGGTGCCGCTCGCCAACATGTTCGGCTACGTCAATCAGCTGCGCTCCTTCACGCAAGGACGCGCAAGCTACACGATGCAATTCGATCACTACGAACAAGTCCCCGAAGCGGAGTCGAAGAAGGTCCAGGCGAAATACGCCTGATCTCGAACGCGACGGGGCGACAGGTACTCTTCAAAGGAGCACGGCGATGGCCAAGGAAAAGTTTTCACGCACGAAGCCGCACTGCAACATTGGGACGATTGGGCACGTCGACCATGGCAAGACGTCTTTGACGGCGGCGATCACCAAGGTTCTGGCGGAGACGGGCGGCGCGACCTTTACGGCCTATGATCAGATCGACAAGGCGCCGGAAGAGAAGGCGCGCGGCATCACGATTTCGACGGCGCATGTCGAATATGAGACGAAGAACCGCCATTACGCCCATGTCGATTGCCCCGGCCACGCCGACTATGTGAAGAACATGATCACCGGCGCGGCGCAGATGGACGGCGCGATCCTGGTGGTCTCGGCCGCCGACGGCCCGATGCCGCAGACCCGCGAGCATATCCTCTTGGCCCGCCAGGTCGGCGTGCCGGCGCTCGTCGTATTCCTCAACAAGGTCGACATGGTCGACGATCCGGAGCTTCTGGAGCTCGTCGAGCTCGAAGTGCGCGAGCTGCTCAGCAAATATGAATTCCCTGGCGACGACATTCCGATCACCAAGGGTTCGGCGCTGTGCGCGCTCGAGGGCAAGAACCCCGAGATCGGCCATGACGCGATCCTGAAGCTGATGGAGACGGTCGACGCCTACATCCCGCAGCCGGAGCGTCCGAAGGATCAGCCGTTCCTGATGCCGGTCGAGGACGTGTTCTCGATTTCGGGCCGCGGCACGGTGGTGACGGGGCGCATCGAGCGCGGCGTGATCAAGGTGGGCGAGGAAGTCGAGATCGTCGGCATCCGTCCGACGACGAAGTCGACGGTGACGGGCGTCGAGATGTTCCGCAAGCTGCTCGACCAGGGCGAGGCGGGCGACAATGTCGGCTGCCTGCTGCGCGGCACGAAGCGCGAGGACGTCGAGCGCGGCCAGGTGCTGTGCAAGCCGGGTTCGGTGAAGCCGCATACGAAGTTCAAGGCTGAGGCGTATATCCTCACCAAGGAAGAGGGCGGCCGTCATACGCCGTTCTTCACCAACTATCGTCCGCAGTTCTACTTCCGCACGACGGACGTGACCGGCATCGTCACCTTGCCCGAGGGCGTGGAGATGGTGATGCCGGGCGACAATGTGACGATGGAAGTCGCGCTGATCGTGCCGATCGCCATGGAGGAGAAGCTGCGCTTCGCCATCCGCGAAGGCGGCCGAACGGTTGGAGCTGGCGTCGTCGCCAGCATCATCGAGTAAAGCGAATCCCGGGCCGCGGGCCAAGCGCTCGCTCTTGTGAAAGAAGTCGCGCGCAACGGCGCGCGGCGCATGAAGGCGAGCAGAATCGCTCGCGGTCCTAAAGGACGGAAAAATGAACGGTCAAAATATCCGGATTCGCCTTAAGGCGTTCGATCACCGGATTCTCGACACGTCGACGAAGGAAATCGTCTCGACGGCCAAGCGCACGGGCGCTCAGGTCCGCGGTCCGATTCCGCTTCCGACGCGCATCGAAAAATTCACGGTGAACCGTTCGCCGCATATCGACAAGAAGTCGCGCGAACAGTTCGAGATCAGAACGCATAAACGCGTTCTCGATATCGTCGATCCCACCCCGCAAACGGTGGACGCGCTCATGAAGCTTGATCTCGCCGCCGGCGTGGATGTCGAGATCAAGCTCTAAACGGAATTCAGGCGGCGCTCGCTAAAGGATGCGAGCGCGCTTTGCGAAGGATTGGATCATGCGGTCGGGCGTCATCGCGCAAAAGGTCGGAATGACCCGCATCTTCACGGAGGCGGGCGAGCATGTGCCGGTCACGGTCCTGAAGCTCGACGGCTGCCAGGTCGTCGCGCAGCGGACTCAAGAGAAGAACGGCTACACCGCCGTTCAACTCGGCATCGGCCGCGCCAAGGTCAAGAATGTCTCGAAAGCCGAACGCACGCGGTTCGCCGCGGCCTCGGTGGAGCCGAAGATGAAGCTCGCTGAGTTTCGGGTGAAAGAGGAAGAGTTGCTGCCGATCGGCGCCGAGATCACGGCGGATCATTTCGTCGTCGGCCAGTTCGTCGACGTGACGGGAACCTCCACCGGCAAGGGCTTTGCCGGCCCGATGAAGCGCTGGGGCTTCGGGGGTCTGCGCGCGACCCACGGCGTCTCCGTTTCGCACCGTTCGCACGGTTCGACCGGCGGCCGTCAGGACCCGGGCAAGACCTTCAAGAACAAGAAAATGGCCGGCCATATGGGCGTCGACCGCGTCACCACGCAAAATCTGCGGGTGGTGCAGACTGACCCCGCGCGGGGACTGCTGCTGGTCGAGGGCGCGGTGCCGGGAACGGCCGGCGGTTGGATTTTCGTGCGCGACGCGGTGAAGCGCGCGCTGCCGAAGGATGCGCCGCAGCCGGGCAAATTCCGCCTCGGCAACGGACAGGGTGAAGCCGCGAATTTAGACGCCGCTCCGCAAGA